>DASUMJ010000297.1:0-23332 GCA_036277775.1 Candidatus Limnocylindrales bacterium
CGATCCCGGCCGGGCACTGGATCGTCGTCGGCGACCTGATCTACGACGAGTCGGGGCTCGTCCGGTTCGACGCCAACGACGCGGGCGCCCTGAACTCGAAGGCCAGCGGCAGCGACGACAACCTGTCGATCATCTTCGGCAACGCCGGCGAGTTCTACGTCCAGGACACCTGGGACACGGTCACGATCACGAACCGCTCCGACCGGCGCCTCGTGATCAACGACATCGATGTCGTGAGCGACGCCGACGACCCCCAGATCGACGTCTCGGTCGACGACATCAAGGGTCCCACGAACTCGCCCGGCAACGCGAACCCCGCGGCGGACGATGACGCGGCGTCGGTCGAGCTGGCCGAGGACAACCCGGCGACGTTCGAGTTCGACATCCTCCACAAGTTCCCGCCGACCGACCTCCAGATCCTCAACCTGAAGTCGGGGATCGTCGGGAACTCGGACGTCTGGCTCGACGGCGACATCGAGAACCCGATCGGCCGGACGTACGTCAAGAACGAGCGCGGCAACATCTTCTCGGACAACGCCAACGACCTCCAGGGCATCGAGAGCACCGGCGTCACCCTGGTCGCCGGCCACCTCGTGGCCGTCTTCGGCCAGCCGGGCGCGGACACGGACGTCGAGCTGGTCCGGACGAACAAGCTAGAGCTCGACGCCGACGTCGGGTCGATCGGGCGCCAGCAGGCCGGGGCGACGCCACGGGTCGCGATCGTGGCCGAGGTCATCCGGTTCAAGCACCAGGATCCGATGATCTGCCCCGGCGGCACGACGCCGTGCCTGTTCCCGGAGGTCGTCCAGGCCGAGGCGGCCGGCGATCTCGTCCTCGACTTGACGTTCAACGAGCGCTCGCTCACGGTCGCTCAGTTCGGGAGCACGAGCGCCTGGAGCTTCCAGGTCGACTACCTGATCGCCGGCGACGACGTCGACGTCGTCATCAACGACTCGATCGGCGGCACGAACCAGGCGACCGTCGGCGACGTCGAGGTCAATCTCTTCGACCCGCCGAGCACCACCCGGATTGAGAGCGGCGCCGGCGGCGTGACGAGCTTCGCCGACGCGGAGAGCGGCAACTACCTCGCCCACTTCCGGCCGGACTTCACGCCGACCGACCTCATGTACATCCTTCGCGCGTTCGCGACCTCCGACCGGGTCAAGAAGACGTCGACGATCACGTTCGGCGACGCCGGGACGACGTATGGCGACGTCCGGGCCGGCGACGACATCAAGATCTGCCACGTCGCGGTCCGGAACTACACGGCTGCGGGGGACTTCGGGTCTGCCACGGTCGAGCCATGTGATACCCGCAACGTCTCGACGCTCGGCGGCTACGACACGCTCGCCGCGGCGACGGCCACGGTCCACTTCGTCGTCTTCGCCGACACCGGCGCGTCACTCATCGACAAGGACACCGGCCTGGCGTTCCCGGCGCCGCCGTTCGACAACGATGACGGCATTGGCATCGACGTCCCGCAGCTCTTCCTGTTCACGAACGGCTCGATCACCGCGACCGAGCTGAACGGCGACATGCCGGTCGGCCACGTCGAGTCGACGGGCGACGACGTCACGCTCACCTCGCCGAAGCGGATCGTCGATTCGGATGCCCAAGTCACGATCGACGTCGCTGGCGCGAACATCACGATGACCGCCGGCACGGCCGGCGACGTCGGCGGGATCGGGCTGCCGGCGTTCGTCGCTGCGGCCGGCGGTGCCGTGATTGCCTCGTGCATGCTCCTCATCTGCGGCGGGTTCCTCGAGATCAACACCCGCCGGAGCGGCAGCACCGGCGTCCTGCGTGCCTTCGACACGGCTGCCGACGACACGAAGACGCTCGGCATCTACCTCGACGAGATCGTCGGCGACCTGCCGGTCCACACCGCCTGGACCGCCGGCTCGGCGGCCAACCTCGCAACCGGCAACGTGTCGCTCCGGACCGTCGCCGGCTCGATCATCGACGGCAAGCACGCCGGGAGCTCGACCGACGATGCCGAGATCCTCGGCCAGACGGTCGACCTCGACGCGAACGGCGGGAGCATCGGCACGAGCGGCAACGACCTCGAGATCGACTCGTCGATCGGCTCGACGTTCACCTGCACGAAGGCGAGCTGTGCCGACCTCGACAGCGGACAGTCGAACCCCGGCCTGACGAACGACGCCGGCTACGCGACCGACGACGTCGCGCTCGAGGGCTCGACGGGCATCTGGCTGACAGAGACCGACGGGTACCTGCGGCTCGTCTTTGCCCACGCCCCGACCGGCGACATCCGGCTGACCGTCCGCGAGACGTCCCCCGACGGCGCGCCGACGGCCGGGACACTCGACGAAGACCTCTACCTCCTGAAGTCAGGCACGGCCCGCTTCGCCGAGAGCAACACCCGCCTGCCGAGCGGCGACGACCTCGACGCCGAGCGGTTCATCCCGAAGGGCCTTGTCTTCGCGGAAGCCGGCAACGTCCTCCTCCGTGTCGGCGACGACGTCGCGACCCACCAGAACACCGAGATCCTGGCCGACCTTGCGATCGACCTGTACGGCGACTACGGCAACGCCGACGCGGGCTACGGCTCGAACGTCGTCCTGCGGGGCCGCATCGTCGCCGACTGCGTCGTCACTCCGGGCGCCTCGAGCGGCCACCCCGTCGGCAGCTGCGCCCCGACGACCGCCAACCCGGTCGCCGGCCGGATCACCCAGGTCTGGGGCAACACCGACATCGACACGTTCCAGCTCGGCGATCCGTCGGGCCTGGCCGGCGGCGAGGTCCCGGGCGACGGGATCTCGACCTGGGCCAGCGACGGCTTCATCCTCCTCGGTTCGAAGACGATCGTCCGCGGCACCGCAATCGCTCCGGTTTGCGGGACCGCATGCCTGAGCGCCGACGTCAACCCGTACGCCTCGGGCGACCCGAAGAACCTCGACGAGGACCGCTTCACGGTCTGGTACCTCCAGGGCATGAACGTCGTCACCGATCCGCTGGGGCTCGCGACGACGGGAGCCGGCGCCGGCCAGGTCCTGACGCTCGACGGCCAGTCGGACACCGACTACTACCGGATCTTCACGACCGGCAGCCACGGCGCCGACCGGAACTACGTCATCAACGTCCTCGACACCGGCGCCCCCGACAACGGCGCCGACGAGCTCGGGATCTACGGCGTCGACAACACGGCCGCGGCCTACAACGGCTACGCGCCTGGCTCCACGACCCGGAACGCGACCGACGACCTGTTCCTGCTGCGGGCCGTGAAGTGCCTCGACAACGAGGGCCCGTACGGAGTCACGCCGGTCGGTAGCGGCATCCCAACGACATGCACGAGCGCGAGCGAGGTCGCCGACCGGCCGGCCTTCGTCGCCCTCCTGACCGGCAACACGGACCCCGATGGCGGGGTGGGCCTGTACCGCGACCGGATCACCGGCAACGAGCCGAGCACGATGGTCCAGCGGATCAACTACGACGCCGCGCTGAACGGCCGGATCACGGTCTTCGGCCTCGCCGGCAACGACGCGTTCTACGTCGACGACACGTCGGCGATCGCGACCCTCGACGGCGGCGCCGGCTACGACCTGTTCCAGATCGGCCAGATCTTCGGGGCGAAGCGCGACTCGGACAACACCGAAGGTGCGCTCCTGCCGCAGGACACCTTCCCGACGCTCGTCGCGACGACCCGGGGCTGGCTCAGCCCCGGCCCGCATGCGCCGCTCGTCGCCACCGGCGGCACCGGCAACGACGAGTTCATCGTCTACTCGAACCAGGCCGAGCTGCGGCTCGAGGGCGACGACGACAACGACCTGTTCATCGTCCGGGCCTTCGCCCTCGCCGCGGTCTGCGACACCGACGCCGACGGGATCGCCGGCTGCCAGTGGTCCGATGTCAGCCTGGCGGCCGACCCTGGGACCGGCCTCTTCCCGGTCGACGGACCCGATGCCGACCATATCTGCTCGGCGGCCGAGAACCCGGGCTACGCCGGCGCTGGCTGGAACCCGCTGACGGGTCGCAAGGACAACCTGATCAACGGGAAGTACGACGGGGTCTGCAACAACGCCGACGCCGAGACGACGCGTGACGACGCCCTCCACACCCGCTGGGAGGACGACGTGATCCCGCTCGACCCGGTCGAGGGCAACGCCAGCCCGAAGATCGGGCTCGGCTTCGCGGTCGCCCGGCCGATCGACATCCGCGCCGGCGGCGGCGAGGACGAGGTCCAGTACAACGTCAACGCCCCGGTCTCGGTCGACGGCGGTACCGGCTTCGACAAGCTGGTGGTCCTGGGGACGGAGTTCGCCGACGACTTCGCGATCACGGCCAAGGCGATCTACGGCGCCGGCCTGAACGTTCGCTACACGACGGTCGAGGTCATCGAGGTCGACGGCCTCGAGGGCGACGACCAGTTCTTCGTCCAGTCGACCGCGTTCGGCGTGGCCTACCGGGTGATCGGCGGGCTCGGCTCCGACGTCATCAACGTCACCGGCGACGTCACGGCCGACATCGTCACCCGCGAGCTCGAAGGGCTCATGGGCACGATCGACCACCGGGTCACGTCACCCACCGACCCGCTCTACAACGGCCTGCCGGCCGACGGCCTCGACTACAACCTGGCCACGCCGGATCTCGGGGTGGTCGTCATCCGCGAGTCCGGCTCGGGCACGGCCGTGCGCGAGGGCGGCTCGCTCGCGATCCCGGAGATCGACTACTACGACGTCTGGCTGGCGTTCAACCCGAACTGCAACGACGCGGCCTGCAGCTCGCAGACGGTGGGGCGCAAGGTCTACGTGACGGTCTCGGCGGCCCGCGCGCCGCAGCAGGAGGCGGACGGCTCGCTCATCAACCCGGCGCCGCTGCCGAACGGGCTGGGCGACACGATCTGGTTGTGCGTCGGCACCGGCCTCGTCGCCGGGGAGTGCAACGAGCCGAGCGAGTTCCAGCGCCACAAGGTCATCAACGGCGTCCTCGTCGACGAGGCCGGCCGGGCCGTGGTCCTGACCTTCGACAGCACGAACTGGACCGAAGCGAGCAAGCGGCGGATCTACCTCTGGGCGGTCGACGAGCTCGGTGGGACCGAGATCGACCCGCGATCCGAGGGCAAGCGCGTCGTCGTCATCCAGCACAGCGTCATCTCGAACAACCCGCTGTTCGACGGCGCGCTCGTCCGGAACGTCGAGGCGACGGTCTACGACAACGACACGCCGGGCATCTTCATCAGCGAGATCTCGCTCGACGCCGTCTGCCCGAACCCGCCGTACCCGGCCCTGCCGACCTGCACCGAGGACGGCGCCACCGTCGTCGTCGAGGGCTTCGACGACCCGGCCGTCGGCGGTGCCTTCACCGACACGAAGGACGACCTCCTCGTCCAGCTGGCGATGCGGCCGGCGGATGGCCAGGTCGTCGTCGTGAAGGTCTGGATGGACGCGAAGACCCAGCAGGCGATCTCGCTCGGCCTCGTCGGCGTCGACAGCCGCTGGTCCGGGCCGCTGCCGGACGGCAACGGCGGGACCTACTACAAGATCACGTTCCGCGACCCGGCGAGCTTCCCGAACGACTGGGAGACGCCGATCCGGATCCGGGTCAGCGCCCGCGACGACGGTGACCGCGAAGATCCGCAGACCGCGGTCATCCGGTTCGACTGCGATCCATCGGCGAGCGCCGTGTGCGGCATCTACAACACCAACCCGGCCGACGGCATCACGGACAACGCAACCGCGACGTTCCAGTTCCCGAACCTGCGGGCCGGACCCGCGCTCCAGCCGGTGCTCGTCCACGACGACGAGACGGCCGGGGTCATCGTCCGCGAGACCGGCACGGACACGGTCGTCGTGAAGTGCGGCGATGCGACCTGCTCGATCCCCGGGACCACCGACGACTACTCCCTGCGGCTGACGAAGCGGCCGGAGAACCCGAACGATCTCGACCACAACCCCGAAGTCACCGTCGAGATCGCGATCCTCACCGACGGCCTGGCCGACGTCTACTCGGTCAACGGCGTCGTCGCCAACTACAACGCCCCGGGCGCGGCCGGCAACCCGGTCAAGCTCATCGGCGGCTACGTCCCATCGCGGCTCTTCCTCGGCAACCTGACGTTCGGGACCGGCGCCGGCGGGCGGCTGACGCTGACCCGGGCCAACGGCAGCGAGACCGGCAGCTTCATCGACGAGGGCTTCCGGGTCGGCCAGCTCATCCGGATCTCCGGACCCGATCCCGGCCACAGCGGCGACTTCCACGTCTACGCCATCACCGACCTCGTGATGACGCTCGTCGAGACCTCGCCGGCCTGGACATCGGTCACGACGACGAACTTCGGCACGGCAATCGCCCGACTGACCCGCCAGGGGCAGTTCGAGGGCAAGGTCGTCGTCGAGATCGACACGACCTCGGACGGCTGCACCGTGGCCCCGTACTGCCGCCGGCTCGTCATGCTCGACGACCTCGGGGCCTCGCTGACCGGGACGACGAAGGGCGGCTGGCTGTCGTCGGCGTTCCTCGAGGGCCAGCGGATCCAGGTCTGCTCGAGCGCCCCGGTGGCGGCCTGCACCACCTTCAAGATCGCGATCATCCGGGGCGACAACAAGGCCAAGGACAACAAGATCCAGCTGACGGCCGAGAACGCCTTCCCGGCCGGCTGGACGAACGGCACGACCCTCACGGTCACCGTGACCCGGATCGCCGCCTTCGCCCGCTGGGATGACGGCGAGGGCTCCAACCCGGCCGACTCCACCCCGAACTGGTTCGTCGAGCAGCGGATCATCCTCCGCGCCGACCTGCTGTACAGCGAGCCGATCACGCGGTCCGGCGTGAAGATCTTCCCGGCCCAGACCCACATCCTCTCGAAGCTCCAGGGCCCGCTGGCCGTCGAAGGCGGCGTCACCGGCGCCGACCGCTCGCTCAACCTCGGGGTGAAGCTCCCGGGTGAGAAGGACAAGCCGCTCTTCAAGATCGGGCCGCAGCCGCCCGAGTCGAAGCAGATCGACGTCCTCAACGTCTTTAACGACGGCAGCCAGCAGGACCGGATCGGCGGGATGACCTCGACCGGGATCAAGGGGCTCGGCATGGCCGACGACCTCGACTTCGGGCCGACCTACTCGAGCGGCAACTCGCAGACGTTCGGCGAGCCGGCGGTCTTCCCGGGCGGCATCAGCTTCGGCACTGTCCAGTTCGTCGACGGCAAGTTCATGACCGACGGTGCGAAGAGCACGGTCGAGGTCGTGAACGTCCTGCTCGGCCAGGGCAACGACATCTTCCAGGTCCTCGGCACGCTGGATCCGGACGTCGCCGTCAAGCTCATCGGCTCGATCATCCTCACCCCGCGGGCGGCCGGGACGCTCGGTGCCGGCGATCCGGGCGGCCTCGACCTGTCCCGGTCGCAACCGTTCGACTGGAAGGCCCAGGGCTTCCTCGTCGGCCAGATCGTCCAGATCTCCGGCCTGACGCAGACCTGGAAGGTCCGTGCCTTCAGCGACGCCTTCGACGGCGACACGACCGACAACACCGTCATGCACCTCGAGCTGGTCTCCGGTGTCGCCCCCGCCCCGCCGCTCCAGCCGACATCGACCGCGAGTTACACGTTCTCGATCGACGGCTACGGCACAGGCGGCAAGCTGACGCGCACCGCGGGCAGCTGGGCGGCCGACGGCTTCGCCGCGGGCCAGCAGCTGACGATCGCCGGCGTCACCGGCCAGTGGCTCGTCCTGTCGGTCACCGACCTCGACCTCCTGATCGGCTACGGGCCGGGACTCGCGGACGCCACAAGCGACTCGCGCTCGATCACCCGGATCACGCCGACGCTCCGGACCACGATCGCCGAGGACATCCCGGTGCTGACCGAGACCGCGGTGACGATCGCGAACAACGATCTCAATCCGGCCGACGAATTCCCGAGCGACGGCGGCGTCGTGACTCGGACGAGCGGCTCGTGGATCACGGACGGCTTCGAGGTCGGGCAGTGGGTCATGATCGCGGGCATCCCGGGCGTCGGCTGGCGGCTGATGGCGGTCACCGCGACCACCCTGACCCTCGACCGCGGCTCGCCGCTGCCGAACGTCCCCAACCCCACCCCGATGCGGATCTACGTGCCCGGACCGCACGGCGGCCTGACGATGATCCACGGCGGCGGCAACATGCCGGTCTCCACGAACTTCAAGCTCGAGGTCACGGCGAACAGCGTCATCCGCAAGGACGGTCTGTCATGGGCCAACAGCGGCTACGCCCAGCTGTTCGCGAACGGCCTGCCTCAGCACATCCAGGTTGGTGGCGCGACCCAGACGCGGACGATCGCGGGCTTCTCGGACGGGACCTGCCCGTACTCGGATCCGTTCCCCGGCTGCGGCGTCGGCGCCGTCATGACGTTCAACACGGGCACGAACGAGCTCGCGCTCACGCCGTACAGCGGCACCGCCAAGACGCTCATCTACGTCGCCGAGCCGATCCGGCGGACCACATCCGCCCCGATGAACATCACGGTCAACAGCGGTGCCTCGCCGTCGAGCACGCTGACGTGCGCGAGCGCCTGCAACTTCCTGACCGCCGGCTTCAAGGTCGGGATGCAGGTGGTGATCAGCGGCAAGCTCGTCAACGGCGCCTCGATCACCGAGCTCGGCCTGCCCGGCCAGTACACGATCGTCGGGCTCACCGCGGTGACGATGACCCTCGCGAACGTGGCCCTCCAGCCGACGTACCGGATCGTGAACGACACGATCGTCTGGACGCCGCTGCCGCTGACCGTGACCGGCTACGACCCGCTCCATCCGGAGACGATTCCGCCGACGCCGGCGATCCCGGCCGGGATTCGGATCGGCGGCGACGCCATCAGCGTTGGGCCGATGGACGTCCTCGTCGATGTCGCCGCCGACCGGATCACGAGCCTCCAGCGGATCGACTGGCGGGAGCGCGGCTTTGCCGTCGGCCAGACCGTCACCCTGCTCGGCCAGACTCGCGTCATCAAGGCCTTCGCCGACTCGTCGTCGGCGGCTGGCGCGGTGATGATCTTCGAGACCGGCGGCCTCACCCCGGCGGCGAGCGCGACGCTCCAGCTTGGCGTCGTCGGCGCGCTCGCCGGCCCGACCTCGCCGCTCGTCGTGTACGGCGACACGTCGCAGGACGGCGCCTGGTACGCCGGCCGTCCCGACGACGTCCTGGGCTACGAGTTCGGGCCGAAGCCGTTCGACCCGTTCACGAAGATCGTCGACGAGCAGAACGAGGACGACGAGTGGATGCTGCCGCTCGCGAACCCGTACGTCTACGCCGGCAACGACGTGATCGATGCCCGCCGCCTGTTCGCGGACGTGGCCTGCGACCTCGTGACCTGCGCCCTGCCGAGCGTCGGCTTCACCGCCTACGGCGGCGCCGGCAACGACGTGATCTTCGGCAGCCAGACCGGCGACCACCTCGCCGGCGGCTCGGGCGATGACGAGATCCACGGCCTCCGGGGCGCTGACCACATCTATGGCGACTCCGGGGTGAACGTCACATTCCAGACCCGCGGCCTGACGATCTCCACCGAGAACTCAAGCCCGCTCCCGACCGTCAGCTACGCCGGCTACACGAACAACGGCACGACGATCGAACCGTCACCGTCGCTCGTCGCCGACGACCTCGCGGCCGGGCGCGACCTGATCTACGGCGAGGGTGTGGGAACGCTGACCGGCGGCCCGCAGACCGCCTACGACGACGTCATCTTCGGCGACCACGGTGCGGTCATCCAGCAGGTCATGGATCCGAACCTCCCGGATCCACGCCGCCAGAAGATCCAGACAACGCTCCTGAGCTCGGTCCGGGCTATCGAATCCCGGGCCTACCAGAACGGCTCGGACGACACGGTCTTCGGCAACCTCGGCCGTGACGTCATCCTCGGCGGCGCCGGCAACGACCTCCTCGACGGCAACGAGCAGGACGACGTGATCTTCGGCGACCAGGCCTTCCTGGCCCGCCGCGTGACCGATCCGACCTACCCGTCGACGAGCGACTGGATCAGCCCGGTCGACGTCACGAGCGGCCGCTTCCAGACACTCTGCGGCACGCTCCTCTACAGCCGCAGCGACCGAACCGCGTGCGGGACCACCGGCGGCAGCGACACGAGCGGTGCCCTCCTGGTCGACGGGACGTGGCGCGACTACCGCGACCCGGACAGCGGATCCGGCGGCATTGATCCGTACCCGTGGTGGGCCGAGTACCTCGTCGAGTTCTGGGACGGCGATCCGAACAACCACCTCCACGACTTCGTGTCCGACGACGGGACGCAGGGTGCCGGCAGCTTCGGCAACGACCACATCGCCGGTGGACCCGGCCACGACCAGCTGTTCGGCCAGCTCGGCGACGACATCCTCGAGGGCGACGCCGGCATCGAGCGGGCCTTCGCCCGGATGGTCGACCAGGCCGGTGAGACGCCGCTCAGCGCGACGAGGGTCACGATCCACAGCTCCGCGTCGCGCTCGCCGAACGGCTGTGACCCGGTCGGCGGCGGCGTGATCTGCGACTACGTCGGCGACCTCGACATCGTGACGTCGTTCGAGGCAGGGACCGATGGCGACGACTACATCGAGGGCAACGGCGGCGACGACACGATCTTCGGCGGCCTGGGCCAGGACGACATCCTCGGCGGGAGCTCCGACTTCTTCAGCCTGGGCGACCGCCTCGAGCGGCCTGACGGCTCGGACCGCCTGTTCGGCGGCGCCGGGACCCGGATCGGCCGGAACGACGACAGCGACCTCGGGCCGACCGACCTCGACCACGCCCGGGATGCCGACACGATCGTCGGCGACAACGGCCGGATCATCCGGATCGTGGGCACCAACGGCACCGACGTCGGGACGGCGACGAAGTACGTGACCTTCAACTACGACGCCGGCTACGGCACGCTCCGGCTGATCGTCCGGGGCGTCCACCTCCTCGACTACACCCCGGGCGGCCCGGACTTCCAACCGGACCTGTTCTTCCCGCCGAACACGGCGGGTGTGTGCAGCAGCGCGGGCAGCGGCGCCACGAGCGTGTGCAGCACGCCGCTGCCGATGGTCCCGGGGCGGAACAGCTGGACGGTCGACATCGGCGGCCACGACGAGATCCACGGCGAGGCCGGCGACGACACGGCCTACGGCCAGGTCGGCAACGACGTCCTCTACGGCGACGCCCAGGACGACGACCTCGTCGGCGGCTGGGGAAACGACTGGATCTCAGGCGGCACGGGCCAGGACGGGGTCATCGGCGACGACGGCCGGATCTTCACGAGCCGGAACACCGGCTGCAGCGGTGCGAACTGCTGGCAGGATGGCGCCGACCTGAGCGAGCCGCTCTACGGCATCGAGAAGTTCCTGAGCACGGATCCCGACACGAAGGTCATCCACGGCTACGTGCTCAACGAGTTCATCTACACGCCCGGCCAGGTCCAGACGGCGACGATCAACGTCGGCGGCACGTTCAAGAAGGAAGTCGACATCACGCCGTACAACCTCGGCCCCAACCTCGTCGCCGGGCACTTCCAGGTCGATCTGCCGCTGTTCGACGCGAACAACAGCGACGACGTCATCTTCGGCGGCTGGGACGACGACTTCCTGCACGGCGCGTCGGGCGACGACGCGATCGTCGGCGGCGAGGCCCTCCCGGAGTCGTACGTCCAGCACTTCGGCGCGACCGGCATCGAGAACGGGTTGGTCCGGACCGACTGGACCCGGCCGTGGAACCCGGGCAACCTCCTCTACTTCGGCGCCGACACGGACCCGTGGAACGCCCCGAAGCCGTTCGTGAGCCGGCTCGGCGAGTTCTACCTCTACGACGAGTACGACCCCCGCCGGGCGATCCTCTTCGACGCCAGCGGCGTGACGTGGGGCTGCACGGCCTACTCGCCGAGCGGCCACACCTGCACCGCGAGCAGTCCGCTGACGAGCTTCCCGTACCAGTACTTCCTCAACCTCCTCGAGACCGATCAGGTCGTCAACGCCACGACGACGATCCGGGTGACCGAGGGCCGGGTGACGCCGAGCGGCTGCATCCAGGTCGCGAACAACGGGACATGCCTCCTGAGCGCCACCGTCCGGACCGACGGCAACGACCTCGTCTTCGGCGACCTCGGCAACGACTGGATGGTCGGCGGGTCGGGCAGGGACGACCTCTATGCCGGCTGGGGCAACGACCTTTCGAATGCCGACGACATCCTGTCGACGAACGGCTGGCTCAACGACACTTCGGACACCCACCCGACGTACTACGACCGGGTCTACGGCGGCGCCGGCATCGACATCCTCATCGGCAACACCGCCGGCGACCGGCTCATCGACTGGGTCGGCGAGTGGAACAGCTACATCGTGCCGTTCAGCCCGTTCGGGATCGACACGGTCAGCCGGCAGGTCCTGCCGTCCCTGCCTGAGTTCCTGTACGCCCTGTCGGCCAGCGACGGCGCCGACCCCACGCGCGACTACGACACCGGCGCCTGGCAGACCCGGCCCGGCCGGAACGGCGAGTACGAGGGCGAGCTCGGCCTGGTCATCCAGCAGGACCAGGGCCACTGGCAGCAGCAGACCGGCGGCCCGACCGATCCGCAGCCCGGCAACATCCCCGGCGGCGCACGCGACAACCTCCGGGGTGCCGACTTCAACAGTGGAACGCTCCAGGGCTTCGCCGTCGACAGCGGCATCTTCGAGGTCAGCCAGGGGACGCTGAAGGTCGCCGCGTCGTCGCTCGGCCTCGACGCCGCCGCCGTCTTCTACGTCGACAAGTACCTGCCGATCTACTTCGAGGTCTCGGCCTCGATCCTGACCCAGAAGGCGATCGGCGGCTGGAAGTCGAACGCCTATGTGATCTTCGACTACTGGTCACCGGTCGACTTCAAGTTCGCCGGCATCGACGTGTCGCTCAGCAAGATCGTGATGGGCCATCGCGACGCGACCGGCTGGCACGTCGACGTCCAGGCGCCGTACCTCGGCTCCCTCCGGGCCGACACGTTCTACTCGATGCTCGTCGCCGTGAACGGCACCGCGGTGACCGTCCTCGTCGACGGCCGGCAGGCCTTCACCCACACGTTCCCGGCCAGGATGCTCAACGGCGTGGCCGTCGGGCTCAACAAGGGCCTCGTCGGGATGGGCTCGGACAACAGCCGCGGCGTCTTCGATAACGTCGTGGTCCAGACCCTGCCGCCGCAGCTCACGCTCGACGAGACCGAGACGTTCGACGATGGCGTCGCCGATCGATTCGTCGGCGGCCAGACCGGGTCGTGGAGCGTCGGCGCCGGCCGCTTCGCAGGAACGTCCGTCGGCAGCGCGGCGGCGGTCAGCCTCGTCGACTACGGGATCGTCGGCGCGGGCCTCCAGACGTTCTCGTACGTCGAGCTCTCGGCGACCGTTCGGACCGCGGCGATCGGCGGGATCGTCTTCGACGGCTACGGCACGAACGACGCCCGCTTCGCCGCCCTCGACATCGCCGGCCAGCGGATCCTGATCGGCCACCTCGACCCGCGCCGCGGCTTCGTCATCGACGCCTCGGTGGCCAGGACGCTCGTCGCGAACCAGGACTATCTCCTCGGCCTGGTCCTCCGTGGGTCGACGGTCTCGGTCAGCCTGAACGGGGCCCTGGCCCTGAGCTTCAGCTACAACGCGGCGATCGTGGACGGCCGCGTCGGGACCGTGAGCCAGGGCGGCACGAGCACGTTCGACAGCTTCCGGATCCGGACCGACGACCCCGCATTCGGAGGCGGGGCGCCGCCGCCGCCGCCCGACGTCCCGTACGTGAACGTCGAAAGTGTCTCGATCGTCGAGGGCACCGGCGGGACGGTGACGATCGGCATCACGATCTCGCTCTCGCAGGCCTCCGCCACGACGGTCAGCGTCCCGTGGTTCACCGCCGACGGCAGCGCCGTCGCGGGCGTCGACTACACGGCCGCGAGCGGAACCATGACGTTCAACCCGGGCGAGACGTCCAAGCTCGTCCTCGTCACGATCGCCGCCGACGCCCTCGTCGAGCCGGACGAGGCGTTCACGGTCCGGCTCGGGGCCCCGACGGGCGCCAACCTCGGCACGAGCATCGGCACGGTCACGATCCTCAACGACGACACGACGGTCGTCTCGATCGGCGGCGCGACCGCCGCCGAAGGCAACGCGGGAGCGACGACCGTGACCCTGACGCTGACCATCTCGAACCCGTCGTCGACCCCGGTGAGCGTGGCCTGGGCGACGAGCGACGGCACCGCCGTGGCCGGCTCCGACTACGTCGCCGCGAGCGGCACCGTGACGTTCGCCGCCGGCGCCACGTCGGCCATGATCACGCTCTCGATCCTCGGCGACACCGCGTTCGAGGCGACCGAGGCGTTCGGCGTGACGCTCTCGAGCCCGCAGGGTCTGACGATCGGAACCGGCAGCGCGACGGTGACGATCACGAACGACGACGCCCAGCCGACCGTCTCGCTCGCGGCGACCGACGCCAGCGCCGGTGAGGCCGGCTCGAACGTCGGCGTCTTCACGATCACGCGGGCCGCCAACCTGACGGGGAGCCTCGTCATCGGTCTCGCCTGGAGCGGCACCGCGAGCACGGCTGACTACAGCGTCAGCGTCAGCGGCGGGACGCTCGCCGCGGACCGCTCGTCGATCACCATGTCCGGGGGCGTCGCCTCGGCCACGATCACGATCACCCCGGTTGACGACACGGCCGTCGAATCGGCCGAGACCGTCTCGCTGGCCCTCGTGGCCGGGACCGGCTACGGCCTGGCGAGCCCGACGTCCGGCAGCGTCTCGATCGCGGACAACGACGTCGGCGCCGCGCCGACGATCTCAATCGCCGACCGCACGGTGACGGAGGACAACAAGAACGCCGTCGTCCAGATCGCGGTCACGCTGTCGGCCCCGTCGAGCGTCCCGATCAGCGTCACCTGGACGACCGTGGCGGGCACGGCGGTGGCCGGGGCTGACTTCGTGGCCGCGTCCGGCACGCTGACCTTTAGCCCCGGCGTGACCCAGCTATTCGTCAACGTCACGGTCGTCGGCGACCGGACTGCCGAGCCGACCGAGGCCTTCTCGATCGTCCTGTCCGCGCCGACCGGCGGGGCCACTCTCGACAAGGCGAGCGGCGAGGTCACGATCCTCGACAACGACCGTCGGCTCGGCGCGGCCACGCTCGGCCCGGACACGGCTGCGACGCCACTCTCCATCACCGAGGCCGGGCAGGCTCTCGAGGCCGCCCTTGCCTCGTGGCGAGCGGCCGGCGCGGACGTCGCCGCCCTCGGCGCGATCGCGCTCCGGATCGTCGATCTCGAGGGGACCGACCTGGCCGAGGTCGCCGGGTCGACGATCGTCCTCGACATCGACGCAGCGGGCTGGGGCTGGTCGGTGGGCGGTTCAGCGGTCGCCGGCCGGATCGACCTCGAGACCGCGCTCCGACACGAGATCGGCCACCTCCTTGGACTCGAGCACGGCGTTTCCGGGCCGGCCCACGCGCTCATGGCCCCGACCCTTGCCCCGGGCGTCCGGCTGGAGCCGTTCGAGGCCGCGCTGCCGGTCGCGCCGCCGGCGGAAGGCCGAGCGTCGTCCGGTCCGTGGCGCGCCCCGGGCGTCGAGCGCGACCCGACGGCCATCGGGCTCCTGTGGCTCGCCATGGCCGCCTGCGGCGTCGGGTGGCACGTGGCCCGGCTTCGTCGCCCCCAGGCCGTCCTGGGGGCTCCCACGCGGTCCTAGGGGCTGCCGCACGCCCTCTGTCGGCATCCGTCGCCGGCCGACCCCCCGCCTGTCCAGCTGGCAACGGATCGATCATCGTCGGCGTTGGGCGGCGCCCGGCACTACGGTACACTCGCCGCCGACCCGCCGGCGGACTCACCCCGAGCGGACGTCGGGTCGGGTCCGGAGGGAGGTTCCGGGGACGGTGACGGGTCCGACGCCGGGCGCTGACGGTCGAAGGCGCCGCAGCCGCTGATGCCGATCCATCGCGCACGTCCGTCCTGGGAGATCCTGTCCGGCGAGTCCGCCGACGTCTACTTCGCGCGGGCCGAGCGGATCCTCGAGCGCGAAGGCCTCGATCCGATCGTGACGATGGAGGTCTTCACCCGCCAGGAAGCGATCCTCTGCGGCATCGACGAGGCCAAGAACCTCCTCGGCCACGTGCTCGCCGATGCGGATCCCGGCGAGACCGTCGTCGAGGCGCTCGACGACGGCGACGAGATCACGCCGCGGGAGGTCGTCCTCCGGATCAGCGCCCGGTACCGGGTCTTCGGCCTGTACGAGACCGCGATCCTCGGGATGCTCGCCCAGTCGACCGGCTGGGCCACCGCGGCCCGCGAGACGGTCCTCGCGGCGGCCCCGGAGCCGGTGATCTCCTTCGGCGCGCGGCACGTCCACCCCGACATCACCGACGTCCTCGACTACGCGGCGATCGTCGGTGGCTGCGTCGGGGCGTCGACCCCGGCGGGAGCGCGGCTGGCCGGCCTGAACCCGACCGGAACGATGCCGCACGCGCTCGTCCTGATCTTCGGCGACACCGTGGAGGCCGCCCTCGCATTCGACCGGGACCTCGAATCCGATGTCCCGCGGATCGTCCTCGTCGACACGTTCAAGGACGAGGCCGAGGAGGCGCTCCGGGTCGCCGAGGCGCTCGGCGACCGGCTCTACGGCATCCGACTCGACACGCCGTCGGAGCGGGGCCGGGTGACGGCCGACCTCGTCCTCGAGGTCCGGGCCCGCCTCGACCTGGCCGGCCACCGGGACGTCAAGATCGTCGTCTCCGGTGGCCTGACGCCGGATCGGATCCGCTACTTCAAGGATGCGGGGGCGCCGGTCGACTCGTTCGCCGTGGGCTCGTACATCAGCGGCGCGACCCCGATCGACTTCACGGCCGACCTCAAGGAGATCGACGGCCGCCCGATCGCGAAGCGAGGGCGCATCCCGGGCCGGACCGAGAGCCCGCGGCTGCGACCCGTTCGCCTCGCCGACTGGCGCGAAGCGGGACCGTAGCCGCCGGCCACCGCGACGTTCGAGCCGCGCTTGGGGCCGCCAATCGCCATTCGGAACGCTGGTCGAGCCAGGCGGGGGTTGCGAGGTCCGCGGCGGCACCGAAAGCGACGCACCGCACGCGTGGCGTTCCAGACTCGGCGGCCGATGCCGCGGCACGCTGGAGACGCGATCGGCCGGAGACCGATGGCCGGCGGCCCAGCCGGCGCGCAGCCCAGCCGACGGGCGACCCAGCCGGCGGGCGGGCCTGGGACGTTCGGATGGCGGCGCATCTTGCCGGGCCGTGCCACCATCGGACGATGGACGAGTCGTCCCGTCCGGTCGAGGACCGCGAGAGCGCGTACGAGCTGCTCCAGCGCGGCCAGGCCCTCATGCGCGGCCGGCACCACGCCCAGGCCGCGGTGGTGCTCGACCGCGCCGCCCGGATGGAGCCGAACAAGGGCTCGATCCTCGAGGCGCTCGGCCGGGCCTGCTTCAACTCCGGCCAGTACGAGCGCTCTCGCGAGACCTTCGAGCGGCTCCTGGAGGTCGATCCGTCGTCACCGTACGGGCATTACGCGCTGGGCCAGAGCCTGAAGCGGCTCGGCCGGCGACCGGAGGCCCGGACCCACCTCCGGCTCGCGGTCGCGCTCGACCCGCACTCGGCGCTCTACCGGGGTGCCCTCAATCGGCTCGGGCCGGGCCCTGCGGCCCGCGCCGAGCGCGACGACTAGGCCCGCAGCCGCCGCCTGGACGGCAAGCCCCGGTCCGGCCCTGGCGGCCCTTCGGGAACCCGGCTCGCTCGCGGCGATCGGATCGCGGCTCAGACGACCGCCGGGTCCGCCGCCGGCACCCTCGCCGTGACCGGGAGCACCCAGTGCGGCCACTCGACCGCCGGTTCGAATCCGGCCCGACGGTAGAGCCCGAGGGCCCGGTCGTTCGCGGCCTCGACCGCGAGCTCCACGACCTCGGCGCCCCGCGATCGGGCGTGGGCCACGCCCCAGCGGAGGAGGTACCGGCCGAGCCCGAGCCCGCGATGATCGGGCAGGACCGCGATCTGCCCGATCCAGCCGACCGGGCGCCCGTCGTCGTCGGGCCGAATCTCGACCTTCGCGAAGGCGATGGGGACCGCCGGATCGTCGGCCCGACCGACGAGGTGGACGCCCGTCGCATCGAAATCGGGCAGGGCGGCGACGAGCCGGGCGAGCTCCGGGGTCAGCTCGAGCGGCGTGGGGTGTCCTTCCCATGCGGCGTTGGCGAAGTCGACGAAGGCATCGACGTCGAGCGCCTCGGTCCACGACCAGGTGACGTGTCCGGCCGGCACCTCCGGCGTTGGGAACGGGTGGCCGGCGGGCAGCCGGAAGAGCCAGAGGCTCGAGCTGTAGGTCAGCCCGAGGGCCCGGGCGAACGCCTGCGACCCCGGGAGGTGGCTCGGGACGAAGAGCGTGAGCCGATCCAGGCCGTGATCGGCGACCAGCTCCAGCGCCGCCGCCGCGAGCCGCCGGCCGTGGCCGCGACGCCGGTGTTCGGGGTGGACCGTGAGGTCGTCGAGGCGGGGCGCGCAGTAGCCGACGATCTCGTCGCGGTCCTCGGCGACGACGACCCCGACCGGGTCGGCCGGCATCCGGCTGATCGAGACCTCGATCTCCTGGCGCGTCCAGCCCGGCATCCGGTCGACGTCGAAGGACGCATCCATCACGGCCCGAATCCCGACCTCGTCCCCCCGTCGGAAGCGGCGAACGTGCGGCATCTGGCGGAGGATAGCGGTTCGCCCGGTGCGCGGGGGCGACCGCGGAGCGAACCCGGAGGGGTCGTTCGCGGCGCCCACGACGTCAGGCCTTGCGGTCGATCTCGGCGCTACCCTGGGAGCCCGTCGACGCCGCGTCCCGGAGCCGCGCCACCCGGAGCAGCCCGACGAGCGACTTCGCGTCGGCGATCTCACCGCGCTCGGCCATCGCGACGGCCTCGGCCCAGGGCACGTGCTCGAGCTCGAGGCGCTCGTCCTCGTCCGGGCCGACCCGATCGTCACCGTGGGCAGGCACGAGGTCCCCCGCGAGGTAGAGGTGCATGAGCTCGGTCGCGAAACCTGGCGCGGTCCAGAACGCCGCGAGGTGCTCCCACGACCCGGCCCGGTACCCGGTCTCCTCCTCGAGCTCGCGCCGGGCCGCGAGGTCCGGGTCCTCGAGCGTGCCGTCGTCGGCGCGGTTCAGCGTCCCGGCCGGGATCTCGAGGAGCGTCCGACCGGCGGCCAGGCGGAACTGGCGGACCATGAGGACGCGGTCCTCTGGATCGAGCGCGACGATCGCGACGGCACCGGGGTGGCCCACGATGTCGCGGGTCGAGCGGCGCCCGTCCGGCGTCGTGATGTCGTCGACGCGGACGTCGAGGTAGTGACCGCGGTACACGGTCCGGGAGCCGACGACCGTCTCGCGAAGACGCTCCTCGGCGATCCCGGGGTCTGGCGAGGGCTCAGGCGGCGGCAGGCGCAGCCGTTCCCTTCGCGAGGGCGTCGCCCGATTCGGCGTCGAACAGGTGGAGGTCCGTCGCCGGGAGCTGGAGGTCGAGGACGTCACCGGGCTTGACCCGATGCGAGGCCGAAACGACCGCGATCACGTCGGTGTCGTGACCGGGGACGGTGACGTGGAGCAGCTCCTCGTTGCCGAGGTACTCGACGACATCCGCCTTGGCCCGGATCACGAGCCGGTTTCCGCCCTCGCCGCCGAGCGCGAGATGCTCGGGCCGGAAGCCGGCCACGACCTTGCGCGGCGTGGACCCGACTGCGCTACGGAACAGGTCCGGGACCGGGAAGTCGAAGCCCGAACCCTTCATCCGCCCGCCGTCGACGTCGAGGTTCGCGAAGTTCATCGCCGGGCTGCCGATGAAGCCGGCGACGAACCGGTTCTTGGGGTGGTCGTAGAGGTCCTGCGGCGAGCCGACCTGGAGCAGGTCGCCGGCGTTCATCACGGCGATCCGGCTGCCCATCGTCATGGCCTCGACCTGGTCGTGGGTGACGTAGACGAAGGTCGTCCCCATCCGCTGGTGGAGGCGGGCGATCTCGGCGCGCGTCTGGACGCGGAGCTTGGCATCGAGGTTCGAGAGCGGCTCGTCCATGAGGAAGACCGCCGGCTCCCGGACGATCGCCCGCCCGAGGGCGACGCGCTGTCGCTGACCGCCGGAGAGCTCCTTGGGCTTGCGGTTCAGGAGCTGCTCGAGGCCGAGGATCCGGGCGGCCTCCCCGACGCGCTTCTCGATGTCCGCCTTCGGCAGCTTCCGGAGCTTCAGCCCGAAAGCCATGTTGTCGCGGACCGTCATGTGGGGATAGAGCGCGTAGCTCTGGAACACCATCGCGATGTCCCGGTCCTTGGCGGCCACGTCGTTCACGACGCGCTCGCCGATCTTCAGGGTCCCCTCGCTGATCTCCTCGAGCCCAGCGATCATCCGGAGGCTCGTCGTCTTCCCACAGCCCGACGGGCCGACGAGCACCATGAACTCGCCATCCTGGATCTCGAGGGTGAGGTCGCGGACCGCGACCACGTCGCCGTAGCGCTTCCAGACGTGGTCGAAGGTAACGGTGGCCATCGCAGGTCCTCCGACCGGGCCGGCCATCGCGGACCCTTGCATCTCGCCGCGCAGAGCGCGGACGTGGACGGGTCCCGTACGTGGTCGTCCGGACTGTCGCGATGGTACATCCCCGGCCCGGGTGCGACCAGTCCCGAACCGCCGTCGCGGACCCTAGCCCGTCGCGGCCTCGGCGAACGAGGCCATGTCCGGGAACCTCGCGTCCGGCGTCGCCTCGGCGGGCGGCGTGGCGCCGAACCCGTCGCGGTCGTGGCGACGGTCGATCCAGACCGTCCGGAGTCCCATCGCCTTCGCCGGAACGTGGTCGTGGAAGAGGCTCTGGGCGACGTGGAGGATCCGCGCGGACGGCACGTCGAGGCGCTCGAGGAGGAGCTCGAAGTTCTCGAGGCGCGGCTTGTAGCCGCGGGCCTGCTCGGCCGTCACGACCCAGTCGAAGTCGACCCCGAGGCGCCGGTTCGATGCCGCGAAGAGGTCGTCGTCGCAGTTCGTCAGGACGCCGAGCCGGAACCGCGTCTTCAGGCGGGCGAGGGCCGCTGCCGAGTCCGGGAAGGCCGGCCAGTCCGCGACGGAGCCGCCGAACACCTCGACCTCCGCCGGATCGAGCTCCGCGCCGTAGCCCGCGGCGACCGCCTGGAGCCCGAGCCCGAGGACCTCGCGGTAGCGGCGGTACGGCCCGGCCTCGACCGCCGCCTCGGCCTCCGCATAGCGTTCCAGGAGCTCATCGTCGGATGGCGCGATCTCGCGCGGCTCGAGGACCGCCCGAAGCCCGGCGAGGATCCCGGCCTCCCAGTCGATGAGCGTCCCGTAGCAGTCGAAGGTCACGGCGTCGAAGGCGCCATAGTCGAGGGTGGTCATGGCCGCGATGATGCCACCGCGCCGGGTCCGGCGGGCGGATCAGCCGATCTGGATCGAGAGCAGGGCGCCCACGGCCGACGCCAGCAGCCAGACGATCCCGCCGATGACGAGCAGGAGCCCGACCAGGAACGCCTTGTGGCCCGAGGCATCGGTCGTCGGCTCGGCGGCGTGGCGCCGGAAGAGAGCCAGGTTGCGGGCGTTCGAGCGGAAGGCCACGTCCGCGATGTCGCCGAGGATCGGGATCGCCCCGACCACGAGGTCGAGGATGAGGTTGACGACCATCCGGCCGATGACCGGACCCGGCAGGCGCGCCCGGCGGGCCTCGGCGATGATCCAGCCGCCGACCACGGCCGAGGCGAGGTCGCCGACGACCGGGATGAGCCCGATGACGGCGTCCGCCCCGATCCGGATGCCCGTGCCCGGGACGGTGACGGCCCCGTCGAGGAGCCGGGCGACGAAGGCGATGCGGCGTTCGGCGTCGATGACGCGGCGTGACCGCTCCGCCCGCTCGTCGGCGCGGCCGAGCCGCGTCAGCCGGCCGTCGTCCGCGACCGGCCCGCGGCCGGCGGGGGATCGTGATCGGGTACCGGACCAGGTCATGACCCGACTCTGCGCCGGGAAGGTACCCGAGCGTGTTGCGCGGCGCCGCGGCGCCTCGCGTCCGTGTGACAGCCCGGGCCGGCCGGTTCGCGGCGGGCTGCCACACGAGAACCGATCCGGGCGCGGGTGACGTATCCCCGAGATGGGGCCCGATCGCGGCCGCCCGACGGTCTCGGGGAATCGGCGACCCCGGGCGGAGATCCGCCCGGGGTCGTTCGTGGTGCGGCGCGGATCAGCTCGGCGCCTGGTCGAGGATCGTGAGCGAGGTGGGCCCGGTGCACACGAAGTGCCCCTCGAGCTCGGGGTAGGCGGCATCGGGGATCTCGACCTCGGTGCCGTCCTCGGCCACGACCGTGCCGTCCTTGTCCATGACGACCGGGTTCCCGGCGTCACCGCCGGTGAACGACGGATCCCACTTCACCTGGAGGACCGTGCCGTCGTTCGTGACCGCCCAGACCTGGGGGTTGCCGTCCGGATCGATCCGGAACGTGAACGAGGTGTAGTCGATCCCGATGGTGTCGCAGGCCGTGTCCGCCGGGGCACGGTCGAGGACGATGGCACCGGCGCCCGGTGTCGGCGACGTGACCGGCGTGGGTGAGGGCGATGGCGACGCGGCCGGGGAGCACGCGCCGAGGGCGATCCCGAGGGCCGCGACGACGGCCGTCAGGATGAGGACGCGCCGAACGGCGGCGCGGGCGAGCGAAGGGCTGGAGAACACTGGACTGAACCTCTCTTTCCTTGCATCAGGACGTCGCCATGGCCGACGATGTTCCGCGCCGCACCATCGGCGACACTGACGCCTTGACAGCGATCGACGGCACGGCGCTCGCTGGCGCCGCGGGAGGGGACGGGGTGCGGGTCGCGCTCGTCCACGACTACTTCACCCAGCTGGGCGGCGCCGAGCGGGTTGTTGCCATTCTCCACGGGATCCTGCGACCCGCAATCGTCGCGGCGTCGGTCGCCGACCGGCGGCTGCTGCCGCCGGCGCTTGCGGCGGAGACCGTGCAGACCTCGCCGCTCCAGGCGCTCCTCCGCGCCGGCGCCCCGCTCGCATCGCTCGCACCGCTCCTGCCGGCTGCGTTCCGCGGCCTGCGAGTGGGCGACGTGGACCTCGTCGTCTCGAGCACCTCGGCCTTCGCCCATCACGTCACCGTGCCGCGTCGCGCCGCCCACGTCGCGTACGTCCACACGCCGCCGCGATTCCTGTGGCAGGCCGATGGCTACTTCCGCGAGCATCGCGCGCAGGGGCGCCTCCTCCGCCCCGCCCTGGCCTGGTTCCGCCGGTCCGACCGGGCGGCAATGGCGCGCGTGGATCGACTCCTCGCCAACTCCCGCGACACCGCCCGGCGGCTCCGCGAGATCCACGGCCGGGAGGCAACGGTCGTCTACCCGCCGATCGACGTCGGGGCGTTCCC
>DASUMJ010000298.1:0-13945 GCA_036277775.1 Candidatus Limnocylindrales bacterium
GTGGCCCGCGAGGCCGCCGACCTGGTCCTCGGGGACGACTCCTTCGCGACGCTGCTCTACGGCCTCCGCGAGGGACGCCGGATCGTCGACAACATCCAGAAGGGCCTCGTCTTCCTCGTCTCGACCCACATCGCGTTCCTCGGCTTCATCCTCATCGCGACGATCGCCGGGTACGCCCAGCCGCTCCTGCCGATCCAGATCCTGTGGATGGAGCTGTTCATCGACTCGTCGACCTCGATCGCGTTCGAGCGCGAGCCCGGCGAGCCGAACGTCATGTCGCGCCCGCCGCGGAAGCTGGGGGAGCCGCTCCTCGGCGCGGGACTCCTCCTGCGCATCGCCCTGGCGGGCGGATTCACCGCGGCCGCGGCGCTCTGGCTCATGGTCAGCCACCCGGGCGACCCCGAGCACGTCCGCTGGCTCGCCTACACGGCGCTCGTCTGCGGCCAGGTCGTGCGCGCCTACGCGAACCGAAGCCTCGTGATCCCGGTGTTCCGCGTGGGTCGGAACGGGTTCCTCCTCGTCGGCGGCGTGCTCGTCGTCCTGATCCAGGCCGCGATCCCGTTCGTGCCGCCGCTCGCCGACGCGTTCCGGGCGTCGCCGCTCGACCTCGAGGAGTGGCTGCTCGTGGCCGTCGTCGCGCTCGCCCCGGCCGTCGTCGCCGAGGCGATCCGGTTCCGTGGCCGTTCCGCCTGGGTGGCCTGACCCGGACGATCGGGTCACGGGACGACTCCGCGGGGCCCGGCTATCCTCGCCCGGGCATGGCACTCGTCATCGACGGTCTCGGGAAGCGCTTCGGGCGGATCACCGCGCTCGACGGGCTGTCGCTCGACATCCCGGCCGGCCACGTCTTCGGGTTCCTCGGCGCGAACGGCGCGGGGAAGACCACGACGATGCGGATCGCGCTCGGGGTCCTCCGCCCTGATGCCGGCACGATCACCTGGCGCGGCACGGACCACCGCCGGCTGCCGCGGGCGACCTGGGGCTACCTGCCCGAGGAGCGCGGCCTCTACCCGAAGATGACGGTCCTCGATCAGCTCGTCTTCTTCGCCCGGCTGCACGGCCTCGCGGCGGCGGCGGCGCACCGCGAGGCGCGCGACTGGCTCACGCGCCTCCGGGTCCCGGACTTCGCCGACCGGCGGGCCGACGAGCTCTCGAAGGGCAACCAGCAGAAGGTCCAGTTCCTCGCGGCGGTCATCCACGACCCCGAGGTCCTGCTCATGGACGAGCCGTTCACCGGTCTCGACCCGGTCAACGTCGTCCTGCTCCGCCAGGCGATCCTCGAGCTCCGGGATCGCGGCAAGACCGTCGTCCTCTCGACCCACCAGATGGAGACGGTGGAGGCGATGTGCGAGTCCGTCGCGATCATCGATCGAGGCCGGCTCGTGATCAGCGGGTCGCTCCGGGACGTGAAGCGCTCGACCGGCCGGCAGAGCGTCGTCCTCTCGGTCGAAGGCGACGTCCGGATGGACTGGCTCCGGGAGCTGCCGGGGGTCGCGATCCTCCGGCCCGGGATCGAGCGGGTCGAGCTGGACCTCGAACCCGGCGTCGAGCCGGACGCCATCCTCGCGGCGGCGCTCGCACGGGGGGCACGGGTCCGGCATTTCGAGGTCGCCGACCCGTCCCTCGAGCAGGTCTTCATCGAGCTCGTGGGCCGGCCGGCCTCCGAGGACGAGACGCTCGCCCCGGCACCGCAGGTCGCGATCGCGGAGCGGGTCGCGTGAGCGGCCGGAAGGATCCCCTCCTGCCGAACGCCCGGATCGTGGCCCGGCGCGAGTTCCTGGAACGGATCCGCGGCCGGCCGTTCCTCGCCTCGACAGTCCTCCTCGCCGCGCTCGCCGCGCTCATCGCCTTCCTGCCGGTCGTCGTCCGGCTCGCCGACCGCGGCACGACCACCCGGATCGCGGTGGTCGCCGACGACCTGGCGCTCGCCGGCCGGTCGATCGACGTGATGCGCGGCGTCCTCAACCGCACCGGGCCGGACGCCCAGTACGAGTTCGTGATCGCGGATGACGCCGACGAGGTCGCCGACGAGGTCGGAGCGGGCCGCTACGAAGGCGCGATCCTCGCGGTCCGCGACGCCTCCGGCCGACTCGACTTCACGTTCCTCACCGGCCAGGGGATCGGCGCCGACCGGACCCAGTTCATCGGGGTGGCCACCTTCGCGGTGGCGATCCTCGAGTGGACCGAGCAGAACGGGTCGGAGGGGTCGCAGCCGTTCCAGCTGCCGACCTTCCAGGTCCAGGCCGCCGCGGGCCCGAACGCCGGCGGGGAGCCGCTCGGGGCGTCGGAGATCGCGAGCCGCCAGCTCTTCGGGACCGTCCTCGTGGTCGTCCTCTTCCTCACGATCGTGATCTACGGGATGTGGGTCGCGGCGGGCGTGGCCGCGGAGAAGGAAACGCGGGTGATGGAGCTCCTCATCAGCGCCGCGTCGCCGCGCCAGCTTGTCCTCGGCAAGGTCCTCGGGATCGGCCTCGCCGGCCTCCTCCAGTACGTCGCGATCCTCGTCCCGGCCCTGCTGGCGCTGGCGATCCAGGAGCCGGTCGCCCGCCTGCTCGGGCTGAGCGGCGGGGTGACGGACCCCCTCGCGGGCATCGAGGCGACGCTCTTCATCGCCTACGGTGGGTTCTTCGTCCTCGGTTTCACGCTCTACGCCCTCATCTACGCGGCCGCGGGATCGCTCGTGAGCCGCGTCGAGGACCTCCAGGTCATCGCCCTCCCGATGAGCCTCATCGGGATCGCCGGGTACCTCCAGGCCGTGCTCGCGCTCTCAGGCGGGCTCTCCTGGTTCATCCGGTTCTCGTCGTACGTGCCGTTCTGGAGCCCGTTCGTGATGTTCACCCGGCTCACGGTCGGGCGGGTGGAGCCGTGGGAGCTCGTCCTCGCCTACGGGCTGCTCATCGCGGCGATCGCGCTCGTCGCAGCCCTCGCGATCCGGGTCTACGCGGCCGGGGTCATCCTCTACGGGCAGCGGCCGGGGCCGGCCCGCCTGCTGCGGGCGATCGTCGCGCCGGGCGACTGACGCCGCCCGATCCCGCGGGCCCCGCGGAGCCGTGCTCGCAGGCTCCTCCGCACCGGCTCCCCCGCACCGGCTCCCCCGCACCGGCTCCCCGCACCCACTCCACGGGTGGTAGTCGGTTCGCGGGGCTCGCCGGGGCCGCTCGCGTCCCGCGGTCGTGCTCGCAGACGCGGCCGCGACGCGCCGCGAGTCGCCCGGGAGCGACCAGCACCCACCCTGTGCGTACGCGGCGGGAGATCAGGCGTCGCGGTCGAGGACGGGGTCGTCGAGCCCGAGTGGCAGGCGGCGGATGAGCGCCAGGACGGGCGCGCTCCCCTTGCCGAGCTGCGCGTCGCCGCGCAGCTCGACCTCGGGCGACCCGCCGGGGCCCTCGGAGCCCGCACGCCTGGCGCCACCGCCCCGCGACGCGGTGCCACTCGGCGAGGCACCCCCCGCAACCGCCACGAACCGCCAGAGCCGGCTCCGGACGCCGGGCAGGTAGGGACTCGAGCGCTGGCGGGCGAGGATCCCCGCCAGACCCTGCGCGGCCACGGCCTCGTAGAGAGCCCGGCCTTCGCCGGGGATCGCCGGCACCGCGAGGACCTCGTCGCCCGGATGCAGGACCCGCCGCAGGTGCTCGCGCCGCCGCTCGAGGGGGAGCGCCAGGAGTGGACGCCCGTCGAGATCGAGGAGGTCGAATGCCAGGAACGCGACGGGTCGGCCCGGCTCCCCGGCGAGGCGCCGGGCGAGCTCCGCCGGGTCGGACCGTCCCGTCCCGTCCACGACGACGAGCTCGCCGTCGAGGACCGCGGATCGCGCCGCGACCCGGACGCCGAGGCCGCGCAACTCCGGCGGGACGATCGGCAGCCCCGCGCCGGCCTCGTCGACGAACGCCACGTCACCGGCACCCGCGACCTGCGCAGGGCCCACGATCGCGAGGACCCGGCGTCCGCCCCAGGCAGGCTCGAAGAGGTGGTCCGTCGAGTCGAACGGCTCGGGGAGGGGACGGGCCAGCATCGGGCGCAGCGTGGCCGGCGGGTTCGGCATCGCCGGCTCGAGCCGCAGCGAGAGCTGGTCGGACATCGCCCGGCGATGGTAGCCGCTAGACTGCCCCGCGTCGCCCGCACCGCGACCCTGCCGCGCGACCCACCGGAGGTCCTGCCGAACGTGCCCTCGAGCGCTCGCCGCGCCCCGCGTCCCGACGATCTCCACCGCCTCCGGATCCCGACGGACCCGCGGCTCGCGCCGGACGGGCGCTCGCTCGTCTGCACCCTCCAGCACGTCGCGCCGGCGCACGACGGGTATCGGACCGCGATCTGGCGCGTCGCGCTCGATGCCGACGGCGGCGCCGCAGCGCCGGCCGAGCGTCTGACGCTCGGAGCGAAGCACGACGGCCATGCCCGGTTCGCGCCGCACGGCCGGACGCTCGCGTTCCTTTCGGATCGGCGGGCCGCCGTCGAGGACGAGCCGGACGCCCCGAAGGACCGTGAGGACCAGACGCAGGTCCACCTCCTGCCCCTCGATCGGCCGGGCGAGGCCCGACGGCTCACGGACCTCCCCCGCGGCGTCGAGGACTTCGCCTGGTCGCCCGACGGCGCGCGGCTCGCCGTGATCTCGGCGTCGAGGACCACCGACCGGAAGGCCGAGGACCGGGCGCGCCGGCGCCTTCCCGAGCCCGGCCCCGGGAAGCCGCCGCCGAGCGACTACTGGTTCTTCGATCGCCTCGGGTACCAGGCCAACGGCGCGGGCGTCGTGGCGGGCCGGACGACCCAGCTGTGGGTCGTGGACGCGACGACCGGCGCGGCGCGCCGGCTGACGGACCTGCCCGCCGGCGTCGGCACCCCGGCCTGGTCGCCGGACGGCCGGCGGATCGCCGTCGTCACCGGGCGGCGTCGCGACGACGATCTCGGGTCGCACGCCCGGATCGTGGCCGTCGACGCCGAGGACGGCCGGCTGACACCGATCGCGGAGCACCCCGGCGGGATCTTCTTCGCCCCGACGTGGCTGCCGGGAGGCCGCGAGCTCGCCGCCCTCGGCGGCGACCATCCGCACGTCTTCTACCGCTCCGACATCTGGCTGTTCCGGGCCGACGGGTCGGAGGCCGGCGCCGGCCGAAACCTCTCCGAACGCCACGACATCATGCCCGCCTCGTCGATGAACAGCGACGTCACGATCGGCGAGGACGCCGGCCTGTGGCCGACACGCGACGGCGGCGCGCTCCTGTTCCGCGCCCCGGTCGCCGGCGCCGAGGAGCTGTGGCGAATCGCCGTCGACGACGGAGATCTCGAGCGGCTCACGACCGGCGAGCACGGCATCTCCGCGGCCGACACCGTCGATCTCGGCGGTGCGGGCATTCGGGTCGCCGCGATCCGCTCCACCGCGACCGCCCTCCCCGAGGTCCACGTGGGTCGGCTGACGCGGGCCGGCCGCGTGCCGGCCGAGGGCGGCGGCCGCCGCGGCACGGCACGGTCCATGGACCTGGCACCGGTCACGAGCTTCAACGAGTCGCTCGTCGGCGAGGTCGAGCTCCGGGCGCCGCTGGAGCGCTGGGTCGAGGTCGACGGACACCGCGTCCAGGGCTGGCTGATCCCGGCCGGCGACGGGCCGCGGCCGACGGTCGTCCAGATCCACGGCGGGCCCCACACGTTCTACGGCTGGTCGCCGTTCTGGGAGTTCCAGGTCCTCGCGGCGTCGGGGATGTCGGTCTTCTACTCGAACCCGCGGGGTTCGGAGGGCTACGGCCGCGACTTCAACGAGGGGAACATCGCCGACTGGGGCCGCGGCCCGGCGCGCGACGTCCTCGCCGGTGTCGATGCCCTCGTCGCGGATCGCCTCGCCGACCCGGGGCGCCTCGGCGTCACCGGCGGCTCGTACGGCGGCTACCTGACGAGCTGGATCGTCGCCCATGACCAGCGGTTCGCGGCCGCGATCACCTGCCGCTCGGTCAACGACCTGACGATGCTCATGCTCACGGGCGATCTCACCGGCACGGACTGGCCGAAGTACGAGTTCGGGGCGTACCCGTGGGAGGCGCCTGACCTGTTCCGCGACCAGTCGCCGCTGACGTACGCCGCGAACATCCGGACGCCGCTCCTCATCCAGCATGCGGAGCAGGACCTCCGGACGACGATCGGCCAGGCCGAGGCGCTGTTCGCGGTGCTCCGGAAGCACCGCCGCCCGGTCCGGCTCATGCGCGTCCCCGGCGAGTCCCATGAGCTCACGCGGTCGGGGACGCCGTTCCGGCGGGCCGAGAACCTCGTCCAGGTCCGGGACTGGTTCGCCCACTACCTCGTGGCGGGCCGGCGGGGACTGCCGCCGAAGCCGCGCACCCGGCACGGCCACTAGCCGCACCCGGTCGCGGGGTCGCCGGTGGCGGCATTCGGCGGTATCCTCACCGTCCCATGGCCACCGCGAGGCACCCCGACACCCTGTCGCGCGAGCGAGCGAGCGAGCTCGTCCGCGCCTGGGCCGGCGGTCGCCCCGGTCCGCTCGGGTCCGTGCTGGGCCGGCTCACCGCGGTCGACCAGGTCGGGGTCGAGCTCCGGGTCGACGGCCTGAAGCGCCGCTCGATCAAGAAGGCCTCGAAGCTCTGGGCCCTCGACCTCGCGATCCGGATGATGGACCTGACGACGCTCGAGGGAAAGGACACCCCGGGCAAGATCCACGCCCTCTGCCAGAAGGCGATCCACCCGCAGCCCGGCGACCCGACGATCCCGTCGGTCGCGGCGATCTGCGTCTACCCGGCCCTCATCGCCGACGCGAAGGAGGCCCTCAAGGGTTCATCGGTCAAGGTCGCGAGCGTCGCCACGGGCTTCCCGTCGGGCCAGACGTTCCGCGACATCAAGCTCGCCGAGGTCCGGGCCGCGGCGGCAGCCGGCGCCGACGAGATCGACATGGTCATCGACCGCGGCGCCTTCCTCTCCGGCGAGTACGGGACCGTGTTCGACGAGATCGTCGAGGTCAAGGAGGCCTGCGGCGAGGCCCACCTCAAGGTGATCCTCGAGACCGGCGAGCTCGAGACGTACGACAACGTCCGACGCGCCTCGATCCTGGCGATGGCCGCCGGTGCCGACTTCATCAAAACGTCGACCGGCAAGGTCGTTCCGGCGGCCACGCTCCCCGTGACCCTCGTCATGCTCGAGGCGATCCGGGACTTCGAGAAGGCCACCGGCCGCGCGGTCGGGATGAAGCCGGCCGGCGGGATCCGCGTCGCGAAGGAGGCGGTCCAGTACCTCGTCGTCCTCTACGAGACCCTCGGGCCGCGCTGGATGACCCCGGACCGCTTCCGGTTCGGTGCCTCGACCCTCCTCAACGACGTCCTCATGCAGATCGAGAAGGAGCGGACGGGGCGATACCAGAACCCGGATCACTTCTCGCTCGACTGATCGCACCGGTGCCGGACCGCACCGCGGGGAACCCGGTCACGCCGGGCCACGTCACCCGGACATGAAGCGCCCGTTCCTCCGGTTCGCCGGCCTCACCGGCCTCGCCCTCGTCGTCCTCGTCGCGGCGTGTGCCGGCGGTGGCTCGCCGGCGCCGACGCCCGGCCCGACGCCCACGCCGGACCCCTCGCCCGGCGCCACGCTGACGGTCCCGGAGCTGAAGCTCGCGCTCATCCAGGAGCTCGGGGCGCTCTGGTACTGCGATCCCGACGTCTACCCCGTCCCGCGCCAGGACGAAGCGGACGCGGCACGCGAGCGGTGGCCGGAGGTCGTGGCCGACGCCGAGGCGTTTGCGGCGCTCACGGCCGTCTTCGATCTCGACCCGGCCGCCATCACCGACGCCCAGAAGCTCGACGTCTATCGGGCCTGGAAGGTCCTGAACGCGATCGCGCTCGACCCGATCGGCAACGACACGTACCGGTTCGACTACCTCGCCCAGCCGCCCGCCGGTGGCCAGAGCGGGACCCGGACGGCCGGCACGATCGATGCCGCCGGGACGGTCGCGATCGAGCAGCAGGCGGACGCGGGCGAACCGATGTGCCCGATCTGCCTGGCTCGCGGCACCGGCATCGACACCCCTGCGGGCCGCGTCGCCGTGGAGCGCCTCCGGATCGGCGATACCGTCTGGACGCTCGACGCGAAGGGAAACCGCGTCCGCGGTGTGGTCATCGCCACCGGCTCCACCGCAGCGCCCGCCGGGCATCGCGTCGTCCGGCTCGCGCTCGCGGACGGGCGGACGGTCACGGCCTCGCCCGGCCACCCGCTCGGTGACGGCCGTGCCCTCGGCGACCTGCGGGTCGGCGATCGCGTCGACGGCAGCGTCGTCGTCTCGGCGGAGCTGGAGGCGTACGCCGCAAGCCAGACGTTCGACATCGTCGTGTCCGGCGCGACCGGGAGCTACCTCGTCGACGGCATCCCGATGGGCTCGACGCTGCGGCCGTAGCCGCCGGCGAGGCGGGCCCGGCGAGACGGACCCGGGGTCAGGCCGGGACCGGCGCCGCCTCGATGGGGAGGCTGTCGGTCATGGCGGCCGCCTCGGCCGTGGCGGCTTCGGCCGCGGCCCTGTCGAGGTCCGGGGCCTCGGACACGATCCCGACGCCGCCGAAGACCGCGAAGCCCTCGAGGACGAGGAGCGGGCCGTTCGGGTCGACGAGGTCGGCCTTGCGGGCGTCACCGATGCCGCCGAAGACCCCGATCGTGTGGCGCTCGACGCGCCAGGTCTCGGGGACGACGAGCCGGAATCCGCCGAAGAGCGCCCGGACCGTGAGGGTCGCACCGGCCGGATCGAGGACCGCACCGCGGAGGTCGAGCGTGCCGCCGCCGTACCAGGCCGTGTACGAGACGCGTCGGAGGGCGGTGGCCGTGCTCGCGAGGACGAGCGGCTCGTAGATCGCGACGAGATCGAGCTCGTCGTCGGCCGGCTCGCCCTTCGAGGACATCCGGCTCTTGGCGATGGAGGCCGCGATCGCGGAGGCGATCCCGGCGACGAGGGTCAGGACGACGAAGGCTCGGAGGAGCCCGAAGATCGAGCGCATGGCAATGCTCCTGGGTGGTGCTGGGGACTGGCCCCTATGGTGGCCCCATCCGCGGCTCCCGGCAAGGACCGCCCCGCCCGGGCGGGGCGCGAGCCCGCGCAGCGCCGTCAGTTCGGGACGTGGATCCCCGGCACGTGCCGGGCCAGGAAGTCGAGGACGACGCCCGTCTGGTGGATTCGCTCGTCGATCTGGAACGGCGCGTGGCCGGTGGGGAAGAGGTACAGCTCGTGGGGATGGCCCCGGGCCGCCAGCCGATCGGTGTAGGCCAGCACCTGCCGGATCGGGCAGCGTGAGTCGGCCTCGCCGGCGAGGAACAGGATCGGCGCCGTGACGTTGTCGACGTACGAGATCGGCGAGCGCTCGGCCATGAGCTCGGGGACGTCCGCCGGCGTCCCGCCAAGGAGCGCCCGGTCGTAGGCCTGGAGGAGCGGCGAGAGGTCCTCGTAGCCGAGCGCGTAGTCGCCTACCGGCACCCCCGCCACCCCGACCCGGAAGCGATCCGGATGCATGCCGTGCATGAGGAGGGTGATGTAGCCGCCCCATGACCAGCCGGCGATCGCGAGCCGGTCGGGATCCGCGAGGCCGCTCGCGAGGAGATCGTCGACGCCGGCGAGGACGTCCTCGACCTCCGGCCAGCCGATGTTCCCGATGAGCGTGTCCCGCCAGGCGGCCCCGAAGCCGATCGAGCCGCGGTAGTTCACGAGGACGACCTGGAACCCGGCGTCGACGTACGCCTGGATGTCGGGCGCCCAGCGGTCGAGGTCGATCGACGTCGGACCACCGTGGACGTGGACGAGGGTGGGGAAGGGGGGCTCGCCCTCGGGCACGATCCGCCAGCCCGTGACGGCCTGGCCGTGGGGGTTCGGGAAGGCCCAGGGGATGAACGGCCGGCCGGGCGGTGCCTCGCCGGCGGTGAGGATCGGCTCGTCGCGCCCCACCTCGAGGAGGACGCCGGGATGCTCGCCGGCCTGGAGCCGGTACCAGACGGCGCCGTCGGGGCGGACCCGGGCGCCGGTCATCGATCCGGGCCGGGTCGGGAGCTCGGTCACGGCGCCCGTCGCGAGGTCGTAGCGGTGGAGGTGGTCCCGGCCGTCCCGAAGCTCGACGAGGAGGAGCGCGGAGCCGTCCGGCCACCAGTCGCAGACCTCGGTGAACCGGTCCCACGGGAGGACCAGGTCGAGGAAGGCGCCCGTCCGCGGGCTCCAGATGGCCGGTGCCCGCTCGCCGCGGCGCTCGTGACCGATCGCGAGGCGGTCGTCACCGGCGACGGGAGACCAGGCGAACGCGAGCACGCCCTTGCCCGGGTCGTGGAGGTCGCCCACGACTGCGCCCGTCCGGGTGTCTACGACCCGGAGCGCGGGATGGATCAGGTCGCCGTGCTCTCCGTGCTCGAACGCGACGAGGGTCTCGTCGGCGTTCAACCCGGCGAGCTCGTGGCCGCCGCGGGTCATCGCGTTGCCGCCACCGAGGAGGATCGACTCCCGGGAGTGGGCGATGCGGCGTGTCCGCCCGTCGGCGTCGATCGCGTACAGCCCGAACCCGTCCTCGTCGGAGATGGCCGCGACGGAGCACCGACGGCCCGGGGCGAGGCCCTCGTCCCAGCCGCGCGGCAGGCCCTCGGCGAGCGGCTCCGCCCGGCCGCCGGCGAACGGCGCGACGACCCATGTCCCGGACTCGTCGCCGGTCGTGTCGCGGTGCCAGGCGACCCATTCGCCGTCGGCGCTGACATGGCCGGACACGAGCCCGACCGGCTCGTTCGTGACCTGGCGGCGCTCGCCCGTCGCGAGGTCCCAGCTGTGGAGCTGGTAGATGCCGCTCTCGGACGAGACGACCACGAGCCGGTCCGGCGCGTGGCGCGACCAGGTCGGGAAGCCGAGGATCGGGGCTCGGAAGCGCCGTTGCCAGAGCGGGGCGTCGTCGGTCACGGTTGGCGGACTCCGGGATGGCGGGGATGGCCGATCGGCCGGGGAGCGGGCCGTCCTCGCCCATCATGGCCGAGAACCGCGAACCGCGAGGGCGACCACCGTCCTGCGGTCACGTCAGGTCGACGAGGACCGCGATGGTGAGCAGGAGCTGCCCGAGGTGGTACGGGACGATGACCGCCAGTCGCCGGACGGCGGCCAGGCGAGCGGACGCGGGACGCGCCGCGACGAAGCGGTCCCAGCCGAGGACGGCATCCGAGGCGACGAACAGCCAGGCCCCGGCCGTGGCGAGCAGGGAGCCGGTCGCGGTCGCGGCGACCGCCATCGCGCCGATCGCCGCGAGGTAGGCGGCCACCGGGCCCGCGAGGTCCTCGGATCCGGCTCCCACGACGATCCGGCGCCCGACCGTCACGAACACGAGCGCCATGACCAGGGCGGCCGCGGCCGCCGGCTCCGGCTGCGGCCCGGCGAGCACGAACAGCGCGAGGTAGGCGAGGTGGGCGACGAGGAACGCGGCCAGGCCGCCGACGAAGTTGCCGGGCGGCAGGAGGAGCCAGTCGCCGGCCAGCGACGCGCCGAGCGCGACGACGAGCAGCCAGCGGATCGTCGAGTCGCCCGGGCCCGCGAGGACCACGGCGAGGAAGAGGGCCACGATCACCGCCGGCTTGGCGATCCGCTCGAAGAGCGCGTCGCGGCGGGCCACGGCCACCCAGTCGGCTGCGGCGAAGCAGAGCGCGGCGGCCAGCACGGCGACGACCGACGGGCTCACGGCTCCGGCTCGTCGAGCCCTTCGAGGGTCCGGAGGACCAGGTCGCCGAGGGGCAGCCCGGCCACCGCGGCGATCGGCACCCAGTCGAAGGCGTCGGTCGAGCCGTCGACCTCGAGCCGCGCTTCGCCGCCGACGACGCGCATCGGGTAGACGAACCGGACGTGGTGGTAGCTGACGGTGCCGTTCCGGCGCTCCCAGGCGCCGGCGTCCGAATGGATGACGGGCGGACCGGTGATCTCCGCGACGAGGCCCGTCTCCTCCTCGACCTCGCGGATGGCGCCGGCGTCCGGCGCCTCGCCGAACTCGAGACCGCCCCCGGGGAGCGTCCAGAGGCCCTCGCCGAGGTTCCCCGGCCCGACCCGGCAGAGGAGGATCCGCCCGTCCGCGATCAGCATGCCGTACGCGGCCAGCCGGGTGACGCGTGGCCGGTCCACCGGGCCACCGTGGAGGACCGATTCGCCGTCCTCGAACACGAGGTCGCCGTCGCGAAGCACGGAATCCGGGGGCATCCCGGGTATGATGCCCGACGTGACGAGCGAGTCGACGAAGCTTCGCCCCTGGTCGGGCGACCGCGCTCCGGCCAGCTGGGGTCTCGGGGACGGCCAGGCGATCCCGTGGGAGTACGCCCCGGCGCCCGAGTCCCGCGACGTCGTCACGGTCAAGGAGCGCTACGGCCTCTTCATCGACGGTCGCGAGGTCCCGGCCTCCGACGGCGCCGTGTTCGCGACGGTCAATCCGGCCACGGAGGAGAAGCTCGCCGACGTCGCCCGGGCCACGACCGCCGACGTCGACCGCGCCGTCCGGGCCGCCGGGCGGGCCCAGAAGCGGAGCTGGGGCGCGCTGCCCGGTCGCGAGCGGGCGAAGTACCTCTTCCGGATCGCGCGGATCCTCCAGGAGCGGAGCCGGGAGTTCGCCGTCCTCGAGACGATGGACACCGGCAAGCCGATCAAGGAGTCCCGCGACGTGGACGTGCCCCTCGCGGCGGCCCACTTCTGGTACTACGCCGGCTGGGCGGACAAGCTCGAGTACGCCTTCCCGGGCCGCGTCGCGAAGCCGCTCGGCGTGGCGGCCCAGGTCATCCCCTGGAACTTCCCGCTGCTCATGCTCAGCTGGAAGATCGCGCCGGCGCTCGCCGCGGGCAACACCGTCGTCCTGAAACCGGCCTCCACGACGCCTCTCAGCGCCCTCCTCTTCGCCGACGTCTGCCGCCAGGCGGACCTGCCGCCGGGTGTCGTGAACATCGTGCCCGGGCCGGCCCAGATCGGGATGCACCTCGTGTCGAGCCCCAACGTCCAGAAGGTCGCCTTCACCGGCTCGACCGAGGTCGGCAAGCTGATCCACAAGGCGACCGCCGGGACCGACAAGGCGATCACCCTCGAGCTCGGCGGCAAGGCCGCGAACATCGTCTTCGAGGATGCCGCGCTCGACCAGGCGGTCGAGGGCATCGTCAACGGCATCTACTTCAACCAGGGCGAGGTCTGCTGCGCCGGCTCGCGCCTCCTGGCCCAGGAATCGATCGTCGAGCCGCTCATCGACAAGCTGAAGGACCGGCTTGCGACGCTCCGGGTCGGCGACCCGCTCGACAAGAACACCGACGTCGGGGCGATCAACTCCCGTCAGCAGCTCGAGAAGATCACCGAGCTCGTCGCGGCCGGCGTGGCGGAGGGTGCCGACATCTACCAGCCGCCGTGCGACCTGCCGGATCGCGGCTTCTTCTTCCGCCCCACCCTGTTCACGAACGTCGCCCAGAGCCACCGCATCGCGAAGGAGGAGATCTTCGGGCCGGTGCTCTCGGTGCTGACCTTCCGGACGCCCGAGGAGGCTGTCGAGAAGGCGAACAACACACCCTACGGCCTGTCGGCCGGGATCTGGACCGAGAAGGGCAGCCGGATCCTGTCGATGGCCCGCCGGATGCGCGCCGGCGTGGTCTGGGCGAACACCTTCAACCGCTTCGACCCGACGTCGCCGTTCGGCGGCTACAAGGAATCGGGCTTCGGGCGCGAGGGCGGGATGCACGGACTCCACGCCTACGTCCGATTGGAGGATCGCTGAATGGCGACCCCGCGTCGCAAGCCGGCAGCGACCCCGCCCCGCGCTCCCGGATCCCGTGCCGTGGCCCGGCCGGCCGACGTCGCGACGGCCCGGATCGAGGTTCGCAAGACGTACAAGCTCTACATCGGCGGGGCGTTCCCGCGGACGGAGAGCGGTCGCTCGTACCTCGTCAGCGCCGCCGACGGCGCGCCGGTCGCGAACGCCTGCCGCGCCTCGCGCAAGGACCTCCG
>DASUMJ010000299.1:0-4533 GCA_036277775.1 Candidatus Limnocylindrales bacterium
CGCGACACGAGGATGAGGGCGCGCTCACACGGCCCCTCGGTGGCGGGCTCCGGTGGGAACAGGACGCAGCCCCCGACGACGAACCCGCCTTCGAACGCCATGGCCGCAGTCAGCTCGACGTCGTCGCGCTGGAGCACCGGATTGAAGCCGAGCTTCACAACCGCTCCGGATCCCGTCGGAGCTGGGGTCGCCGGCGTCGCCGGCGGCGTCGAAGGAACGACGCCCGACGGCGAGGCGGTCGGTCCCGGCATGGTTCCCGATGGTCCCTGGGCGCCGCAGCCTCCCGCGATGGCGGCAAACAGCAGGAGGAGCACGGCTCTCGCCATTCGCAGTCTCCCTGTGCTCGATCCGGGGTCCGACGACCGGGTCCGTTCGCCTATCTGACGCCGCAGAACCCGACGTGTGACCCGTTCAAAGCCTGGCGCCCCACCGCCGCTAGACTGGCGGACGATGGCAACTCGAACGACCCGCCGCAGCGACCTCATCGAGCTCACGCCGCCCGTCGAGAAGGCATTCCTCATCGCCGTCGACACCGGCGACGATTCGGGCTGGTCGGCGAACGACTCGCTCGTCGAGCTCGCGAACCTCGCCACGACCGCGGGCGCCGAGGTCGTCGGCGCCGAGTGGCAGAACCGCCGCCACGTGGACCCGAACTGGTACGTCGGCAAGGGCAAGGCCGAGGAGCTCGTCGCCGCGAAGAACGAGACCCGCTTCGACCTCCTCGTCGCCGACGACGAGCTGTCACCGGGCCAGCAGAAGGCGCTCGAGGGCCTCCTCAACGTCAAGGTCATCGACCGAAGCCGGCTGATCCTCGACATCTTCGCCCAGCACGCCCGGACCCACGAGGGACGGCTCCAGGTGGAGCTCGCCCAGCTCGAGTACCAGCTGCCGCGCCTGACCCGGCTCTGGACCCACCTCTCGCGGACCCAGGGCGGGATCGGGTCCCGGGGTCCCGGCGAGTCGCAGCTCGAGACGGACCGCCGGATCATCCGCGACCGGATCAAGAAGATGAAGGAGCGGGTCGAGGACGTCCGGCGATCCCGCGAGACGACGGCCCGCGGCCGCGACCGGCGGCTCATGGCGACCGTCGGCATCGTCGGTTACACGAACGCCGGGAAATCGACGCTGCTCAACGCGCTCGTCGGCTCGGAGGTGGCGCTCGCCGAGGACAAGCTGTTCGCGACCCTCGATCCGACCAGTCGCCAGGTGAAGCTCGGCGACGGGCAGTCCGCGATCGTGACCGACACCGTGGGCTTCATCCACAAGTTGCCCCACCAGCTCGTCGATGCCTTCCGGGCGACCCTCGAGGAGGTCAACCGGGCCGACGTCCTGCTCGAGGTCGTCGACGCCGCCGACGCCCACTTCGCCGAGCATCGGACCACGGTCCAGACCGTCCTCGACGAGCTCGGAGCCGGCGACAAGCCGCGCCTCGTCGTCTTCAACAAGGCCGATCTCGTCGAGCCGGCCGCCCGGGACGGCAACGCCATGGCGCCGGCGATCGCCGGCTCCGTCCTCGTCTCGGCGCTGACGGGCTTCGGCCTCGACACGCTTCGGGTCGAGCTCGCGGCGCTCCTCGCCTCGCTCTGGGTGGCGGTCGATGTCCACGTCCCGTACGCCGCAGGCGAGCTGCTCGCCCGGATCCGCGAGCGGGGCACCGTCGAGCTCGAGTACGGCAACCGCGACGTCCGGGTCACGGGGCGCGTCGCTCCCACGCTCGCCGGCGAGCTCGAGCGGGTCGCGGCCGCCTGGACGGCGACCCTCGAGGCCGCGCCGGTCGAGTGAGTGGCCCCGTGCGTCGGGCCGGGCGGTTCGGTGATGTCGACGGTCGAACCGTCACCTGGTCGGTGGCCGACGGGCGTCGCGGCCGGCGCTGGCGCTGGACGATCGCGCGTGCCGACGGCGCGCTCGATGCGGTGCACACCCTCGAGACGGATCCGGACGGCGTATTCTCGCGCCTCGAATCGGCCGGGCCGGAACGGCTCCTCACGCTCCACCGCGAGGCCGACGGGTCCCTCCACGGCAATCGGGTCGCGGCGGCCGGCGTCGAGCACCTCGCACACGCCGCGCCGGCACCGCGCCTGGTGCTGGTTGGGGGCGACGCCCTGGGCCTCGCGGCCCTCGTCGCCGGGCTTCCGCCGCTCGCGGAGGCCGTCGTGGTCGAGCTCCTCGTCGTGTCGGACGACCTCGCGACGTCGGTCGAGACTGCCCGGGTGGTCCCGGACGGACAGCGCTCGATCCGTCTCGAGCTCGGCGGCGCGATCCGCCACGTGGAGCTCGATGCGGACGGCCTGCCCGCGGGGGCAGCTGCTAGCACATCCTGGCCGCTCGAGGTGGGCTGATCCTGCGTGCCAACGTGGACAACGTGTGGACGGCACTCGTGGAATCGGTCTCGCTTCCCGAAAAGTCGTGGATAAGCCGGTATCGCGATGCCCCGGGCGCGCCATACAGTAGGTCTTGCCCGGAGGGGCTACGAACCACTCGCGATCCGGTCGGTGCTTGCATCGGCCACCGGTAGGAAGTCCAGGTGCTTGCATCTGGGAGGGCCGCCGGGACGACACCAGGTGCTTGCATCAGGTGGCGGGGAACGCTGAGGGAGTCGAAGTTCCTCTGGGCGTTTTGTTGTGTCCGGCGGCCTCAGTCCGGGACGAGCGCCCGCCCAGGACAGACGCGGCGGTCTCGATGCCCTCCCCGTCCCCAGGTGGGGCGACGGATCGCGTCGAGCCGGCGGCGGTGGGGGAGCGCCGGAGGCAGCCCGTCCCGGCCCGTCGCGCCCGAGGTGCCGAGCCCACTCGGGCCCCCCTAACAGATCGGACGGCGGCCGTCCGCGCGGTTCTGCATCGAGCCGTGGACGCGGTGTGGATGCCTCGCACGAATTTCGCACGCCGTTCCCGAAACTCGTGGATAAGGCCCTTCCAGCAGCCGGGGGCCGGACCGTATTGTTCGTCTTGCCCGAAGGGGCCCCAAACGATCGGCGCACCGACCGGTGGCAACACCGGAACCGCTCCCGGAGCTTGCTCTGGACAGCGGCCGGAGCGCCGGACGAGCGGCGGTTCCTTCGGGCGTTTCGTTGTGCCCCGCGCCGCGCGGCCCTCCCGTGACGGCCCCGGGCCAACCCGCAGGACCTGGGCCCGCGTTGGTGCGCTGCGCTTGTTTCTGTCACCCTTCGGGTGGATAGTGATTCCCCACCACCGAAGCGAGGGACGATGCCGAGACATTCCGAGTACGAGCGAAGCCGTCGAGCGGCCGAGAACGAGCGCGTTGCCGAGATCGAGCGAGCCTGGCGCGGGAGCATCCCCGCCGACGTCGCCGCCCGGTTCGACGCCCAGGTGAAGGCATCCCAGGAGCGAGGCCCGTTGCCGCCGCCGCCGGACATGGCCCCGGGCACGGCCCCTCGCCCGCCACGCCCCGGCCGGGAGCCGAAGCCGCCGAAGGCCGACGAGCGGCCGCGGCGCGGTCGCTAGGCCGTGCGACGCCGAAAGGTCACGTACCCGCCCCCGAAGACCGCGACCTCGGGCGGCAAGAACGCCAACGCCAACCCCGGCGCGGATGCCCGCGCCGCCGCCGCCGCGAGCCGGACCGTCTCGATCAATCTCGAGGCGATGGCCGGCCGGCCTGAGGTGGTCCAGGGCGGCCGGGTCCAGATCGCGAGCGGCCTCTACGCAGGCGAGCTGGCGACGGTCGAATCGATCGTCGGCGGCGTCATCCCGGCAGCCGTCGTCTCGACGGATGCCGGCCGCACGCGCCGCGTCCGGACGGTGGACCTCATCCCGGTGACCGGGGAGGCCCCCAAGGCCGGTTGACGATCGGGTGCGCGCCCGGGCTGCCCGGCCCGAGCGCGCCGCACCGCTCGGATCAGGGAGCGACGACCTCCCAGAACTCGTAGATCCCGGTCGTGTCGCCGGGCGCCTGGTCGCCGACGAAGAAGTAGAGCGGCAGGCCGTCGTACGTGACCTGGAGCGATCCGTCGTCGGACCGGGTGATCGTGCCGAGCTTCGCCGCGTCGACGCCCTCGCCGGCCGACGGTTCCGACCCGGCCGGGACGGTGAGCGCCGGCCAGGCGTCGATGCAGTCGCCGGTGCAGACGCTCTCGCCGCTGTCCCGGACGTCCTTCGTGAAGATGTAGAGCGTCATCTGGTTCTCGCCGGCGATGAGCACGGTCCCGACCGTGCCGACCTCGGCGGCTTCGACCGTCGCTCCCTCGGTCGGGCCGTCCGAGGGAGCTTCGGAGGGGGCCTGGGACGGCGGGTCGGTGGGTGCCGTGAACGTGGTCGTAGGGGCGGCGCTAGCGCCCGGACCGCAGGCCGTGACAAGGGCGGCGAGCGGGACGAGCAGGGCCAGCACGCGGGATCGGCGCATCGATGTACCTCCTTTGCGAACCGGGAGGCTCGCACGAGGTCTGTACGCTCGACGGTAGGGGATCGGTTTCGCGATCCGCCTTGCAGGTCTATTGCGGACGGCCGCCCGACGTCTGTGAGGGTGGGGGAGCGAGGCGATCGATGTCAGCGTCAGCGAGCTCGCCGCGCTACCTGCAGA
>DASUMJ010000300.1:0-4831 GCA_036277775.1 Candidatus Limnocylindrales bacterium
CGAGACGACGTCGCCCTGGCCGGCGGCTGAGACGCTGAGCGCCACGATCTCGAAGGTCGGTTCGCCGAAGGTGCCGGCGCACTCGTCGACCGTCTCCGTGTAGAGCTCGATCGACCCGGTTGCCGTGCCGATGTCGAGGCGGCGTGACAGGCTGATCTCGACGTCGAACGCCCAGCCGTAGGTCCGCGTGCCGACGAAGCCGTACACCCCTTCGCCGGGGCCGGTGTCGTCCGCGGTCACGTCCCTGGATTCGATGCTCGCGCTGCCCTCGGCGGGCGGCGGGCACTCGACCCACGCCCCGGACTCGAGGTAGAGGTCGCCGTACCCGGGCTCGTTGTTCTCCTGGAAGACCATGAAGTACCCGTACGAGCCATCGACGGCGAGCTCGCCGGAAATGACCTCGCCGCTGCCACTGGTGTTGCTCGTGTTCGGCCCGGCCAAGACCGGGGCCGCCACCGCCAGCACGAGAAGCCCCGCCACGGGGAGCGTCAAGAACTTTCGCATCGCACTTCTCCATCTCCGGAGGGCCGTCGTTAGGCGGCCAGGTCGCTCCGGTTTCCCCCGATGACGCGCACCGCGCGAGCCTGTTACCGGAGGCGGGAATTCGCGCCGTGGCAGCCCCGGGCCCATGGCAGGCGGGGCCCTCCCGCGCCCGTGCGATAATCGCGCCGCGTTGCGGCGACCCGGGCCGGCCCGAACGGGCGAGGACCCCGAGGCAGGCGGACCGGCGGACCCGCGACAGGACCACGAGGAAGCAGTCCCAACATGACCGTCGAGACCTCCACCTGGGCAACGAAGAAGGGTCTCGCCCAGATGCTCAAGGGCGGCGTCATCATGGATGTCGTCACCGCCGAGCACGCCAAGATCGCCGAGGACGCAGGCGCCGTGGCCGTGATGGCCCTGGAGCGCGTTCCGGCCGACATCCGCGCCGCGGGCGGCGTCGCCCGGATGTCCGATCCCGAGATGATCCAGGGGATCATGGACGCCGTCACGATCCCGGTGATGGCGAAGGCCCGGATCGGCCACTTCGTCGAGGCCCAGATCCTCGAGGCCCTCGGCGTCGACTACATCGACGAGTCCGAGGTCCTCACGCCGGCCGACGAGCGGAACCACATCGACAAGCACGCGTTCAAGGTGCCGTTCGTGTGCGGCTGCCGGAACCTCGGCGAGGCGCTCCGGCGGATCAGCGAGGGCGCGGCGATGATCCGGACGAAGGGCGAGGCCGGCACCGGCAACGTCGTCGAGGCGGTCCACCAGCTGCGCGACGTGCTCGCCGAGATCCGTCGCCTCCAGGGCCTCCGCGAGGACGAGCTCTTCGTCGCCGCGAAGGAGCTGCAGGCGCCGTACGACCTGGTCCGGGACGTCGCCGAGCACGGTCGGCTGCCGGTCGTGAACTTCGTCGCCGGCGGGATCTCCACCCCCGCGGACGCGGCGCTCGTGATGCAGCTCGGTGCCGAGGGCGTCTTCGTCGGCTCCGGGATCTTCAAGAGCGAGGACCCGGCCCGGATGGCGAACGCCATCGTCCAGGCGACGACGCACTTCGACGACCCGAAGATCCTCGCGGACGTCAGCAAGGGCCTCGGCGCGCCGATGCGCGGGATCGCCCTCGAGCAGCTCGCCGAGTCGGATCGGCTGGCCGTCCGCGGTTGGTGACCCGCCGCGCCGGCGACGGCGGGGCTGGGCCGATGCGCATCGGGGTCCTTGCCGTCCAGGGGGCGTTCGCCGAGCACATGGCGACCCTCGACGCGATCGGCGTCGAGGGCGTCGAGGTGCGCCTGCCGGCCGATCTCGAGGGCGTGAGCGGCCTCATCCTGCCGGGCGGCGAATCCACCGCCCAGCGCCGGCTCATCGATCGCTGGGGCCTCCGGGAGCCGATCCTGGAGCTGGCCAGGTCCGGAGCCCCGCTCTTCGGGACGTGTGCCGGGATGATCCTCCTGTCGAAGGACATCGAGGACGGCGACCCCGTGACGTTCCCGCTGCTCGACGTCGCCGTCCGGCGGAACGCCTTCGGGCGCCAGCTCGACTCGTTCGAGACCGAGCTCACGGTGCCGATGCTCGGCGAGAAGCCCGTCCACGCCGTCTTCATCCGGGCGCCGGTCGTCGAGCGGACCGGTCCGGGGGTGGACGTGCTGGCGCGGCTCGACGACGGCCGGATCGTCGCCGTCCGCGAGCGGAACGTCGTGGCCACGGCCTTCCATCCCGAGCTCGCGGGCGAGACCCGGTTCCACCGCCTCGTTGCGACGATGGCCTCGGAGCACGACGACCCGGGCGAGGGCGCCGGCCGCCGGCCGCACCCGACCCGTCGCGCCGGCCTGGCCCGATGAGCGGGCTCCGGCCCTCGCGGCCGTCCGGGAAGGTCCGGGCCGCTCGGATCACGGACCTCGCCGCGCTCGGCGAGCTGTCACGGCTGTGCGAGGACGACGCCGCCGGCGGGCGGTCGCTCGGCCTGCCGGTGAACGGGCCCCGGATCGGCGTCTTCAGCTTGTTCCGGCTGCCGCTCGGCGCCTTCCGCCCGAACGACCTGCTCTTCGTCTACGAGGAGGATCGTCGGGTCGCCGGCCTCGTCCGGGTCGAGCGGGAGAGCCACCGCGACGACTGGACGATCGTCGAGCTCGACGGCGTGGCCGGGCTGGCCGGCGCCGGGGCCGGCGACATCCGGTTCCGGCTCGTCCAGCAGGTGCTGCGCGAGGGCCAGAAGCGCGGCGCGGCACGGTTCCACGTCGCCTGCACCGACGCCGGCGGCAACGTCGAGCTGTTCATGCAGGCCGGCTTCGCCCGGTACGGCGAGGAGAAGGTCCTCCACCAGGCGGCGGGCGCGACCCTGCCCGAGCCGTGGAGCGAGGAGCGGGCGGCCGCCGCCGGGATCCGCGCGGCCCGACCCGTCGACGCCGTCGCCCTGATGCAGCTCTACGGCGCCGTGACGCCCGCGCCGGTCCAGCGGCTCGAGGGCTTCCGGATCCCGGACTGGGAGCGCCAGGGGTCCAACTGGCGGGTGCCGCGGAGCGGGCTCGCGCCGCTGCTCCGGTTCGCCGACATCGAGGCCTACGTCCTCGAAGCACCGGATGGCCACGGGATCGCCGGCTTCATCCAGATCGGCGTCGCCCGCGAGGCCCAGCCCCACTACCTGAAGGTCATCGGCCGGCCCGACGTCGACCTGTCCGACCTCATCGACTTCGGGCTCGGCGACATCCGGGCCCGGACATCGAAGGGCGGCGATCGCCCCGGAGAGCACGGCGTGATCGCGCCGGTGCGAACCTATGAGTCGCCGATCAACGGCCGCCTCGAGGCCGCCGGCTTCACGGAGATCGCCACGATCACGCTGCTCATGAGAGAAACCCTCGTCCGCGTCGCCGAGCCGGCGCTCGTCCCGGCCGGCGTTCGCAGCTGGGAGGTCACGCGTGGCTCCTGAGGAACGACCCGACCGCCGCGAGACGATCGACGACATCGATGCGCTCCTGTCGTCGCTGCCGCCGGAGATCGTGGCCGCGATCCACGCCCTGCCCGACAAGGAATCGGTCATCGAGGTCGTACTCGACCTCGGCCGGCGACCCGAGGCCCGCTTCCCGGACGCCGAGGTGACGCTCCTCGAGCGCGAGATCACGGACAAGGACATCGCCCACGTCGTCGAGCACATCGGGACGTTCGGTGACGACAACCGGGCCGGCATCGAGCGGACGCTCCACCGGATCAGCGCGATCCGGAACCGGAACGGGAAGATCGTGGGCCTGACCTGCCGAATCGGGCGGGCCGTCTACGGCACGATCGAGATCATCGCCGACTTCGTCGAGACCGGGAAGTCGATCCTCATCATGGGCCGGCCCGGCATCGGCAAGACGACGATGCTCCGGGAGGCGGCCCGCGTCCTCGCCGACGACTTCGGCAAGCGCGTCGTCGTCGTCGACACCTCGAACGAGATCGCCGGCGACGGCGACATCCCGCACCCGGCCATCGGCAAGGCTCGTCGGATGCAGGTCCGGACGCCGTCGCTCCAGCACGAGGTGATGATCGAGGCCGTCGAGAACCATATGCCCCAGGTCATCGTCATCGACGAGATCGGGACGGAGCTGGAGGCCCAGGCAGCCCGAACGATCGCCGAGCGCGGCGTCCAGCTCATCGGGACGGCTCACGGCAACAACCTCGACAACCTCATGCTCAACCCGACGCTGTCCGACCTCATCGGCGGGATCCAGAGCGTCACCCTCGGCGACGAGGAGGCCCGCCGGCGCCGGACGCAGAAGAGCGTCCTCGAGCGGAAGGCGCCACCGACCTTCGACGTCATCATCGAGATCCAGGACCGCGAGCGGGTCCTCGTCCACGCCGACGTCGCCGACACGGTCGACAACCTGCTCCGCGGCGATCCGGTCGCGCCGGAGCTCCGTTGGCGGGACGAGGAGGGCGTCCATCGCTCCCAGTCCCGGCCGAAGCCGTCGCCGCGCGAAGCGCTCGGGACGGACCGGTTCTCCGGGCTCGTCGGGTCGGGCTCGTCGTGGCGGATGGAGCCCGGCTGGCGCGGTGACGCGCCGTACCGGACCGGCTACGGTGGGCCGCTCGCGTTTCCCGGCGGCGACCGCGGCGGGGTGCGAGCCGGGTACCGTCCGGGCGCATCGGGGTCGTGGCGGCCGGCCCGCGGTGGCACCGCGTCGGGTCGCGGGCCCGGGGGCGGACCGGATGGACCCGGTTCCGGCGGCGGCCTGCGAGGATCGGGCGGGCCGCCCGCCTCGGTCGACGCCCCGTTCGTCGCGGGCGAGATCGCCGACCGCGGACCGCTCGAGCGCGGCAGCGTGCCGGTCCCCGAGCCGGGGGCCCGGGACGCTCGGGAGCTGTCGCGGCA
>DASUMJ010000301.1:0-5280 GCA_036277775.1 Candidatus Limnocylindrales bacterium
CTCCGACGCCGTCGCCGCGGCGGCAGCGGTCCAGCGAGCACTGGCCGGACCGACGGGCTCGGGCGGTGCCCAGATCCGCGTTCGAATCGGACTGCACACCGGTCAGGCGGTCCGCGTCGGGAACGACTACGTCGGCCTCGACGTTCACCGCGCCGCCAGGATCGCGGACGCCGGCAACGGCGGTCAGGTCCTCATCTCGGAGACCACGCACGAGGTGCTCAAGGGCCAGGACCTGGGTGACCTTGCGTTCGTCGATCTGGGACGGCACCGCCTCAAGGACATCGGGCCCGAGCGCCTGTGGCAGCTCAGCGGAGGGGGCCTTCCCCTCGGGCCCTTCCCTCCCCTGCGCAGCCTGGATGCCCACCCGACAAATCTTCCGCTGGCTGTCTCGGACCTCGTGGATCGCGATCTCGAACGCTCGGAGCTCGCCGCGCTCGTCGCAACGGTCTCGATCGTCACGATCACCGGCGCCGGCGGGATCGGCAAGACACGGCTCGCGATCGAGGTCGCTCGGTCGCTCCTGACCGGCTTCCCGGACGGCGTCTTCCATCTCGATCTCGCGTCGACGACGGATGCGAGCGACGTCGCCGCAGGGCTCATCGAGCTCATGGGGCTCCGAGTGACGCCCGGCGAGGAGCCGCTGAGCCTTCTCCTCGACCACCTGCGAAACCGCGACCTCCTCATCGTCCTCGACACGGCGGATCGGGTTGCGGACCTGCCGTCACTCGCGGCGAGCATCGCGGCGGCGTGTCCGCGGACCAGGATGCTCGTCACGAGTCGGTCGCCGCTCCGCGTGGCCGCTGAGCGCGAGTACTCGCTGTCGCCCCTGCCGGCCGACCCCGCCATCGAGCTCTTCACGGCGCGCGCCCGGATGGTCCGGCCGCAGTTCAGCCTGGACGGTGCGACCCGAACCGCGGTCGAGCAGCTGGTCGCCCGGCTCGACGGGATTCCGCTCGCGATCGAGCTCGCGGCAGCTCGCACGCGGCTCTTCACTCCGGCGGCGCTCCTCGACCGTCTCGAGCGCCACCTGCCCGCGCTGGGCGAGGGCGGCCGGGACCTGCCGGATCGACAGCGAACGCTCCATGACACGATCAGCTGGAGCGTCGAGCTGCTGCAGCCCGCCGAGCGGGCGGCCTTCTTCAGGCTGGGCGTCTTTGCCGGATCGTTCGACCTGGCGGCGGTCGAGGCCGTCGTCGACGCCGATGGGGAGGACCCGGTGGGCGTCCTCGAGTCGCTCGTCAATCGCAGTCTCGTCGTCGTGACCCCAGGAATCGGCGACGGCGAGGCGCGCTTCCGACTCCTGGCTCCGATCCGCGAGTTCGCCGTGGACATGCTCGCCGCGAGCGACGTCGATGACGAGGTCCGAGAGCGGTACGCCGCACATTGGCTGGGGTTCGTCCGACGCCAATGGGCGGCGCTCGACGAGGAGGGCGCACTCGCGGCGGTGAACGCAATCCGGCTCGAGGAGGCCGACATCCGATCGGCGTTGGCGTGGTTCCTCGCTGCCGGTGGGGCCGGTGCGGCGAACGTGGCCGCCCGCGCCAACCGCGGGCTCGATCTGGCGGGACGGCTCGGCCGCTACTGGTGGCTCCGGGGCCGAGGCCTCGACGGCCTCCCCTGGCTCGAGCGGGCGCTCGCCGCAACACCCGACGGTACGACCGAGGAGCGGGCTCGAGCATTCTTCTGGGCCGGCGTCCTCCTCGACGATGCCCGCCGACCGGCCGAGGCCGAGCGCCATCTCGAGGCGGCCCTTGCCGTTCGGCGCGACCTCGGTGACGACGCCGGCGTCGCGAAGACCCTGAACAGCCTCGGCGTGGTCGCGCGGTCCGTCGGCCACCTCGATCGCGCCGAGGCGCTGCTGCGGGAGAGCATCGCGCGCAAGGCCGCGCTCGGCGACCGGACGGGAACGGCCGTGTCGCTCAGCAACCTCGGCATCGTCGCGAGTGATCGCGGCCGCCATGACGAGGCGGTCGAGCTCATGGCGCAGGCCCTGGCGATCGACGAAGTGACCGGCGGCCTCTCGCTCTCCGTGTCCTGCGCGAACCTCGGGGCCGCGCTGGTTCGAGCGGGCCGTATCGAAGAGGGGCGGGCGCAGGTCGTGCGCTCTCTGCCGGGGATCGAAGAGCTGGAAGACCCGGAGCTCGTCGTGGAGACCCTCACCACCGTCGCGACAATCGCCTTGGCTGCCGCGACACCCGAATCCTCGCTGACGGCGGCGCGACTGCTCTTCGCCGTGGAAGTTCTCGTCGCGCGCGAGCGCATCCCGCTACGGGCCGCCGATCGGGAGCAGGTCGACACGCTGATGGCCCAGGCCGAGGAACGGCTTGACGCGACGGCACTGGCCGCCGCCCGAGCGGAAGCTCGCGCCATCGACCTTGCCGGCGCCATCGCGTTGGCACGGCTCGCTCTCGACGAGACCGTCGAGGCTGCGCCCCGCGGCTAGCCTCCGGAGCGGTTCCCGGGTGCCTCACCGCTCCAGTGGATTGATCACGAAGATCTTGATCAGCTCGTTGATGACCGTGTAGATGAGCGGCGCCAGCGCGATGAGCACGGCCCGGCCGAAGGCGATCGTGTCGCGGAAAGGCCAGGTCGTCATCTCGCCGACCGTTCGACGAAGGTCGATGAGCGTCCCGACGCGGTTCCGAAGGTTCCCCATGGCCTCGGGCGAGGCGGTGCCGCTGTCCCGGAGCTCGTCGTAGCTCTTGCGAAGCCGCTGGTTGATGTCGGAGATCGCCCGGTCCTTCGCGCCCTCCATCTGGCCGTGGATGCCTCGAAGCGGCAGAAGCAGGGCAAGGAGGCTCGCCAGCGACACGAGCACGAGGAGCGCCCAGCTGATGGGCTCGGACGGCGCTCCCAGCCCGAGCAGCAGGATGACGATCACGCCGGCCGGCGCCAGTGCCGTGGCCAGGGCAATGTTGCCGAGCGGCAGGACGTTGGACGTGTCGAAGACGTCCACGTGGAGCGGCTCCCGCGACAGCTCGCCAAGTGCCCGGGCCCGCCGAATCGTCGTCCACACGAGCGTGAGCACCGCCCACCCGACGAGGGTGTACTCGACGAGCACGAGGGCCGCCGCCAGCCCGTGGGTCGGGAGGAACACCTCGGCGTTGGTGACCCCATCGTCGATCGGCAGCGAGGACCGCAGGCCGAGGAACAGGAGCGCGACGAGCAGTCCGGATGCCGCGAGCATCGCCAGGTCGGGGCCCGGGCCCGGCCGGCGCATGCGGTCGGTGTAGTCGCGGAAGCGCTCTGGCCGGATCTTGACGAGGCGGTCGAGGGCGGTGAGCGACTGGAGCACGAGCCGATCGATCACCAGCGAGATCGTCAGCATGTACCCGACGGCGACGATCAACGTCCAGCGGCGGACCGCCGACAGCGGGGCGAGCAGCTGGAGCGGCTCGCTGTCGGCGAGATCCTCGGCGAGCTGTCCCGCGATGACGAGCATCACCGCGACGACCAGCACGACGTAGGGCGATCGTCGACCCCATTGCTCGCGGGCGGGCGGAGCCACGGACGCGGACGCGCGTCCTTCGTTCCGGGGAGGAGCCGCCACCTCGACCGTCCGCTTTGCCACGATGGCCGTCCCTCCTCGTCGCCTCGCCAGCGCGCGAATTCTAGTCCGCGGGCAAGGGCGCTCCGGGTACGATGGCGCGGCCCACGTCCCTGGAGGTCGGGAGCCGGCGGATGTCACCGATGCTCACTCCCCTGCTCGACCGCGACGAGATCAGCGCACAGGTCCTGCGCCGCGTCGCCGGCCGCGAGCCGCGGCTGGAGCGCCTGGCGGTGCGCCATCTTGCCCGCCTGACGCCCGATCGATGGACGATCGAGTGGCACCTGCCGGCGTGGCTCGGCCGTCGCTTCGAGCTCGAGCCGGCGTTCGTCGAGGCGCTCGTGCAGGCCAACGTCCTTGGGTTGCTCGCCATCCGCCTCGAGGACGATCTCGAGGACGGCGAGGTCGCGCCATCCGAGATCGCCGACACCCGGGTCCTGGCTCGGCTGGCCCTCGACCTCGCCGTCGGCGAGTACGCGGCCCGGTTCGGTGCCGGATCGCCCCTTTGGACGTTCCTGGATCGGTCGATGGCCGAGTGGCGGGCCGGCGCGAGCGGCATCGATCTCGCGGTCCGTGGGGCGCCGCTGAAGATCGCCGGCTTCGCCGCCTGCCTCCAGGCCGATCGCCTCGACCTGTGGCCCACGCTCGAACGCAGCCTCGATGGCGCAGTCACGGCCCTCGTCCTCTACGACCAGTTCTGTGACTGGGAGGCCGACCTCACGGCGGGCCGCTGGAATGCCTTCGTGGCGTCGATCGTCGGCGGTCCACGCCGGCGGGCGAGTCCCGAACGGGATCGAGCGATGGTGCTCGCCGCCATGCTGACCGGGCCCGTCGTCCGGGAGCACTTCGACCGGGCCGTTCGGGCGGCGCGGGACGCGGCGGCAATTGCTGACGACCTCGAGGTCAGCGAGCTCGAGGCGTTCCTGACGTCATGGGCCGCCCGAACGTCGGAGCAGGGCGCGCAGGTCGCCGACCACTATCAGCACGCTGGAGATCAGGCAGCCCGCCTGCTTCTCGGCACCACCACGGGAGGAACCGCAACGTGACGATGGATCAGACCGAGAACAGCGAGCCTGTGTACCCCAACCCGACCAACCCCGAGCACGAGCGCTACGGCTTCATGGAGCGCGAGCTTGCGTTCAAGCTGCTCGCGTCGCACGCGATGGTCGACGCCGGCTTCTTCGAGTACCTGCGGAAGGATCCCGTCGCGGCGGCGGCGCACCTGCACGTGGCGCTCGAACCGAAGGACATCGAGTACCTGGTCAACGAGGTCGACTGGGATCGACTGTCCGAGATGGCCGAGCCGGTTCGGGCCTCCCTGAAGCTGGAGCTCGTCACGAACTCCTGGTAGTCCCCAGGGAACCTCCGGCCTTCGACCTCCGGGTGAGCTCGGAGGTGCCCGTCAGCCCGGCCCGGCCCGCCGCATCCGTTCGAGCTCGCGGCGCGCTCGCGCTCGGCGATCAGGGCGTGGACCACGTCGCCGGCACGGACCTTCGTCGACGGCTTGGCCTGGTTGCCGTTGACGCGTCGATGTGCTCCGCCGCCTGGACGTCCCCCGGACCGGTGCCGACGGACTCGATCACGCCGTCGCGGACGACGACCGTCGCGCCCTCCAGGAACGTGATGCGCTCCTCGGCGTCGTGGATGAGGACGGTGCAGCCGGTGATGACCAGATCCGCGGGCGAGTCGACCACCGAGTAAACCTACGACGCCCTGGTCGCGCCGTCACCTCG
>DASUMJ010000302.1:0-12976 GCA_036277775.1 Candidatus Limnocylindrales bacterium
GTCAAGGCTCGATCCGCCCGCCGTCTGCAAGCGCGCGGAGGAACCGGAGGTGCTCGATCTCGTGGATCGACCAGCCGCCGCGGACGGGCCGGAGCCCGTGGAGCAGCCCGACGAGGTTGCCGGCCTCGGCGCCGCCCATGCCCCAGCGCTCAAGGCTGCGGACGAGGCTCCGGGTCGTGGCGTCGACGTCGAGCGGCCCGACGCCCCGGGCCGGGTCGGCGGCGACCGCGGCGACCGCGGCGACCGTGGCGACGCCGTGGGCGGCCGCCGACTTCTCGTGGCCTGCCCTCGCTCGCTGGTCCCGGTAGCCCGCCATCGCTCGTCTCGTACCTCGCATCCAGGTCCCGATGGGACGTGACCCTCAGACTCGCGGCGGCACGGTACGGGACGACCGCATGCGACCCCCCTTCGACTTGCAGTCCGGTTTCACCATGGCCGACGCCAGACTCGCGACATGTGCCGGGCCACTCCTTGACATGCCGCTGTGACGGCGACGGGGGCACCCGGCCGGCAGGGGTTGCGACGCATCGGCACAATGGCCCCGTGGCGCGGACGACGGCTCCCTCGACGCAGGCGCCCGCGACGGGCGTCCGCTGGCTCCCCGCCCCCGAACCCACGATCCATCCGGCGACGGACCTGGGCGGCGTCGCCGTGCTCAAGCACCGCAACCTCTACCTGCTGACCGATGCGTTCGGGGACATCCATCCGGACGGCCGCGGCCTCGGGCTCTACGACCTCGACACCCGCGTCCTGTCGTGTGCCGTGCTCCGGATGAACGGGGTCCGTCCGACGCTCCTCCGCTCCCAGACGGCGGCGAACCACGAAGGCACGATCCAGCTGACGAACCCCGAGTACCGCCGCAACCGCGACGACAAGATCGGCGAGGCCGTCGAGCGGCGATCGCTCTCGATCCTCCGGCGTCGCTGGATCGGCGACGGCTTCGGCGAGCAGATCACGGTCACGAACTTCAGCCCTGACGAGCAGTCGGTCGTCCTCGACCTCGAGCTGGACGTGGACGCGGCCGACATCTTCGAGGTCCGCGGCCACGCCCGCCCGGAGCGCGGTCGCTTCCACGAAACCGCGGCCACGGACCGGACGCTCGTCTTCTCGTACGCGGGCCTCGACGGGTTCATGCGCCGCTCCTACCTGGCCTTCACGCCGGGCGAGGTGACGGCCCGGCGCGACCTGCCCGAGGCCGACCTGGCCCTCGGCGAGGGCGGTGAGGGCTCGCTCCGGATCCGCTGGACGGCGACGATCGCGATCGGCGCCAGCACCGATGTGGAATGGCGAGTCTGGACGGATCTCCATCCCGTCGCCGAGCCGGCGGCTAGCCTCGAGGCGGAGCGAGCGGCGGTCTCGCGGCACCCGGTCCATGCGACCACCCCACGGACCGCGCCCATCGCGGCGCCGGAGCACGCGGACGCCGAGTACCGTGCCTGGACCGAGCGCACGACCCGCGTCGACTCCGACGGCGAGCTGCTCGACCTGGCGATCCACCGGAGCGTCGCCGACCTCCGGCTGCTCATGAACGACGGTCCGCGCCCGGGGGTCCAGTACGTCGCCGCCGGCGTGCCGTGGTTCTCCACCCTCTTCGGGCGGGACACGATCATCACCGCCCTCGAGGCCCTGCCGTTCATGCCGGAGCTCGCGATCGGGACGCTCCGGGTGCTCGCCGACTGGCAGGCGACGGACCGGGACCCCGATCGCGACATGGCGCCCGGCAAGATCCTCCACGAGCTCCGATCCGGCGAGATGGTCCGAACCGGCGAGATCCCGCACCGGCCGTACTACGGCAGCGTCGACGCGACCCCGCTCTGGCTCGTGCTCCTCGGCGAGACGACGCGCTGGACCGGGGACCTGGACCTCGTGCGGGAGCTGTGGCCGAACGTCCTCGCCGCGCTGGCCTGGATCGACGGCGACGGCGATCCCGACGGCGACGGGTTCGTGGAGTACCTCCGCGGGGGCAGCGGCGGCCTCTTCAACCAGGGCTGGAAGGACTCGAGCGACTCGATCCGCCATCGCGACGGCGCCATCGCCCGGCCGCCGATCGCGCTCGTGGAGGTCCAGGGCTACGTCTACGACGCGAAGCTGCAGGTGGCGGAGCTCGCGCGACGGCTCGGGGATGCCGAGCTCGCGGACCGGCTCGAGGCCGAGGCCGCGGAGCTGCGTCGGCGATTCGACGCCGCGTTCTGGATGCCCGATCTCGGCTACTACGCCGTCGCCCTCGACGCCGACAAGCGCCCCGTCGGCTCGATCACCTCGAACCCGGCGCACGGCCTGTGGAGCGGAATCGTGCCCGCCGACCGGGTGGCGCAGGTCGCCGAGCGGCTCATGAGCCCGGAGCTCGACTCCGGCTGGGGACTCCGGACCTACGCTGCGGGGCAGCCGGGCTTCAACCCGATCGGCTACCACACCGGCAGCATCTGGCCCCATGACAACGCGATCGCTGCCGCGGGGCTGAAGCGTGCCGGCCGCCACGACGAGGCGAACCGGGTCGCGACGCGGATCTTCGAGGCGGCCCGCCACTCGCCGGAGTTCCGGCTGCCCGAGCTCTTCTGCGGCTTCACCCGCGATGCCTCGTCCATGCCGGTGCCGTATCCCGTGGCCTGCTCGCCGCAGGCATGGGCCGCCGCGGCACCCCTCTCGCTCCTCCAGTCGATGCTCGGCCTGCGCGCGCGCGCGAGCGAGGGCGTCCTGGAGCTCGATCGACCGCACCTGCCGTCATGGCTCGGCAAGGTCACGGTGAGCAACCTCCGGGTCGGCAGCCGGACCGTGGACCTCCTGTTCCACCGCTGGCGCGGGACGACGAGCGCCGAGGTGCTCCGCCGCTCCGACTCGCTCGACGTCGTCATCCGGGTCTGACGCCCGAGCGCACGTTCGCGCCGGTACGTCGTTGTTACGGCTCGCCGCCCCGGCGTAGTCGGAAGAGGGCCCTCCTTCGGTCATGGTGGCCATGGGTCGGGATCGACCCCGTGCAACCAGGGATGGAGGTCCTCATGAGCATCATTGCGTGGATCGTCCTCGGGGCGATCGCCGGCTACCTCGCCGGCTTCCTCGTCAAGGGCGACGAAGGTATGGGCGTGATCGGGCACATCGTGCTCGGCATCGTCGGCGCGCTCGTCGGCGGGTTCCTCGCCAGCGCCCTCTTCGGCATCGACGCCGTCGACGGCGCGCTTGACATCAGCTCGATCGTGACCGCCACGATCGGCGCCGTGATCGCGGTCGTCGTGTGGAATGCCCTCACCGGCCGGACGCGAAGCGGTCGAGGGGTCGTCTGACCGACGCCCCGCACGCCCGCCGGTCGCGGCGGGCACCACACTCCCGAGGACGCCCACCGGCAACGGTGGGCGTTCCCATCTCCGGGAGCAGCGAAGGAGCGAGACCATGTCCCGAATCACCGAGTCGATCGAGGTCGACGTCCCGCGCCGCGTGGCGTACGACCAGTGGACCCAGTTCGAGCAGTTCCCGCAGTTCATGGAGGGCGTCGACCGGGTCATCCAGCTCGATGACCGGACGCTCGACTGGACGGTCACGATCGCCGGGAAGGTGAAGCACTGGCGGGCCGAGATCGTCCGGCAGGAGCCGGACACGGCCATCGCCTGGCGCAGCATCGACGGCGCCCGGAACGACGGGGCCGTGCGGTTCGAGTCCGTCGACGCCGACACGACGCGGATCGAGCTCGACCTCGACGTGGAGCCGGAGGGACCGGTGGAGATCGCCGGCGACGCCCTCGGCTTCGTCGCGCGGCGGGCGAAGGGCGACATGGAGCGATTCAAGGCGTTCATCGAGGCGCGGGGTCAGGAGACCGGCGCCTGGCGTGGACGGATCCCGCCCGCCGGTGAGCCGACGGCGACAGACCCGGTCGGCTCGGGGACGTCGCGCGGATCGGCGACCTCGGGCGGCCCGGGGTCGTCCACGGAGCCTCGCAGCTCGTGAGCCGCATCTACGTCGACCTCGAGGTGCTCTCGGGCGGCCACCCGACCGGCGGCTCCGTCGACACGGACGCGGTCCGGTCGCTCGAGATCCTCGAGGAGACGGGCCACGAGCCGGTCGTCGTGACCGGCTCGGGCGGCACCGATCCCGGCGCGCTCGCGCCGCTCGGCCGCCACGCCGTTGCGGACGCGCCGCTCCAGCCGGACGAGCCGGCCTGGTACCTCACGGTCGACGTCGATCGCTGCCGCGGCCGCTCGGCCCGGCTGCGGACGGTGCTCATCGGGAGCCCCTCGGCGTCGGCGATCCACCGCTGCGACACCGTCGCGCGCGACCTGCGGGCCGCGGTCCTCGAGATCGTGGCCGCCGAGGCGATGGCACCGGGCTGACCCCGCCGTGGCGACGCGCGTTATGCGTCTGCAAGGTCGCCGCCGCCCGGCGGCATCGCCCTGATCCACCCCGCCGGGCACGATGGCACCGGCGCGGCGATCCCTCATCGCCTCGTTCCTCCCCCGGGACCGGTTCACCCGACCGGTTCCACCCTCCTCCGACCGTCCGCTCCCCTCGGGCGGTCGCGCCCCCGGCACGACGGCGCAGCCGGCCCGGCCGGGGCCTCGACCCCGTCGCCCGACCGGCTGAGCGTGGACAGGGGGACGCCGCGCCCATCGGGACGCGGCGTCCGGTGGAGCTGCGCAGGACCGGCGACGCCGGCCGCTGCTCAGCTGCTGCGGGCCGGCGTCGAGGAGCCGCTCCGCGTTCCGGCCCGGCGGTCCATGAGCACGAGGCCCATCGCGGCGACCGGGACGAGCGCCAGGGCGATGAGCAGCCGGGGTGCCCCGCCGAGGAGCATCCCGATCGCGAGCCCGAGGGACATCGTCACGCCGGCCGAGACCTGCTGGTCGGACCCTCGCTCGATCCGGCGCATCGCGTCGTCCATGAACCCGCGGGAGGCGCGAGCGACCTCCGGCAGCGAGGTCCGGACCGTCTCCACGGCCTCGCCGACCTGGTTCGATGCCGCCCGGAGCGCGTCCTTCGCATCGTCGGCCCGGGCCCGGGTGGTGTCGGAGCGGTCGGGGTCGGTGCGACCCGTCGCCGTTCCACGATCGTCGGTCAGTGTGTCCTTTGCCATCGTCGGCCTCCTGCGCTGGTCGGGAATTGGCGCCTCCCGTCGGCGGTCCCCGCTGTCATCGGACTGCAACGCCCGGTCCGCCCGGCGGGGTGCGTGGCGGGCCATGGTCCTCGTACGTTCGAGTCCGGCGGAGCGCCGGCTCCGAACATGGAGGTTTGACGATGCAGGAAGGCAAGCGCGAAGTGCGCGACATCAAGGACGACGTCAAGGAGACGTGGCGCAAGGCGGACGGCGAGGAGTCCCTCGGCGACAAGCTCGCCAACGCGGGCGATCGCCTTCGGTCGGGCGCCGAGAACCTCGGTGACGAGGTCCACGAGAAGGTCGACGAGGCCGGCCGGAAGCTCGAGTACGAGCGAGGCCGCGCCGACGAGGCGCTCGACGAGGACATCGACCGCCGCTGAGCGTCCATCCTCACGCGTCCTTCGGGCCCCCGGCCCGTCCCATGGCTCCGCTCGCGCGGTGCCGGCGGACGCCGGGGGCCCTCGATCGTCCCGCGCCCCGTGCCGGCACCGCCGGCGTGCGCGGCATCGCGATGACGACCGGGCGCGGTGCGCGGCTCCGGGCGATGACCGGCGGCCGGGCGAGGGCGGCGGCAGGAACATCCACCTCGAACGGGCGAGCCGGCTCCACGTCGGTCGGCTCGCCGGGCACCCAGGCGCACCACGGGCAGATCCCGGCGTCCAGCGGCGCCGGCCGGTCACAGCGCCCGCAACGGCGAACGGTCCAGGCAGCGCAGTCCGGGCAGCGGACCCAGTCCGGGTCGACGTCCGCGCCGCAGGCCGGGCATGCGGGATGGTCCGCGTCGTGCTCGTCCATGCCGGCGAGCAGCTCCCGCGTCCGCCGGTCCCCGGCCGTCTCCTGCGGCCGAACGAGCGCATAGACCGCCACCGAGAGCGGAAGCAGGACCGGGCCGGAGAGGAAGATCCAGGTCGCGGCGAGGTACGGCGGCAGCTCGCCGCGCACCCGGCGCGACGCGTCGCGATAGGCCCACCAGCTGGCCGCGAGCCAGAGCCCGACGACGGCCGCGGCGATGCCGAGCAGCAGGGTCGAGACGAACGGGTTGGCGAGCACCTCGCCGATGAGCTCGGTCATGGATGAACCCCTCTGGAGTCGGGCCGGCGCGGCCGACCCTCGGTGACGTGGTTGGCGGCATGGCGGCGTCGCGCACGGACCCGCAGGCTCGCCAGGTGGCTGGCGACGGCGTGGCGGGTCCGGCGGCGCGCGGGCCGACCGGCAGCCGCCGGTCGCGGCGAGGCTGAGAGGGCCGCGGCCGCGGCCGGCGACCGCGTCCCGGCCGGCGGCGTCGGGGCGAGTCGATAGGCGCCCGATGGGAAGAGGCCGGCGCCGCCGTGCCGCGCGATCAGGCGAAGCTGGGCCGCGGATTCGGCGCCCATCGGCTGCGGGGCATCGCGGTGCCGATCGCGCCCGAACGCGAACCCGCCGACACCCATCAGCTTCGCGGTGTCGTACAGCACGCAGCCAGGAACGTCGGCCACGCGGTAGAGGCGGTCCCGGGTGCGCGGCAGGCGCTCCCGGAGATGCTCGAGGTTCGCGCCGCGATGGAGGCGGCGCCGGTCCCAGCCGCGCGTCCCGGGCCGGATCTCCTCGGGGCGGACAGGGCCGTCCCAGAACTCGATCCCCTGCTCCTCGACGCGGTGCTCGCCTCGGAATCGGAGATCGACGACGGCCGAACCGACGAAGCCGCAGCCGGCCGATCGGATCGCGGCCACGAGGCGGCCCATCAGGTCAGGCTCCAGGAAGACCCCGTCATCGACCACGAGCGCGAACGGCGCATCGGCCAGGTCGAGGAGCGCCTGCCGCCGTGCCCCCGGGGTGCCCGGATCGGCGTCCGTGAGCCGGACGGCATGGCCCCGTGCGGCGAGGACCGCGGCCAGGGCACCCAGGTGCGCCTCGTCCGCCGGCCCGCTGTTCGGCGCGAGCGCGGAGACGCGAAACGCCGGGTACCGCTGGCCCGCGAGCGACGCAAGCGTCGCCCCGAGGCTCACGGCCGACCCGGCGGTGGGCACGAGGACGTCGACGATGGGCGATTCCACGTGATCGAGTGTCGCCGCGGGACTGCAACGGGCGATCGGTCGGCGACGGCATGAACCTTGCATGGGAGAGACAGGCGGGCGGGCGGCCCCGGCGGTGGGGGTCCGGCAACCTCGCGGCGGCGGTCCGGCCGCCCGCCGCCGGCCGGCCGGGCGTCCCCCCGTTACCCGGCCGGTCCGACGAGATCGAGCTCCGCGCGATGCGGCATCGGAGCCCCGAGACCGGGGCGCAGCCGCTCCGCGATCCCGGCGCGCACGCCCTCCAGGCGGAGGGCGAGGTCCGCCTCCAGCTGCCGGATCCGCTTGTCGGCCTCGGAGGGCGAGAGCTCCGCATCGCCGGCATCACGCGCCTCGAGCGCGGCGATCAATGATTCCATGAGCCACAGCAGCGACGGGTCCACTGCATACCACCTTCAACGGCCGCGGGGTCCCAAGGCCATGAACGATGCCCTGGGAGGGTCTTGCGCAGCGAGCGGCGGACGGCGCGGGGGCGTTGCGATTCCATGACATGTCGCCCGGGTCCGGCGACGTTCGCTGAAGCCGCCTGCCCGGACGATGGCCGGCGCCGGCCCGCCGCCCCGCGGTCACGCGAGGTCGATGCAACGGCCTCGGATGCGGCACGGGTACGCCCGCGAGCGCCCGGGCCCCACGATCTCCCGGACACGAACCCCCCAGACCGCCGATCCCGGAGGACAGCGATGCAGACCCCGACGCGCGCCACGACTGACGGCCAGACCCGGACGAGCCCGGTCGACGACATCACGTACGACCTGCTCCAGGCCCTGACGTCCAAGCTCGAGGCGATCGAGGCCTACCAGATGTACGCCGACGACGGCGGCGAGGCGGCGGAGCTCTTCGAGCGTCTCGCTGCCGAGGATGGGGAGCATGCCAAGCAGCTCCTCGAGGAGCTCCGCCAGCGGCTCGCGCGCTGAGTCAACCCGTCAGCGTCGCCGCCACTCCGACGCCGAGCCCTCGGGCCCGGCGTCGGTCTGTCCCGCGCCGTGGTCAGGCCGCAGCTCATCGCCGCGATCGTGGATGGCGGATGGCCAGGAGGAGGATGTCGACGAGCACGAGCCCGGCCGTCGCGGCGCCGACGATCGTGCCGAGGCTGGGGCGCGGTCGGTTGCCGCCCAGGCCTTCTTCGATCCCTCGGCCCGGTTCGGCGTCACGGCCGCCCGAATTCGGGCCCGTCGCCGCCGCATCGAGGTTCGTCCCCGTCGCATCGGCGACGACCTGGAGCCGGCGTCGGTAGAGGACGTCCCACTCCTCGTCATCGATCGTCTCGGTCGCGAGGCGGCGGTCGATCTCGGCGAGCGCCGGGGCGTCGACCGGGCGCGGCGGGTCGTGGAGCGCGGCGAGCCGGTCCTCGATCTCCTGGGCGTCGCGGCGGGTCGTGAGCCAGCAATCCTCCGACCGCAGGTCACGGACGATCGCGGCCCGCGCCCGGGCGAGCGCCTGCGCTCGACCGGAGATCGCCAGGTCCGAGGGGTAGACCTCGACCTCCACCTCGGGCCCGGCGAGGACGGCAAGGCGATCGGGGACCAGGCTCCGGATCCCGGTCCCCGAGATCGAGGCGAGGAGGCGGGCGGGCCCCGTGAGGATCCGCGAGCCGTCGCGCCGCTCGACGTCGAGCTCGGCGTCGCGGAGGATCCCCTCGACCCGCCCGACGAGCGCCTCGTAGCGCCCGGGACGGACGACGATCGCCACGTGGGCGGTCGCTCGGCGGGCCAGGAGCGCCTTCGCCTTTCGGACGATGCCCGCCCCCGCGAGGAGGACGAGCGTCCCGGCCAGGACCGGCGTGAGCGGATAGCCACGGAGGATCGCGCCGATCCTCGAGCCGCCCGCCGGGCGGTCGGCCGGGTCCGCGATGAACAGCGTCACGACCCCGAGCAGGGCCGGCAGGACGAGCGCGGCGACGAGCATCGCGATCCGGACCATGGTCTCGTCCACCCAGTCGGGCAGGGGGACGAGGGCGACGAGGAACGTCCCGAGGCTCGGCACGAGGATCCCGACGACCGTCGCGACCCAGACGATCGACCCGAACGTGAGGATCGCGAACCGGACCTGGCGGTCCTCGGGGATCCGGCCGAACAGCAGCGCCGATGCCCAGCCGAGCGTCGTCGTCAGGAACTTGCCGGCGAACCGGCCGAGGACGCCGAAGACCGAGGCGAGGACGGCCATCGCGGCGGCGGGTCAGCGGTCGGGGCGAGCCGTCAGGACTCGGTCGCCGGCGTGCCGCGCTCGGCGCCGCCCGAATCCCGCCGCGCGGCGGCCCCAGCCCCCGCCACGGCCGCCATCGGGTCGCGCCCCTCCACGATGTCGACCGTGTCGAGGATGTTCTGGGCGCTCGTCCGGAGCGACTGGCCGTTCGCAGCGCCGGCCTTGCGGAGCTCGGCCGCCGTGATGTTCGCCGGGTTGCCGTGCTCGTCGTCGGGCTTGCCGCAGCCGCAGTTCATGCACATCTCGTGATCTCCTCGTCCGGTCGGCCGATGGGCCGGCCCTGCCGACCATGCTTCACCCGGGCCGGGTGCGGGAACCCGTCCCGCTCGCCCCGTCGGCTTTCGGGCGTGTTGCACCTCGCCCGGCGCGGCGGGTGCGGGGCGGATCGGGGTTCGCAGATCGCCGGCGACGCGCCCGCCGGAGGAGCGCGAGCACGGCGGCCTCGTCCGACTCGGACGGCTCGGCATCGAGCGCGGCGCCCGCTGTCCGGTCGGTGACGCGGAGCAGTGCCCGTCGGAGCCCGTCGTCGAGGAACCCGTCGACGACCGCCGGATGGACGTAGCTCTGACGCGTCACGGCCGGCGTGTTGCCGAGCTGGTCGGCGGTCTCCTGGATCGCTGCGACGACGGAGCGACGTGCGTCGACATCGCGGCCGGACGGGGCGACCGCCCGGAGGGCGCGGAAGGCGAGCACCGTGCCGGCCCAGGTCCGGAAGTCCTTCGCGGTCACGTCGTCTCGGCCGGCTGCCTGCCGCAGGTAGTCGTTGACGTCGTCCGACGTGATGTCGCGGACGTCACCGGCCTCGTCGACGTAGGCGAACAGGTCCTGGCCCGGGAGGTCGCGACAGCGACGGACGATCCCGGCGAGACGGCGATCGCGGATCGACACGTCGTGGTCGCGCCCGGCCTTCCCACGGAACCGGAACCGGATGGTGGTGCCCTCGATCGACGCGTGGCGATTTCGGAGGGTCGTCAGCCCGAACGAGCGGTAGAGCCGAGCGTACTCCGGGTTCCCGACCCTGACGTGCGTCCGGTCGAGGAGCTGGACCACCGCCGCGAGCACCTTCTCGCGCGGCAGGCCGGGCCGCTCGAGGTCGGCGGCGGCGGCGGCCCGGATCGCCGGCAGTGCCTCCGCGAACCGGGCGAGTCGATCGAACTTCTCGGTCTCGCGCCGGCGCCGCCAGGCCGGGTGATACCGGTACTGCTTCCGGCCGCGGGCGTCGCGGCCCGTGGCCTGGAGGTGCATGGCGGGATCGGTGGCGATCCAGACGGCGGTCCAGGCGGGCGGGATCGCGAGCGCCCGGATCCGCGCCACGGTGGCGCCATCCGCAATGCGGCGCCCGTCCGGGTCGAGGTACACCCAGCCCCGCCCGGCACGCCGCCGCCGGATGCCCGGCCGGCGATCGTCGCCGAACCGGAAGCCGCCGGCCGGCACCTCGACCGACGCGGTGCCGGGCCCGCGGGCGGCGCGCGGGGCGCTCAGGGCCGCGGCCGGGTTCGCGCGCCGCCGGCCCGCGCGTCGCCGGGCCGAGGATCGTCCGTCGGCTCCGCGGTCGCGGTGGCGCTCCTGCCGGTCGGCCCGGCGCTCAGGCCGGTCGAGCCGATGCCCGGGTTGCCGGGGTCGCGGCCCGGGCCGACCGGGACGAGGATCCCCGCGACGGGCCGACCCGGGAGGACCCGTGCCGGTCGATCGACGATCGTGGCGGCGCTCGCCGGTCCGGCGACCCGAGCCGGCAGGCCCGAGCTGCGCCGCGGCGGGATCCGGACGGTCGGCGGCGGGGCCTCGTCCACCTGGCGAAGGTAGAGCTCTTCGTACCGGTCCGCCATGCGGGCGGCCGAGAACCGCTCGATCGCCCGCTCCCGGATCGCGGTCCGGTCGAGACCGGCGACGCCCTCGGCATGGAAGGAGAGGTGGAGCGGGTCGTCGCCGAAGAAGCCGTCGACGCCGTCGCGGATGATCTCCGGCAGCGCGCCGACGCGCCGGGCGAGGATCGGCGTGCCGCAGGCGAGGGATTCGATCGCCACGAGTCCGAACGGCTCGGGCCAGGCCCCCGGCATCAGCGTCGCGAAGCTCTCGGCGAAAAGCCGGTTGCGCTCCTCAGGGCCGACCTCGCCGATGAACTCCACGAGCGATCCCGCCGCCTCGACGGCCGGCCGGAAGACGGTCTCGTAGTAGTCGACCTGCTCGGGCAGGGTGCCGACCTTCGCCGCGATCCGCAGCGGCCGGCCGGACAGCCTCGCGACCTCGATCGCCTCGACGACGCCCTTGCCCGGATCGACCCGGCCGACGAAGCAGAACGCGTCGCCGCCGGGGCCGGCCGGCATCTCGTGGAGCGAGAGGCCGTTGTGGATGATCGTCCAGTCCACGTTCGGATGGGCCGCCGCCTGGCTGCGGCTGATCGCCACGAGGCCCTCCGGCCGGCCCGCGAGCAGGCGCCGCGAGTGCTGGAGGTCGAGCCGGCCGTGGAACGTCGAGACGACCGGGACCGGCACGACCCGCGCGAGGAGGATGCTCCACCACTCGAGGTGGCTGTGGATCACGTCGAACTCCGAGGCGTGATCGAGAAGTGCCTGGATCGTCTCGAGGAAGTGCGGCGCGGGGTCGCCACCGAAGCCGGCCGGCCGAAGCGCCTCCGGCACGGTGGGCACGAGCCGGCATGGGACGTCCGAATCGCCGCTGGCGAAGACCGTCACGTCGTGGCCGCGCGCCGCGAGCTGCGAGGTCAGCTCGAAGATGACCCGCTCCGTACCGCCGTAGGCGAGCGGCGGGACGCGCTCGAGCGGCGGCGCGACCTGGGCGATGCGGAGCGGCCGGATTCCGCTCATCGAGGATCGGTCCCGCCGTCGTCGTCGACGACCCCGTCACGGATGCCGTCCGCGGGTCCGGGGCGACCGCGAGCGCCATGCTCCACGCCCTCGCCGAACGCCGCGCCGCCGGCCGCCCCGAGACCGCCCCCGACGACCGCGCCCATCGGGCCGGCCAGGCTGCCGACCATCGCGCCGGCGGCGGCACCGATCGCACTGCCCGTCGCCGCGCCCGCGACCTCCTCGCCCTCGGCAGCCTCGCCCGCCGCGGCGCCGACGGCCGCGCCCACGACCCCGCCGACGAAGGCCCCGACCGGGCCGGCGACGACCGCGCCCGCAACCGCGCCGGTCATCGCACCGGCCGTGCCGCCGAGCATCTCGGCGCCGGCTTCCGATCGGTCGTCGCCGGTCGCCGAGCCGGCGGCCGCGGTCGCGGCAGCGGCACGCTCCGCACGCACGTCCGCGTGCTCAGTCGTCGGCGTCACGGCGCGTGCCGGATCAGGGGCGGTGCCGTCGAGCGGCTCCCGCGTCGAGTCATCGGTGCCCACGGGTTTCTCCTTCCGGTCGGCGCCCTCCGGGTGCGGCCCCGCGCTCCGGGTCCGGACGTCCGACGATGGCATCGAGGCTAGGGAGCCCCGCTCGCACGCCGCGTCATCGGCCGGCGACGCCTCATCACAGCCGCGTGACGGCCCCACCAGCGGCCGGTCGGCGGCATCGCCCACGCAGCGGCTGTTATGCGGATGCAACGCGGATGCAATGTCCGGCGGCACCATCCGGCAGCCGATGCGACCGACCATACGGCGGGGCCGGCGGTCACCCGCCGACATCGATCACCCGACTTG
>DASUMJ010000303.1:0-3057 GCA_036277775.1 Candidatus Limnocylindrales bacterium
CAGCCCCGACGACCTCGTGAACATCATCCGGCGGGTCTCGAACGGCGAGTACCTCATCAACGACAAGGTCTTCTCGCAGCCCGCCGTCGCGTCGCGCGTCCTCAAGGAGTTCCGCGAGCTGGCCGTCTACGGCCAGGAGGCGGCCCCGATCTTCGCCCCGCTCTCCCCGCGCGAGGTCGAGATCCTCGACAACATCGCCCAGGGCATGACGAACAAGCAGGTCGCCTACACGCTCTCGATCTCCGAACAGACCGTCAAGAACCACATGAGCTCGATCCTGCGGAAGCTCTCCGTGAACGACCGCACCCAGGCCGTCGTCTACGCGATGCGCCAGGGCTGGATCAAGATGCCGGAGGACTGAGCCGTCCTCCCATCCCAGCGACCCAGCGAATCGGGCAACCCATGACGACCGTCGACCAGCTCGCCGAGCAGCTCGCCGCCGAATCGGCGCGCCTCGAGGTCGAGCTGAAGGAGATCGAGCTCCTCGTCGCCCAGGCCCGGACCGAGGCGGTCCGCCACGAGTCCCGCCGGGCGGCGGCGGCGGACAAGCTCGCCTCGATGGGCTCGTCCACGTCGGCCCGCGAGGCGATCGACCTCGCGAACCAGACCGTCACGCTCACCCGGCGGGCCGCCCTCATGGACGCCCAGGTCGAGATCCTGGACGCGAAGCGCAAGGGCGTGATCCGGCTGAAGGAGACGCTCGAGGAGCAGGCCGCGCGGTTCCGGGCGACGGACGACGAGGCCGACGGCGAGCCCGACGAGGGCGGCGACGAGGGCGCGGCGGGTGCGGGTGCCGGTGCGACGGACGACGAGGCCGCGGGCTGGGCCGGTGGACGGCGCGGCCGGGGCCGTGCCGGCGACGACGGCGTGGCCAGCCCGGCGGTCTCCCGGATCATCCTCACCGCCCAGGAGGACCTCCGCCGCGAGATCGCCCGGGCGATGCACGACGGTCCCGCCCAGAGCCTGACGAACATCGTCCTCCAGGCGGAGATCGTGGAGCGGCTCGTGGGCCGCGACCCGACCGCCGCCGAGCTCGAGGTCCGCCAGCTCGTGGCGATGGTCCAGCAGACCCTCGAGGCGACGAAGGCCTTCATCTTCGACGTCCGGCCGATGGTCCTCGACGACCTGGGGCTCGTGCCGACGCTCCGGCGAGCGGCCCGCGACCGCGGCCGACGGGCCGGGATCGCCGTCGAGTTCGAGTCCCTCGGGATGGACCGGCGGCTCCCCGTGGAGCTCGAGAGCGGCCTCTTCCGGATCCTCGACGAGGCCCTCGGCGGCTACCTCGCGCTGCGGCCCGACCGGGCGTCGCTCCGGCTCGACTGGAGCGAGGACCTCGTGATCGAGCTCGCGGCCGGCCGCTCCGTCGCCGAGGTCGCGGGCCCCGACCTGCCGCCCGACGACGCGAAGCTCCCGCCGGCGCTCGCCGAGATGGTCCAGCAGCGGCGCGCCGACCACGCGAAGGCGGTCGAGGAGGCGTCGCGGGCGGCGGTCGTGCAGCTGCCGCCGGGCCTGTGGCGGGACCTGTCCGGCCGGGCCCGCTCCCTCGGGATCAAGGCCGAGCTGCTCGACGAGGGCGGCCGGCTCCGGCTCGTGGCACCGCTGCCGAGCGCGGATGTCGCGGCGCCGTCCGGCACAGCGGCAGGTTCAGGCGACGCGGGCTGAGCCGCTCCTCCGTCGTGGCCGGGACGCACCCGGTCCCAGTCGGCATAGGACGAAGGTCCGGCTCGTCGAAACCGCAACTCGCCCCTACAGTCTGGTTCCCAATTGGGGAAGCATTCGTAGGGAGGTCGATCAGGCCCATGACCCGTATCCAGTCGATTCTCGCCAGCCTCCGCCGCGAAGACGGCCAGGGCCTGGCGGAGTACGCCCTCATCCTCGCACTCATCGCCATCGTCGCGATCGTCGCCCTCCTCTTCCTGGGCGGCCAGATCAGCTCGATCCTCAGCACCGTCGGCGCGTCCGTCTAGCACGTCGCGATCACTGCAAGTCCGGACCGCCGGCCCGAACGGGCCGGCGGTCTTCGTTTCGGTGGTGTCAGGTGATCACCGGATCGCTTGACAGGTGTGGCCCTCGAACGTACGTTGGGCGCCGCCTCCGGGGTAGCCCGGGGAGCCTGGACAGAAAGGGGGTGTCCAAGCCACATGTCCTACCTCACCGCTCTCATCGCATCTTTTCGTTCCGATGAGGAAGGCCAGGGTCTCGCCGAGTACGCGCTGATCCTCGCCCTCATCGCCATCGTCGCGATCGTTGCTCTTCTGTTCCTCGGTGGCCAGATCAGCACGATCCTCAGCACCGTCGGCGCGTCCGTCTAGGACACCGCTCGCTGCACTGCAGATCGTCGGACCGTCGGCATCTCGCCGGCGGTCCGTCGCTGTCACCCCTCTCAACGGGGGTCCTTGCGGAGAGAGGTGGTGTTCGTGGCGGCGCTTCGGCGTGCCGTCACGGGTCGATTCATGACCCTGTGGCGGAACCAGGCCGGTCAGGGCTACGCGGAATACGCACTCATCCTCGTGTTGATCGCGATCCTCTCGATCCTCGCTCTCACCCTGATCGGCACCCAGCTCAGCTCGGAGCTGAGCACCATCGGCGAATCGGTCTGATCGGGCCGATCCAGCGCCCCTGAATCCGGCGGCCCGTCCTCCCGGACGGGCCGCCCTCGTTTCGCGGAACACCACGCAAACCGACCTTGCGAATCACCTTGCGCCGTGCGCGATTTCCTGCCGAAACCTACCACTGGTCCTAGCCCATTGGTATAGTCGCGCGGCGCCGGGGCGGTGCTAGAGTGGTGCCACCTGTCACTACGGCGTCCGGGGAGGGTATTTCAACTTGAAGCGCTCGAATCGTCTCATCCTGCTCATCGGCGTGTTCCTCGCCGCTCTGGCATTCGTCTTCGTGGTCATCCTGCTCACGGGCGATCAGGATCCGACCACTAGCCCAGGATCCACCGCAGCGCCCACCGAGACGGATGTCGTCGTCGCCGCCCGGGACATCCCGCTCGGCGTGACGGTCACCGCGGCGATGGTCACGACCCAGAAGATCCTCGTGACGCTGCAGGAG
>DASUMJ010000304.1:0-2282 GCA_036277775.1 Candidatus Limnocylindrales bacterium
GGGCTAGCCCGAGGCTGGTGGTATCATCCGCAGGCTCTGTTGCAACGAGCACCTCGGTCGGGGCGTGGCGCAGCTTGGTAGCGCGCATCGTTCGGGACGATGAGGTCGGAGGTTCAAATCCTCTCGCCCCGACCAGACTGACCTTCTTTCACGCGGACGACGCCTGGCCCGAAGGCCGCGTCCCATCCGCGGGGCCCTTGCTTGGGCGGTCAGCGCGGACGTGAAGTCGTTCGCCCCCAGGACGTCGATTCGTTCGAATCCGGCCGCCGCGATCGCGTGCCGCCCGGCGTCCGAGGTCTTGGCCCACAGGTCCGGCAGCGACTCGCGGTGCGGATGGCCGAGTTACAGGGTCGTTCGACAACGCCACCGCGAGTGAGAGCTTCAGACGAACGCGAGCGGCATCTACGCCAGCAAACGCGCCTTCTCCGCTGAGTCGGCGAAGCTCGCCCCGATCGAGTTCCGGGCGAGGGTCCGAATCTCGGCGTCGCTCAACCCGAGGCCGGCCTGGGCCGCCCGGTAGTTGTCCCCGATGTAGCCGCCGAAATACGCAGGGTCGTCGGAGTTGACCGTCACCATCACCCCGCGATCGAGCAGCCGTTTGAGGTTGTGGTCCTGGATCCGATCGATTACCCGCAGCCGCACGTTGGAGAGCGGGCACATCGTCAACGGGATGCGGTCGGCAGCCAGCCGGGATACCAGTGCCGCGTCGCCCTCGGCACGGACACCGTGGTCGATGCGCTCCGCCCCGAGTAGGTCGAGCGCCTCCCACACGTACTGCGGGGGCGCCTCTTCGCCGGCGTGTGCCACGGCCCGCAACCCCGCTTCCCGCGCCCGGGCAAACACGCGCTGGAACTTGGAGGGTGGATGTCCGACCTCTGACGAGTCCAAGCCCACCGCAACAATCTGATCGAGGTACGGCCCAGCGGCCTCGAGAGTGTCCAGCGCCGCCGACTCAGGGAGGTGACGAAGAAAGCACATGATCAGAGCTGTGGTGATCCCGAGCTCGGCCGCGGCGCGTCGCCTTGCTCGGGCGAAGCCATCCATGAATACCTCAAACCCGATGCCCCGCTCGGTGTGGACCTGGGGATCGAAGAAGATCTCGGCGCGACGGACTCCATCGGCGTGCGCCCGCTGCAGGTACGCCGACATCAGTCCGTCGAAGTCCTCGACGGTGTGCAACACCGCAGCGCCCTGGTAAACGAGGTCGAGAAACGACTGCAGGTCGGTGAACTCGTAGGCGGCCCGCACAGCCTCGGCCGTGGCAAAGGGAAGCGTGATCCCATTGCGATCTGCAAGCGCAAACATCACCTCGGGTTCGAGAGTCCCTTCGACGTGAACGTGCAGCTCGGCCTTGGGAAGGGAAGTGATGATGTCGGCCATCAGGGTCGGAGCATACGCAACTGCAAGGAGCTCGAAGAACGCCCAGAGACGCTGATCCTGGTCGGCTGCGTTTGCCCGGAGCGTTCCTAGCTGCCGGCTGAAGGCCGGGACCCGACCTCATGCTCCATGGCGTGGCCGCCGACGGGTTTAGGCATGCACGCGGGACACGACATCCTGCATCCAGGCGATCGCGTCGGTCCGAGGCACGTCGGACGGAGCCCGCAGGTTGACCCGGACCTCCGCGAAGCCGAGCTCCCCATAGGCGAGGAGCGCGTCGGCGATGGCATCCGGCGAGCCGGCGAGCTGGAGCTCGTCGCCGTCGGCCGGGGGCTCAGGAACGCCGGGGACCGCCACGGAGAAGACATCCAGGGAGCGGCGCAGCGTCCCGGGATCGCGTCCGACCTCCGCGCACGCCCGCTCCATCTCGGCGACCAGCTCGTGCAGCCCCGCCGACCCGTCGCGTCCCCCGACCCACCAGTTCCACTCGTCGGCGTAGCGGGCAACGAGGCGCATGGCCCGTGGCTTCCCGGCCGCGATGATGATCGGGAGCGTGGCGGGACGCGGGCCGGTCAGGACGAGCTCCGCCCCGGGGGCCCGGTAGTACGTGCCCTCGAAGTCGGTGCGGCCCGTGCGCAGCAGACCGTGGATGATCTCGATGGCCTCCGCGAACCGCGAGTACCGCGGGTCGGCGTCAATCCCGAACAGCGGGTAGTCGTCCGGCGTGTTGCCGAGCCCGATGCCGAAGGTGTATCGGCCACCGGCGATCTCGTCCAGCGTCGCCGCGATCTTGGCCGTGAGCGCCGGTCGTCGGTACGGGCTGTTGAGGACCGCGTGCCCGATGCCGATCCTCGAGGTGACCGCGGCGACGGCCGCCACCATCGACACGCTCTCCCAGACGCCCA
>DASUMJ010000305.1:0-3617 GCA_036277775.1 Candidatus Limnocylindrales bacterium
CCGACGGCGGCCGCGGTCGCCGAGGCGCTCTACCGCTTCGACGGGGTCCGGAGGACGCGGCTCCCGATGCGCGACTCGGCCGCGGCGAGGGCGGCGGTCCCGCGCCTGGCGAGCATCGAGGCGTCCGTCGATCGGGCTGCGGGCCATGAACGGCCGGCGGGGACCCGGGGATCGGCGCGGGCCGCGACCGGCGCGGGGCGGACCCCATGACGACCGTCCTCATCGGGGGCTCGATCGTGACGAGGCTCCATCCGCCCGAGGTCGTGACGGCGGACATCATCGTCGAGGGTGACCGGATCTCGGCGGTCGGGCCACCGCCGACCGGCACCCAGCGACGGGCGGTGATCGACTGCCGGGGCTGCCTCGTGATCCCCGGCAACGTCTGCGCCCACACCCACGCCTACTCGGCGCTCGCGCGCGGGATGCCGTACCGCCTCGCGCCGCCTCGCGACTTCGTCGAGATCCTCCGCCGCGTCTGGTGGCGCCTCGACCGCGCCCTCGACGAGCCGTCGATCCGGGCCTCCGCCCGGGTCGCGGCGATGGAGGCGCTGCTGGCGGGGACGACGACGCTCGTCGACCATCACGCGTCGCCCGCGGCGATCGACGGTTCGCTCGACATCCTGGCCGAGGAGTTCGCGCGACTCGGCCTCCGGTCGGTCCTCGCCTACGAGACGACCGATCGCGACGGCCCTGCCCATGCGCTCGCCGGGCTGGAGGAGAACCGCCGCTTCCTCGCCCGGGTCGCGGTGACGCGACCGCCGCTCGTCCGCGGTCTCGTCGGCGCCCATGCCTCCTTCACGCTCTCGGACGCCACGCTCGAGGGTTGCGTGGACCTGGCTCGCTCCAGCGGCTGCGGCCTCCACGTCCACGTCGCGGAGGACGCCGCCGACGAGCGCGATGCCGAGGCGGCCCACGGCCGATCGGTGCTGGCCCGCCTGGAGCGCGCCGGGGCCCTCGATCCCGCACCGGTGCTTGCCCACGGCGTCCACCTCGATCGCTCGGAGGCGGCGCTCTTCCGCGCGTCGGGCGCCACGCTCGTCCACAACCCGCGCTCGAACATGAACAACGCCGTCGGCCGGGCTCCGCTCGGCCTCCTCGGCTCCCGCGTCGCCCTCGGCACGGACGGCATCGGCGCCGACATGTTCGAGGAGAGCCGGCTGGGCCATCTTCGGCACCTCGAAGAGCGCGAGGCGTCGCATGGCGATGACCGCGATCACGATCCGGCGGATGCGGGCGCGATCGATCCCCAGTGGCCGCTGGCCCGGCTCGCCGCCGGCGCCCGGCTGGCAGCCGAGGCGTTCCGCGAACCGCTGCTCGGCCAGGTCGTCCCGGGAGCGCCGGCCGACCTCGTCGTCCTCGACTACCCCGCGCCGACGCCGCTGACGTCGGGGACCCTGGCCGCGCACTGGACGTTCGGGCTCTCGGCGCGCGCGGTCCGCGACGTCCTCGTCGCCGGCCGGGTCGTCGTCCGGGACCGCCGGCTGACGGCGGTCGACCAGGACGCCCTCGCCGCGGCGGCCCGGCCGGTGGCTGCGCGACTCTGGGAGCGCCTCGACGCGATTCCCGAGCACGCGTTCGCCCCGGGCGAGGTGCTGGTCGGATGACCGAGTCCATCGAGCTCGCGCCGACCTCGACGGGCCGTGCGGCGACCCCGGCGACGGATGGGTCGCCCGTCGACCTCGCCGTCGACCTCGCCGTCGAGATCTGCGGGATCCGCTTCCCGAACCCGGTCCTGACCGCGGCGGGACCGCCGGTGGGCGACGGTGCGGCGGTGCTCGCCTGCGCTGCCGGCGGTGCCGGCGGCCTCGTCACGAAGACGATCTCCCGGACGGCCGCACAGCCGACGACCCCGAACATGGCCGAGATCTCGCACGGCTTCCTCAACGCCGAGCTGTGGTCCGAGCTGCCGCCGGAGCGCTGGATCGAGCGCGAGTACGCGATCACCCGCGAGGCCGGCCTGCCGGTGATCGTCGGCCTCGGCTACACGGCCGAGGACATCGCCGACCTCGCCCCGCGCGTCCGGCCGTTCGCCGACGCGGTCGAGCTCTCGACCCACTACATCGGCGAGGATGCCGGGCCGATGATCGCCGCCGTCAAGGCGGCGAAGGCCGCCCTCGACGTCCCGGTCTTCGTGAAGCTGAGCCCGCTCGGGCGCGAGATGCGGCGGGCCGCGGAGCAGGCCGCCGCGGCCGGCGCGGACGCGATCGTGGCGATCAACTCGTTCGGCCCGTGCCTCGCCATCGACATCGAGACCGGCGAGCCGCGGATGGGCGGCCCCGACGGCTACGGCTGGCTCTCCGGCCCGGCCCTGAAGCCGCTCGCGGTCCGCTGCGTCCACGACGTCGCGTCGGTCGTCGGGATCCCGGTGATCGGTTGCGGCGGCGTGTCACGCGGCCCCGACGCGATCGAGATGCTCATGGCCGGGGCGTCGGCCGTGCAGGTCTGCACCGCCGCGATCCTCCGGGGGCCGGGCGTCTTCGGGAAGATCGCCGGCGAGATGGCCACGTGGCTCTCGCGGCACGGCCATGCGGGGCCGGGGGCCGTGACGGGGCTCGCCCTCGGCCGGCCGGCGACCAGGACGTCCGGCGTCCCGCTCGTCGAGCTGGAGCGCTGCAACGGCTGCGGCCTGTGCGAGCTGTCCTGTGCGCACGATGCGATCGAGGTCCTCGACGGCAAGGCGATCGTCCACGACGAGCTCTGCTCGCGCTGCGGGCTGTGCCTTTCGCGCTGCCGACCCGGCGCCCTGCTCTGGTCGACCCCGGCCGGCTGATCCGCCACTGCGGCGCCGCCGGCGCCGCACGCGCACTGGCGGCGCCCCGTGCACCGACTGCCCCCGAGCATCGCCGACGCGCGGGGACCGGCGACGCCCGGCCTGATTCTTCGGGTCCCGCGGATCGTGACCGTCGCGCGCCGCCCGTCGAGCATGGGGGCGTCGGCGACGCGAGCGCTCCGTGCGCGCCCGTCGCCGCCCGCCGTGGGTGATCACCGATGTTCGAGCGCCTGGGCCGAGCCGTCTGCCGCCTCCGCTACCTCGTCGTCGTGGCATGGGTCGTGGGATCCGTCGCCGCGGTCGCGTGGGCACCGCCGCTCGGCGAGGTCGGCTCCGCGGACCCGGCGTCGTTCCTGCCGAAGGAGGCCGACTCGCTGCAGGCGCAGGCCGCGCTAGAGAAGGCGTTCCCGGACCAGGTCGCCGCAGGGACGGCGACGCTCGCGTTCTGGCGGGATGGCTGCCTGCGCGAGGCCGACCACGCCACGATCGATCAGGTCGCCGCGTGGCTGGCCGATCCCTCCGCTCCGGCGCCGGTGCGCGACGTCGTCGTCGGCGTCGTCGGGACGGCCGCGCACCCGGAGCTGGCCTCGATGCTCCAGAGCGCAGACGGCGAGCTGGAGCTCCTCCAGGTGCAGCTCGATGCGACCGCGTTCCAGCCGGCGGCCAACGCAGCGGTCGCTGCGATCCGCGAGCACCTCGAGACGGCAGTCCCGGCGGGCCTCGGCACGTCGGTGACCGGGAGCGCCGGCATCGGCGCCGATTACATCGCCGCGATCGCGACGGCCACGGATCGGACCACGCTCGTGACCGTCGGGCTCGTCGTGCTCGTCCTGCTCCTGATCTACCG
>DASUMJ010000306.1:0-7973 GCA_036277775.1 Candidatus Limnocylindrales bacterium
ACGCCCGACGCGAGCAGCGCGCCACCGAGGCTCGCCCCGACGACGCCGCCGAGGTATCGCCCCGTGTAGTACGTCCCCGCCGCCATCCCGACGCGGTCGGCCCGGACGGTCTCGAAGGCCGCGGCCTGGCGCGGGGCGCCCGCGAGGCCCATGCCGAGGCCGAGGACGCTGAGCAGGATCGAGATCGTGAGCGGGTCGCTCGTGGCAGGCGGGAGGGCAAGCACCGCGAGAGCGGCGGCCATGACGAGGCTGCCGACGACCGCCGGCCGGCGCCGGCCCCGCCGGTCCGAGATGCGCCCGCCCCAGGGAGCCGCAACCGCCGCGACCCCGAAGATTCCGAGGAGCACGAGACCGCTCGTCGTCGGCGAGGCGCGGAGCAGGCGCTCCACGAGCAGCGGGACGACAAGGAACGACGCATGGAGGATGACGGTGCTGCCGAACTGGCCCGCGATCGCCGCGCTGAACGGGCGCGCCAGGAAGAGGCGCGGGTCGACCGCGGGCTGCGGCGCCCGGAGCTCGACGCTGACGAACAGGAACAGCAGGGGCACGATCGCGAGGGCGGCGAGGCCCTGGAGCGGCGGCTCGCCCGGCCGCATCGCGACGACCGCGGCGACAACGACGGCGGCGATAAGGAGGAGTCCCAGTGGGTCGAGCGGGCGGGTCGCCCGCAGCCGGGGTTGGATGCCGGGCGCACCCTCGGTGGCCGGTCGCGGCCGCAGCCACAGCCCGACGGTCACGGCCGCGACCGCGGCAACCGGCACGGCGACGACGAAGAGCGAGCGCCAACCGAACGTGCCGACCAGGAGACCGCCGACGAACGGTCCGGCGGCCGCGCTCGTCGAGACGAGGAGGTCGAAGAGGCCGAAGGCCTCGCCGCGACGGTCCGCCGGCGCGGCCTCGCGGATCAGGACCGCGGACGTCGTGGAGACGAGCGCGCCGCTGGCCGCCTGGCCGACGCGGGCGAGCTGCAGCAGGGTGAACGTGTCGGCCGCGACCGCGACGAGCGACGCCGCCCCGAACGCGGTCACGCCGACGAGGAACGCGCGGCGATGCCCGTACCGGTCTCCGATCGCGCCGCTGAGGGGCAGCGCCACGGCGACGGCGCCCAGGTAGAGCGACACGAGCGACGACACCGCGGCCGCGCCCAGCCCGAACTCGTCCATGACCCCGGGGAGGGCGACCGCGAGCATCGTCGAGTTGAGGGGCACGAGGATCGAACCGCTCGCGACCCCGAGCATGAGCGGGGTCAGGAGGCGCTCCCGCCTGCGGCCGTTCACAGGAGGCGGACGGAACCCTTCGTGCCGTCGATCTCGATGAGCCGGCCGTCGGCGATCTTCGCCGTCGCGCCGGCCACGCCGGTGACGGCCGGCAGCCCGAACTCGCGGGCCACGACGGCGGCGTGGGACAGGATCCCGCCGGTGTTCGTGACGAGGCCGGCGGCGATCGCGAAGATCGGGACCCATGACGGGTTCGACGCCGGGCAGACGATGATGTCGCCGGACCGGATTCGTCCGAAGTCCGAGGGACCGAGTGCCAGTCGGGCGGGTCCCCGGACCACGCCGGCCGAGGACCCCGTGCCGAGGAGCAGGTCGGCGACCTCGGACGGACGGGCATCCCCGGAGAAGCGGTCCGGCTCGGTGCTCGGTGCGGGCAGCACGCCCACGATCGGCGGCGGCGTCAGGGCTCGCTGCCGCACGCGTTCGGCACGCCGCGCCGCGATCACCGTCCGGCGGTCCGCCGGTCGCTCGATGAGCTCGCGGACCTCGGTTCGATAGAGGTACAGGATGTCGGTCCGATCGTCGAAGCAGCCGGCGGCGACGAGTCGGTCGGCGATCCGCAGCGCGACCGACCGCAGGCGGGCCTGGGCCATCCGATCGATCCAGTAGTTGTGGGTCTCGGTGATCGGCCCCACCGTCCGGGCGAAGGTGTAGAGCCGATCGAACTCGGCGAGCTCGTCGGGCTGGTCGGCGAGCCTCGCGCGGACACCGGCGGCCAGGGCCTCCGCCTCGGCGACGAGGCGCGCCAGGCGGGCGTCGCTCGGCTCGGGTGGCGCCGCGAGCCGCGCACCGAGCGTGGCGAGGACCGCGGCCGGATCCTCCTCCCACGGCACGAGCTCGAGGTCCTCGCCGTTCATCCCGAGATGCCCGTGGCGGACGAGGAACGCCTCGAGGGCCGCTCGGAGCTCCGTGCCGCCGGGCAACCGGTCGAGGTCCGCGGGCTGCAGCATCCGCCGCCCGTCGACGGGTCCCGTCGCCGCCTCCACGAGCGCGGCCGCGAGGCGCTCGTTGGCGCTCGCCACGGCCGCGAGGTGCTCCATGCCGCGCTCGGTCTCGACGATCTCGTTCGGCGTTCCCTGGGTCAGGCGCACCGACTCGCCGGCCGGCCGGCCGGGCACGTGGCGCTCGTAGAAGTCGACGAGGTCCTCGACCACCTGGTACGGCCCGAGGATGATGCAGAAGTGGAGGTCCCACATCCGGCGGGTCACGGCCCACGCCCGCTCCCAGGCGACGACGAGCTCCGATGGCGACGCGGTCTCGATCGGCAGCTCCCGCATCTCGGTCTCGAGCGCCGTGATCTCTGGCAGCACCTCGTCGCGCCAGTACGCCTCGGTGACGGCCACCCGGTCGCGCATCACCGCGAGCCACCGCTCCCTGTTCGCGGGCTCCGCCTCGGGTGGGATTCCGGGCTCGCGGCCGAAGTACGCGTAGCCGTTCCAGACCCGGCAATGCCAGCGCTGCGGGAAGTCCCCGAATGTCACGTACGGGGCGTTCAGGCCAGCACCGAGCGTCCGGACGTAGTCCTCGGACAGCGGCGCCAACGGGAACGGCGTGTGCATGTCGTCCCATTCCCAGGTCAGGTCGGGATCGCGGTCCGACTCCCACGCGATCGGGAATGCGGTCGGGTCGGGGACCTGGTCGGCGCTCGGGTCGGCGGCGTCTCGCGTCGGCATCGGCGAATCCTCGCGAATCAGGCGGTGATGGGGCGGGCCTGGAGGAGATACCAGGACCCGGCGGCGGCCGCCGCCTCGATGTCGACCGGTTGGCCGAAGCCGGCCTCGACGGCCAGCGCGAGGTGCGTGAGGTCGCCGAGCAGGCCGTCGTCGAGGACCGGGCCGTCCCGGCCGGCGACCCGGTCGCCGGCCGCGTACTGGACCGTCGCCCGCGTGGCCCGGTCGACGACCCACGTGTCGGGCGTGACGGTGCCGGCGACCATCGCGTCGCCCAGCCCGTGGACGGCCGTCAGGACGAGCTGGTCGGTCCGGCCGGTCACCGGGTGGCGGGTGAAGACGACGGCTGCGGCGTCGGCCGGGACGAGCGCCTGGACGACGACGGCCATCCCGCCGCCGTCGAGGGCGAGGCCGCGGCGCTGTCGGTACGCCAGCGCCGGGGCGCTCCACAGCGACGCCCAGCAGCGCTGCACGGCCGCCCGGACATCGGCCGGCGCGACCCCGAGCTCGGTCTCGTGGAGCCCCGCGTAGGACGCTGCCGAGCTGTCCTCGCCGATCCCGGACGAACGGACCGCGAGCCCGACCGTCGGGCCGCCGAGGGCCGAGAGCCGCGCCGTCAGCGTTCCGAGTGCTTCGTCCAGGGCCGCTCCCACCGCGGGGTCGAGGGGCGTGGAGGCAAACGTGGCGGTCAGCCGCTCGCGGGCCGGCTCGTGCGGCAGCGCCGCCAGGTCCGTCGCCAGCCCGGGGATCGCCGCAAGCTGGGCCTCGAACGCCGCGGTCGTCAGGCAGAACCCCGGCGGGATGCGGAAGCCGAGCTGCGCCAGCCGGTCGAGCGACGCGGCCTTGCCGCCGACGAGGGCGACATCGGCCTCGACGCCCTCCAGCCAGGCGATGAGCGGCGTGGGACGCGACACCAGGTCCTCCCAGCTCGGGTGGGCGATCGACGGCGTGTCGGAGTTCGCGAGAGTCTAGCGCGCGTTCGACCCCGCGGGAGGCCGTCCGCCAACGGCGGCGGCGGGGCGCGCGCCGGGCCTGCACGGGCAGCCGCCACGCACCTGCAACCGTCGGGGCGGGAACCCCAGTGGGTCCGCGACGCCCGCGGGCCTACGGTGCAGGGGACACCGGTGGTCGCGGCGCCCGTACAGGCCGATCGCGCCGCGGCCCCCGACCAGCAACGCCCCCCACGAATCCCCGACGAACCAGAGACTGTGAGGCCCACCGCATGGACGCGATCGCCCTTCTGAAGGCAGACCACGACAAGGTCAAGAAGCTCCTCGCCGAGCTCGAGACGACGACGGAACGCGGGGTCAAGACCCGCACCGAGCTCTTCGCCACGATCAAGGGCGAGCTCATGGTCCACGAGGCGATCGAGGAGGAGATCTTCTATCCCGAGCTCAAGGCCCACCCGAAGGCGCGCGACATCGTCCTCGAGGGCTTCGAGGAGCACCACGTCGTCGACGTCCTCATGGGCGAGCTCGAGGCGCTCGACGTCACCGACGAGAGCTGGGGCGCCAAGGCGCTCGTCATGAAGGAGAACATCGAGCACCACATCGAGGAGGAGGAGGGCGAGATGTTCCGGACCGCCCGCCAGGTCTTCGATCGCCAGGAGCTCGAGGACCTCGGGACCCGGATGGCGGCGCGCAAGCAGACTGCGTCGCGCGAGCTCGGGGTCCCGACCACCGCCTGATCACTGCCCGGGGGATCGCTCGCCCCGGGTGGTCCCCCGCCATCCGGGGCGTCCCCCCGCGCCGGTCTCGAATCGCGTGCCCGGGGTCGCCGACGTGCCGCAGCCGCGTGGCAGACTTCCGGGCATGCCGATCAAGGTCATCCTCGACGTCGACACCGGAACGGACGATGCCGTCGCGCTCATGGTCGCGGCCCTCTCGCCGGACCTCGAGCTCATCGGCGCGACGACGGTCAACGGCAACACCGCCGTCCACAACTGCACCGAGAACACGCTCCGGGTCCTCGACTGGATCGGACGGCCCGGGATCCCGGTTCGCGAGGGCATGTCGCGACCGCTCGCGCGTGCCCCGATGACCCAGCTGAACCCCGCGAGCCGGATCCACGGTGACCTGCTCGACCTGCCGCCCGCGGCCACGGCACGCGTCCGACCCGGTCATGGCGTCGACTGGCTCATCGACACGTACCTCGCCTCGGACGGGGACATCACGCTCGTCCCGGTCGGACCGCTCACCAACGTCGCGACGGCCATCCAGAAGGAGCCGCGGATCCTCGAGCGGATCCCGGAGATCGTCCTCATGGGCGGTGCGCACGACCACGGGAACTCGACCCCTTCGGCCGAGTTCAACATCTACATGGACCCGGAGGCGGCACGGATCGTCGTGAACTGCGGCCGGCCGATCCGGATGATCCCCCTCGACGCGACCCACCGCGCCCTCGTGTCGCGCGAGGACTGCGCCAGGCTCCGCGCCCTCGGCACGCCGGCCGGGGAGGCCGCGGCGCGGTTCACGGAGAAGCGGATCGATGCCTATGACGCGACCCAGCCGATGCACCGGGCGGACGCGGCCCCGGTGCACGACGCCCTGGCGGTCTGCGCGGTCATCGATCCGTCGATCGTGACCACCCACCACATCCCCGTCGACGTCGAGACGAGCGGCGAGCTGACCGTCGGGCGGACGGTCTTCGATACCCGGTTCCGGAGCCGGAAGCCGGCCAACGTCCACGTCGCGATGGATGCCGACGAGCGGAAGTTCGTCGGGATGCTCCTCGAGATCCTCGGCCGCACCGCCTGAGGCGCGTCGTCGACGGTGCGGCCGACGGCGAGGGGCGCTACATCGACTTGCCGATGTCGTTAATGATCCTGCTGATCTGGTCGCCCAGGAACAGGAGCGCGACGATGGCGACGATCGCGATCAGCGCGAGGATGAGGGCGTACTCCGCGAGGCCCTGACCTGAGTCGATCGAGGTCGAGGGCTCGGGTTCGGTGGCCCGGTCCATGGGCCGCGCGGTCATGAGATGGAACATGGCTGGGCTCTCCCCGGTCTGCCACGCGACGAGGCAGGCGCTCGTCGTCGGGCGGATCGATGCTCCGACCCGGCCCGGCGCTCGCCCAGCGGTGATCGCCGCGGACGGCGCTGCGTGAATCCGCGCAATGGCGCTCGGCGCGGCCCATGACGCACCGTCATGACACGGTGACGTTCGGACGCGACGCTGATCCTGGCCTCGTGTCGCCGCGCCGACGTGGCCGCCGGCGGACCCGCGAGGCGGTGAGATGACCGACCGTTTCGTCATCGGTTGTCCGAGGGGATCGATCGCTGGAGCTCAGCGTCGACCCGGAATGGCGATCGCTTTGAGGAACACGTCCAGATGACACGACAGACACGGAGCGCCGGGCGCCCGCTGCCCTTCACGATCGCGACGGTCCTGGCGCTGGGCATGCTCGCGGTCGGCCCCAGCGCCTTCGCAGCAGGCCCCACGACAGTCGACCTGGCGACCGCCGGGTCGTTTGCGGTCCTCGCCGGAACGCCGGCGATCACGAACACCGGCCCGAGCACCATCACCGGCGACGTGGGGATTCACCCCGCGCTCGCGGTGACCGGGTTCCCGCCCGGGATCGTGAACGGGACGATCCACGCCGGCGACGCGACGGCCCTGCAGGCGAAGAGCGACCTCGTCGTCGCCTATGACGACGCCGCGGGACGAACGCCGGTCACCGTCGTCGCCGGGGGCACGCTCGGCGGCCAGACGCTCGTGGGCGGCGTCTACAACGCCGGTGGCGTCACGCTCGGACTGACCGGCACGCTCACGCTGGACGGCCAGAATGACCCGAACTCCGTCTGGATCTTCCAGGCGACATCCGACCTCGTCACGGCTTCGTCGAGCGTGGTCACATTCGTCAACGGCGGCCAGCCGTGCAACGTCTTCTGGCAGGTCACGAGCTCGGCGACGCTGGGCTCCGGCTCGACGTTCATTGGGACGATCCTCGCGCTGACCTCGATCACGATGGCCGACGGGGTCCAGATGAACGGTCGCGCGCTGGCGCGGAACGGCGAAGTGACCCTGATCAACGACTCGATCACGATCGCCTCCTGCTCGGCACCGGCACCGACCGCTGGCGCAACCACTGGCGCCACCGTGGTTCCGACGATCCCGCCGACCGAGACGCTCGCGACCACTGGCCGCCAGCCGTCCCCTTGGCTCTATCTCGTCATCACGGCCTTCGTCGTCGCCCTGGTCGTCCTCGCGGCCCGAATGCGTGCCTTCGCCTTCCGCCGACGCTGACCCCGCGGCCGTCCATTCACGCCCGGCCGCTGACGCTGCCTCGTTCCGTCAGTCGGGGTGTCGGCCAGTCGAAGCCGATCGCGGTGCCCGCGGCGCCGCCGACCGGATTCGCGTCGACCTGCAGCCGGGCGCCGACGGCATCGGACTCGGCCCGCATGTCGACGAGGCCACGATGCTCGCCGGCCTGGCCGCGCGCGACCGCGGGATCGAAGCCCGGGCCCGTGTCCAAGACCACGAGCGACAGCCGGTCGGGCGTCGTCGTCACCGCGATCGTGATCGGCGAGCCCGCGGCATGCCGGACCGCGTTGTCGACGGCCAGGACCGCGATCCGGAACGCCGCCCGCTCCGCCGCGAGCGGAGGACGAGCGTCGCCGCTCGCCGCGTCGATCTCGACGGTGACGACGACCCCGGCCCTGGCCTCGGTCCGCTCCGCGAGCCACTCGAGCCCGGCCACGAGGCCCAACTCGTCGAGCAGGACGGAGTGGCGCGTGGCCATGAGCTGCTCGACATCGTCGAGGGTGGACCGAAGGCGCCCGGTGATCTCCGGGCTCGAGCCCGCCGACGCGGCCTCGACCGCCTGGCGGAGCTCGGGGACGACGCGCGCGTGGAGATCGGCCGCCAGCCGCGCCCGCTCGGCCTCGGCGGCCAGCCGACCGCCGCCCAGCCGCGGCACGAACTCGTCGATGAGGGTATCGACCAGGCTCCGCGAGCCGGACGCCCGCGCCTTCCGCCACGCTCGCCCGAACCGTGGCAGGGCCACGGCTGTCGCACCCAGGAGCAG
>DASUMJ010000307.1:0-2166 GCA_036277775.1 Candidatus Limnocylindrales bacterium
CGCTCACCCGCTCGCGCCAGGCGGCGTCGTCCGGCCACGCCCGGATCACGAGGAATACGGTCCGGCCGCCGACCGTGGCGGAACGGCGACCGTCGACGTACTCGGCGGGGCGGTCGGCGAAGATGTCCGCCACGAACGTCAGCGGCGTTTCGAGCGGTCCGCTCGTGAAGACCTGCCAGGCCTCGGCGTTCGGGGTGGGGCCGCCGAGCGGCCCCCGCCCGACCTCGACGGTGTAGGCCGGCGGGACGACGACCTCGACCGAGGACCCGGGGGTCGAGTCGCTCGCGAAGGCCCAGGCCTGGAACCGGACGAGCGACGGCGAGATCCGCACCGGGCGGTCGGGGGCGCCGCCGGGATCGACGAGGTCGAAGGTCAGCGTGAAGCTCGCCGACTGGCCCGCGGCGAGGCGGGCCCCGAACCGCAGCCGCAGGACGACGGCGCCAGCGGAGCTCGAGGAGACGGCGACGGACGGCGAGCCGCTCCCGCCGCTGATCGCGAAGTTCGAGGTCCCCGGCAGGACCGAGAGGAACCCCTCCTCGAAGAAGTAGCGCCGGGCCGTCGTGTCCTTGAGGTGGTTCGTGGCGGTGATCCGGACCGTCACCGCGACCCGGCCCTCGTCGGGCAGGACCACGTACGTCGTGGCGGTCACGAACGTCAGGTCCGGGGTCGCGGCTCGCGCCGCCCCCGGGCCGAGCGCCGGCGCGAGCGACGGGACGAGCGCGGGCAGGAGGCCGGGCCCGAGCCCCGCGGTCGCGGTCGCGAGGAGGAGCCCCGCCAGGCGCCGGAGGGCGCCGGGTCGGCGGCGCCGCGTGGTCGTCATCCCTCGAACAGCTCCGGGAGCCGCGGGGCGAAACGCTCGAGGAGCAACGAGGTGCGGGGCGGGCCGTCGCCGTAGCCGTCCGGGAGACGTCCGCCGATCCAGACCCACGGCCGGGTCTCGTCGAACAGCCGGTCGGCGATCCCCGCGATGCGGGCGAGGGCCAGCCCCAGCTCGTCAGCATCCAGCCAGCGGTTCGGGATCTCGACCGCGAGGATCGGCCGGCCGTCGTCGGTGATCGAGAACTTCGCGAGCGGGAACTCGTCGTTCCAGCGCAGGAGCGCCCGGTACGTCTTCCGGAGGCCGTCGCCGAGCGGGGGCGCGAGGTGGCCCCAGACGATGAGCCCGAGGCCGGGGTCGAGGATCAAGGTCGTCCGGAGGTCGCGGCGGCGGCGCCCGTCGATGACGACGTCCCAGGCGCTGACGCCGTCGCGATCGACGCGCGGTCCCGGAGCCAGGCCGAGCGCACCGAGCCACGCCTCGACGTGGACGACGGCCGGGGACACGGGAACGTCTCCCCCGGCCGGCGAGATCTGTTCGTCGGAGGCGGCCGGCGCGGCGGGGGCTGGGGCGGCAGCGGCTCCGGCGCCGGTCTCGACCGACGCCGCGGGGTCGTGGGGCACGGCGGCAGTCTAGCCCGCCGAGCGCGCGGCCTCCTTCGCCGGGGTCGTGGCGGCGGCTCGCCGCCGGGGCGTGCCGGGGTCCACCGATCCCCCGCCCGGAACGATCTTCTTCGAGAAGTCCGCGGTCCGGACGCCCTCGCCGATCCGGACGTTCCGTCCGATCCTGGCCCCGCGCGGGATCGTCGCCTGCTTGCCGACGACCGTGATCCCGGTGTTCAGCCGGCCCGGCTCCGCCTTGTTCGGCGTCGTGTCGGGACCCTCGCCGACGATCGCGCCGGACCCGACGGTGACCTCCTTGTCGATGATCGCCCGGTCGATGACCGCGCGCGACCCGATGACCGAGTCGAACATCACGATCGAGTCCCGGACGACCGCCCCGACCCCGACCCGGACGCCCGGCGACAGGACGCTGTTCACGACCGTGCCGTCGATCACGCAGCCGTGGCTGATGAGGCTCCGGTGGACCTGGGCCGTCGGCCCGAGCTTCGCGGGGGCGCGCTCCTCCGACTTCGTGTGGATGACCCAGCCCTTGTCGTAGAGGTCGAGCTCGGGGTCGTCGACGAGGAGGGCCATGTTCGCCTCCCAGTACGACTGGATCGTCCCGACGTCCTGCCAGTAGCCGGCGAAGCGGTAGCCGAAGACCCGGGCGCCGCCGTCGAGCATCGCCGGGACGACGTGGCCGCCGAAGTCGGTCCGCTCCTCGTCGAGCCACCGGAGGAGCGCGCG
>DASUMJ010000308.1:0-5151 GCA_036277775.1 Candidatus Limnocylindrales bacterium
CGGTCGGGGTGCGAGTGGTCGCTGCCCTCGACGACGTCGGCGTCGCCGACCCGGATCTCGGCAATCTCGTCCCAGCCGAGCCGGCCCATGCCGGTCATCTCGATGCCCGTGTCATCGACGACGAGGGCGTCGTCGTCGTCGTCGGTGCCGAGCTGGAGCCGGCCAAGGGCCTCGAGGAGCGCAGGGACGCCGGCGAGCACGAAGATGCTCGCGAGCGCGATCGGGAACAGCCCGAAGAACACGAAGCCCCCGACCCCGTCCCCCGCCCCGACGCCGACGAACACCACGACGACGATCAACGGGAGGGCCAGGAAGACGAGGGCGCGTGCCAGGTCGGCGAACGCGCCGAGCGCGGCGATGCCGCGGCGCCGGTACGCCGCCCGCCCGCTGCCACTGCCGCCGACGGGCGCGGCCAGCGACGGCGCGGCAGGCCCTGACGCCGGCGACGTGGCCGCGGACGGCGCAAACAGCGACCGGACGAGCGCCTCGCGCGACCTCCCGGCGTCGGTAGGGCTGTCCGGGGCAGCCGGCGAACTGGCTGTGGTGGCTGCCGGGGTCGTCGCTGCCGAGATGGGCCCCGTGGTGGCCATGAACGGGGTACCGGACCCGGCGAGGAGCCCGGCGAGGGCGGTCGAGGGATCGGCAACGGCGTCCGGATCGGCCGTGGGCGCTCCTGGCGAGGTGTCGGGGACGGATGCGGACACGGCGGCTCCCGCTGCCGGCATCGATCCCGCGACGGGCGTGCCCTCGGGATCGAGCACCGGCACCCAGCGCCCGACGAGGGTGACGGCAGCATCGAGCGGCTGCTCCAGCTCGTAGGCCGCGATCCCGAACGGGGCGAGCGCGGCGATGTCCGGCGTCCGGACGGAGGGACGAGCGAGCCGGATGAAGCCGAAGAACGCTCCCGTCATGCCGCGGGCGAGACCGCCCGGCGCCCGCGCCGCCAGCGCGGGGTCCCGCGGATGGATGCCGAGCCGAGCGTAGCCCTGTGCCCGGCGGGCAGTTCCACCGGCGCCCAGCGTGTCCTCGACGCGGACCTCGCGGATCGCATCCCAGGCGAGCCGGCCCATCTCCGGCAGCCAGATCCCCGACGGACCGACCTCGAGCACCGTCGAGCGGACCCCGCGGCGGACCGTCACGAAGGCGCTCGCCGCCATGAGCAGGCCGAAGAACCCGAAGACGAGGCCGCCGATCGCGAACGTGAGGTCTGAGCCGGCCTGGCCGAACATGAACACTGCGGCGCCGAGGAAGGCGATCGCTCCGATCGGCGCCCCGAGCAGGTCCACCACGATCCGCATCGGCGAGCGGGTGAATCGGTAGTTGCCGAAAGCATCCGGGGCCGGCAGCGACGCCGCGACCCGCGCCTGCTCGGGATCGTGGACCTCGCCGCGGGCGAGCGCAGCCGCCGCAGCGGCGGCCTCGGCGTTTGCGGCCCGCCGCTGCCGGACGGCCGTCCAGGTCAGCCCGATCCCCACGACGGTGAACAGGGATGCGACCCCGACGACGAGGAGCGACGGGAACGGCTGGAACTCCGGCTTCCCGAGCCGGTTCGTGGCCGGGTCCCCCGGCAGGTACGAGATCTCCACCGGGGCGCCCGGCACCGCCCGCTCGTAGGTGGCCGGATCGACCTGTGAGCTGCCCCGGACCGTCGTGCCGTCAGTCAGCGGGAACTCGTAGGCGATCGAGTAGGTGTCGGCGTCATCGCCGGTGCCGTGGTTGATCGACGCCGCGACGATCGTCCCATCCGTTCGGACCCCGTCCGACGACAGTCGCAGCTCGTCGCGGACCAGCCCGAGTCCGATGACGAGGAACACGACCCCGAAGAGCCCGAAGACCGGTCCGAACCAGATCGGGATCTTCGCATCGCCCGCCCGCGTCCTCCGCCGCCGACCGACCGCGCCCGCGCTGGGCGCCGTGCTCCCGAACATCGAAGCCCCTCCACCTCCCCGGCGGAATCGCGCCCGTGGCGCGTGCCCGTGAGACGCGTGGCCGGCGAGAACGTAACGCCGGCCTACCCGCGGGCAGCGTCCATGCGGTCGAGGATGGCCCGCTTCACGCCCTCGACGGGCACGCGCTCCTGGGTCATCGAGTCGCGGTCCCGGATCGTGACCGCGAGGTCCTCGAGCGAGTCGACGTCGACCGTGACGCACCACGGCGTCCCGATCTCGTCCTGGCGTCGGTAGAGCTTGCCGATCGCGGCCGTGTCGTCGTAGACGGCCATGATGTCGCGCTTCAGATCGGCCAGGATCCGGTGGCAGAGCTCCACGATCTCGGGCCGCTTCTTCAGGAGCGGCAGGACCGCGACCTTGTACGGGGCGAGGTCCGGATGGAGCGCCAGCGAGACCCGCCGCTCGCCGCGGACCTCCTCCTCGCGATAGCTGTCGATGAGGAACGTGAAGGCCGCTCGATCCGGCCCGCCGGCCGTCTCCACGATGAATGGGATGAAGTGCTCCTCGGTCGCCGGATCGAAGTACTCGAGGTTCTCGCCCGAGGCCTCGGCGTGGCGCGAGAGATCGAAGTCGCCCCGGTTGTGGATGCCCTCGAGCTCCTTCCAGCCGAACGGGAAGCGGTACTCGACGTCGACGGCCTTCTTCGCGTAGTGGGCCAGCTCATCGGGGGCATGCTCGCGGAATCGGAGCCGCTCCGGGCTGACGCCGTAGCGGACGTACCAGTCCCAGCGGCGGGGCAGCCATTCCTCGAAGATTCTGGCCGCCTCGTCGGGGCGGACGAAGTACTGCATCTCCATCTGCTCGAACTCGCGCATCCGGAAGACGAAGTTGCCGGGCGAGATCTCGTTCCGGAACGACTTCCCGACCTGGGCGATCCCGAACGGGAGCTTCTTCCGGGAGCTCTGCTGGACGTTCTTGAAGTTGACGTAGCTGCCCTGGGCGGTCTCCGGCCGGAAGTAGACGACCGAGGCCTCGTCCTGGACGGGGCCCATGTACGTCTGGAACATGAGGTTGAAGCGGCGGGGCGGCGACAGCGGCCCGGCGTCGTTGGGGCAGACGAGCTTGAAGCGTTCGATGACGGTCGGGTCGGTGAGGTCGGTCGCCGTCAGGCCTTCGGCGCCCGGCAGCTCGTCGAGGCGGTACCGCCGCCGGCACGTGCCGCACTCCACGAGCGGGTCGCTGAACGACCCGACGTGGCCGGACGTGATCCAGACCTGGGGATGCATGAGGATCCCGGCGTCCAGGCCGACGATGTCGTCGCGCTCCTGGACCATCGCCTTCCACCACGCCCGCTTGACGTTGTTCTTCAACTCGACGCCGAGCGGTCCGTAGTCCCAGACGGCGTTGATCCCACCGTAGATCTCGGAGCTCGGGAAGACGAAGCCGCGACGCTTCGAGAGGCTGACGATCGTGTCGAGGTCGGGCACGGCGGCCGCGACCGCCTTCGGATCGCGGTGGGGAGAATCGGTCACATGCACTCCTGATGACGACCGGCCGTGGCAGGGACGGTCGCGGCTGGGTGATGCCGGCGATCCTAGCAGCCGGGGCCGACCGGCACTGTCCCGCGAGGCGTCGACAAGCATCCTGTGGTCGATGGAGCACCAACCCGAGCGACGCCCGTCGTTGTTGCGCGAGATCGGCAGGAACGCGATCCTGGTCGACGAGGAATACGGAGTTGGAGCGGTCTCGAGCGCAGTCCTTCTCGCATTCCTCGCGATCTTCCTCCCTATCGGAATCCTGGTCTTCATCGCCACGGGCGTCGTCTTCGCGGCCTTCATGGGGATCATCGGCGCGCCGTCCGGGGCGCCCGCCGCGATCGCGGGGCTTGCCTGGTTCGGCGGGACGCTCGTGCTCCTGCTCATCGTGTTCGTCAGGCTCTACCGGCGCCTCCCTCGCACGTTGCGGGCCACGGTCGCCGACCCCGCGGCCATCGTCGGGCCGAAGCCCGAACCCACCGTCCGGCACCCCGAAGCCGGGATCGGGCCCACCGTGGAGGCGCCATCGCTCGCCGAGTTGGATGCGCGCTTCGCGCCGGACCCGGCACCTGACCCGAGGAACCCGCCCGCATAGCCGCGGGCCGGTCCGCACAGCCGTCGCGGCCTAACCCGGGAACGCGATCCCGCGGGTCGGCGTGACGAGGATCGGCATGTTGTAGACCTGGCCCATGGCGGCCGGGCCCTCGAGGTACTTGTCGATCCACTCGCCGTACTTCGCGAGGTAGGCCGGGTTGTCGCCCACCTGCGGGTAGTCCGGGTCGATCCTGGCCGTGCCCTGGACGATGACGACGTCGCCGCCCCTGCCGTTGTCGTTGAGGTGGAACGAGACCTTCGGGTTCGCCGCGATGTTGGCGTTCCGCTTGGCCCGATGGTCGCCATAGACCAGCAGCTCGCCGTCGATCCAGGCGAACCAGATCGGCATCGTCTGAGGCTGGCCGGCGGGCGTCACCGTCGTGAGCCAGCCGATCATGTCGCTCGCCAGGCGCTCGAGCGCCCGGGCGCCGACGGCGTCGTTCGGATCGAAGATCACCGGTCCTCCTCGTCGGTGGTGGTCCGCCGCAGGTCGAGTCGCAGGCGCAACTCGTCCCACTGCACCTCGCTCGTCGTTTCGAAGGCCATCAGCCGGAGAGGATGGCCGCGTGCCCCGCGGCGCGCGCGCGGTCGGTGGCCCGGACCTCATCGAGGAACGCCAGCGACTTCGGCGAGCGGTCGAGCGTGTAGGCGAGGAACGCGCGCATCGCGCCTTCGACCTCCGCTTCCACCTCGGGCCGGATCCGGAGGGCGGCAAGCGCCTCGACGTCCATCCGCTGGTAGGCCTTCAGGAGCTTCAGGCCGTCGAGGGACAGCCCCGCGATCCCGTGGGGGGCGCCCGGGCAGCGCTCGCACAGGACGCCGCCGAGCGGCGGGACCCAGCGATAGCGCTCGTCGGCCTCGAGCAGGCGCCCGCACTCGACGCAGCGGTCGATCTCAGGCCGGATCCCGAGCTCATCGGCCAGGTGCATCTCGAACCACCGGGCGACGCGACCGGCGGCCATCCCGGCGTCGAGGATCTCGTAGCTGCGCTTCAGGAGCACGTAGATCGCCTCGCCGGCGTGCCGCTCCTCCTGGGTTCGATCCGCCATCTCGGCCATGTACGACGCCGTGCCGAACGAGACGAGGTCGTCGCGGAGGCGGAGCCACGGGTGGATGACCTCGACCTGGGTCAC
>DASUMJ010000309.1:0-3203 GCA_036277775.1 Candidatus Limnocylindrales bacterium
GAGGAGCCCGTTCCCGACCGGGTGCTGCGGGGCCCCGCCGATCCGCGAGACGACGTTCGTGGCCGCGAACGCGCCGAAGGTCGGCGCCGCGCCCTGCGCCGCGAACCCCAGCCCGAAGAGCATCCCGCCGATCCCCATCAGCCAGCGCCGGGCAACGTGGCGCGTCAGCCAGGCAAAGCTCGCCTGGACCATCCCGGAGCCGATCGCCCCGGCCGCGGCGACGAACGTCACCGCCTCGACGCCGACCCCGTACTCGTCGATGACGGCGATGAAGATCAGTGGCATCACGACCGCCTGGGCGTGGTTCACCGCGTGGGCGATCGAGAGCAGCCAGAGCGTCCGGTGCGGGTGGATCTCCGGCGCGCTCACGGGGCTGGCCGGCTCGGCGTCATGGGCACCGCGAGAGGATCGCACGCCCGCGTTGCGCCCGGCCGCCGATTCCGGCATCGTTCGCGGTGGCACACCGGCCGCCCGGTGGTCGCCCTGTTGACAGCCCAGGCCCACGAAGCGGAGATCGCATGCCGACCGTCCTCATCGTCGACGACGAGCAGCACATCCGGCTCCTGATCGAGCAGACCCTCGAGGAGCTCGAGGACGAGGGCGTCCAGCTGCTGACGGCGCAGGACGGGGAGGAGGCGCTCGGCGTCGTCGAGGTCCACCACCCGGAGCTCGTCTTCCTCGACGTGATGATGCCGAAGAAGAACGGCTTCGAGGTCTGCGCCGCGATCAAGGGTACCCAGGCAACCGCCGCGACGAAGGTCGTGCTCCTGACGGCGAAGGGCCAGGCCGTGGACCGGGAGGCCGGGGTCGCTGCCGGCGCTGATCGCTACGTCACGAAGCCGTTCGATCCCGACGAGCTCCTCGCGACGGCCCGCGAGCTCCTCGGCATGGGCGCCTGAGCGGCCCCCGCAGGCAGGCGATCACCATGGACATCGACCTCCGCCGTCTCGTCACCCGCCATCGCCACGTCGCGCCGATGCTCTCGGCGCTCCTCGCGGGCACGGACGCCCGCGTCGTCGTCACCGATGCCGAGGGCGAGGTGATCCTCCACCGGGAGGGATCGGGCCCCGCGGGCGCGATCGCCTCGGAGCGCCAGCGATACCCGATCCTCCTCGAGGGAGCACCGGTCGGCTGGGTCGACGGCGGCCGCATCGCGGCGGCAGTCGCGGCGGTTCTCGGCTACGCCGCCGCGCGCGAGCACGACAAGCGGTCCCTCGCCCAGGAGGCGCTCGAGCGGTATCGCGAGCTGAACCTCATCTACGACCTCGCCGGCGAGATCGGGACGACCCTCGAGGTCGCAGCCGTGGCGGCGGTCGCGGTCCGTGAGGCCGGACGGCTGCCGGCCGGGGGGACCGGGTTCCTGCTCCTCCGGACCGCCCGCGGCGGCCTCGAGCCCTCGGGCGACGATGCGGACCTCCCGCCCGGTGTCGCCGGGGCCCGTGCCGGGGCGGGAATCCTCGGCGCGGTGCTCGACGGCGAGGCGGAGATCGTCAACGACGTGGCCGGGGATCCTCGATCCACCGAGGCCGAGCGCGGGGCCGCGTCGCTCGTGGCGGCGCCGCTCAAGGTCCGCGGCGAGCGGATCGGCGTGGTCGGCGCCGCAAGCGCCGAGCCCATCGAGTACCGCGCGGCCGATCTCAAGGTCCTCTCCGCGATCGCCGCCCTGACCGCGCCGACGATCGACCAGGCGCGGGCCCACGAGGCCGTGCTCCGGACCGCCGGCCGCGGCTGAGCCGCGGGTGACGGTGGAAACGTCGAGCCGCCTCCCAGCCCTCCTCCTCGGCATCGGCGGGAGCGCCGCCCTCCTCGCGTACTTCCTGCTCCGCGGGCCCTACTGGGAGCAGGTCGCGCTTGTCGCCGCGACGCTGTTGCCGGCGGGCCTCGTCCTGTACGGCGCCGACGCCCGGCGACGCGCGATCGCCCTCCGCGAGCAGCAGGCGCTGACCGAGCGGACGCTCGCCGCGACGGAGGCCGCGAACGCCAGCCTGAAGGGCCGCCTCGCCGAGCTCACGACGCTCAACGAGCTCGGCGTCGCCGTCGCCTCGACGCTCGACCTCGATCGGCTCGTCGACCTCAGCCTCGAGACGATCGTCAGGCACCTGCGCTTCGACCGGGCGCTGATCCTCCTCGTCGACCCCGAGGGCCGGACCCTCGGCCAGGGCCGCTCCGTCGGCGGCTCGCCGGAGATGGCCGCGCTCGTGGCCGGCCTCGAGACGCCGATCGAGGGCGACGAGAGCCTCCTCGCCCAGCTGGCCCTGGCCGACGGCCCGATGCTCTTCGAGGACGTCGACGAGGACCCGTACGAGCCGAACCGCCAGTTCGCGGCGGCGCTCGAGGTCACGTCGTTTCTCGGAACCCCGCTTGTGACGAAATCGCGGACGGTCGGCGTCCTGGCCGTGGACAACCGGGTCTCGGGCCGCGACCTGAGCCCGAACGACGGGCCGCTCCTCTACACCCTCGGCAGCCTCATCGCCGGGGCGATCGAGAACGCCGGCCTCTACGCCGAGGTCGAGGCCCAGAAGGCCGAGCTCGAGCGTCGGGTGGCGCAGCGGACCGCGGCCCTCGCCGGCGCGATCGAGGAGGCCCAGGCGGCTCGGGCGACGGCCGAGGCCGCCTCCGAGACGAAGAGCCATTTCCTGTCGAACGTGAGCCACGAGCTCCGGACCCCGCTGACCTCGGTCATCGGTTTTACGAAGCTCGTCCGCAAGCGCCTCGAGGAGGTCCTCTTCCCGCTCGTCCCGGCCGATGCCGTGGCCGCCGATCCGAAGGTCGAGCGGGCGATGCGCCAGGTCGCGGAGAACCTCGGGATCATGGTCGCGGAGGGCGAGCGGCTGACGACGCTCATCAACGACGTCCTCGACCTCGCGAAGATCGAGGCGGGGCGGCTGGAGTGGCGCGACGGGCCGGTGGCGATCCCGGAGCTCGTCGGGCGGGCGACCGCGGCGACCGCGGCCCTGTTCGAGCAGACCGAGCTGGAGCTCGTCGTCGACGTGCCCGAGGACCTGCCGCAGACCCGCGGCGACCGCGACCGCCTCATCCAGGTCCTCATCAACCTGCTCTCGAACGCCGTGAAGTTCACGCCGACCGGGACGGTGACGGTCTCGGCACGACTTGCGACGCCCGGCGAGATCGAGGTCGCCGTCGCGGACAGCGGGATCGGCATCGCGCCGGCCGACCACGAGAAGGTCTGGGAACAGTTCGGC
>DASUMJ010000310.1:0-4216 GCA_036277775.1 Candidatus Limnocylindrales bacterium
TCCTCCACGACTGGGAGGACGAGGACTCGATCCGGATCCTGCGGACGATCCGAGCGGCCGCACCCCCGGCGTCGCGGCTCTTCGTCGTGGAGCGAGTCGTCGGTCGGCCGAACGAGGGTCTCGGCGCCCGGATCTCGGACCTCCACATGCTCGTCATGCCGGGCGGCCGCGAGCGGACGGAGGGGGAGTGGCGCTCGCTGCTCGGGCGCGGCGGCTTCGTCCTCGACGAGATTCGCCCGACCGCGAGCACGCACTCGGTCCTCGTCGCGACCCCGGCGCCGTGATGCGCCGGCGAGACTCGCGTCGGACGTCCCGCACCGGAGGATCGGGGGTGACGACCGGAAACGATGCGTTGTCGATCGAGTGGCCCGAGCGAATCGGCAAGGTCGCCGCTCGAGAGCTCGCCCGCAACGGCTACACGACGTATGACCGGTTGACGGCCGTGACGCGCAGCGAGCTGCTGCGGATCCACGGGATCGGGCCCAAGGCGATCCGGATCCTCGACGAGGAGCTCCGGTCGAGAGGCCTGTCATTCGCCCTTGAGGAGCCATCACCGTGAAGTTGACCGCCATGGAGTTCCTGAGCCTGGACGGCGTGTACCAGGGTCCCGGCGGCCCCGACGAGGACCGGCGTAACGGGTTCGATCGCGGCGGCTGGCTGGCGCCGTTCGAGGACGAGGAGGTCGGGCGGTTCATCGTCGCCGCGTACGAGCGCATGGACGCGATGTTGCTCGGCCGGACGACCTGGTCCATCTGGGAGGCGTACTGGCCCTACCATGACGGCGGCGATCCGGTCTCCCACGGCATCAACGTCCTGCCCAAGTACGTTCCCTCGACCACGCTCAAGGATCCGACGTGGCAGAACACCCACGTCATCCACGGCGACGTCGAGGCCGCGGTCCGGAAGCTGAAGTCCGCGCCCGGACGCGACCTCCTGCTCCAGGGCAGCGGCGTCCTGCTCCGCTGGCTGCTGGAACGCGACCTCGTCGACGAGCTCAACCTCATCGTCTACCCAGTCCTCCTGGGCGACGGCCTGCGGCTGTTCCCCGAGCGGGGGCAGGCCCATCACCTGGAGCTGCTCAGCTCAACGGCGACTGCGGCCGGCGTGACGATCCAGACGTATCGCCCGGCCGGGCGGGCGACCTTCGGCAACGTCGGCGACTGACGACGCGGCCGCCCAGGAAGAGCCGGCCTGCCCGCGGCAGCGGAACGTGGACCGACACACAGAGGAGCGCCTGCCATGTCACTCGCCAGGGTGCAGTTCTTCTCGATCTCGCTCGACGGCTTCGGCACGGGCGAGGGCCTGACCCGCGAGGCGCCGTTCGGCCACGCCGGGGAACGGCTGCACGAGTGGATGTTCGTCACCCGATGGTGGCACGAGATGGTCGGGCAGCCGGGCGGCAGCGGCGGCATCGACGACGCGTTCCTCCGGCTCCACGATCCGGGGGTCGGCGCCGAGATCATGGGCTCGGGGAAGTTCGGTCCGCCCGGATGGCATGAGGACCAGGAGTGGAAGGGCTGGTGGGGTCCGAACCCGCCGTTCCACACGCCGGTCTTCGTCCTCACCCATCACCCGCGGGCGTCGATCGAGATGGAGGGCGGCACGACGTTCCACTTCCTCGACACGCCGCCCGCCGAGGCGCTCGCGACCGCCCGTGAGGCCGCAAGCGGCCTGGACGTGCGGATCGGCGGCGGCCCCACCGTGATCCGCGACTTCCTGGCTGCCCGGCTCATCGACCACATGCACGTCGCGGTCGTCCCGATCCTGCTGGGCCGGGGCGAACGCCTCTGGGATGGACTGGAAGGCCTCGAGAAGGACTTCGAGATCGAAGCCACCGCGTCACCGAGCGGGGTGACGCACCTGATGTTCACCCGTACCGGTATGTGACAGGCCGCGGTCAGGCTTGGGCCGCGCCGGCCCTCGGCGTTCGACCCGGCCCCAAGGGGGCGATCTCCCGGCAGCCCGCGTCGTGGAGTGCTCCGGAACGCCTACGGCTGGCGCGTGGCCGTCACGTCCCAGGCCACCGTGTGGCTGCCGGACTCGCATGCCGCGCCGACGCCGCCCGCATCGCCATCGGCGAAGCGGAGCACCGTCGGAACCTCGACCCCGGCCACGGTGCCGGTCTCCAGGACGGTGATGACGCCGCCGTCGGGGATGTCCTCCCAGCCGGCGCACGTGTCACCGAACGAGCCGAGGGGCGTCAGCATGGCCGCGTTCAGGATGGCCAGCTGGCCATCGACGAGGAAGACGTGGTGCAGCGGCACCCCATCGATCCTGCAACTTGACGCGGTACAGGTTACGTCTCCTGTGCCGCTGAACTCGATCGGCGCGTCCGAGCTGTAGTCACCGGCGGTGAACGTGTATCGGTCGCCCGAGATCACGATGCTGCCACCGGCATGGCCGCCCGTCGCCGCGACGACGTGCGGGTTGCTCGCCACGAGCGTCCAGGTCCCACCGAGATCCGCGAGGGAGACGGGCGTGGTCGTCGGTGCCGCGGCGGTGGCCGTGGGCGCGGGCGTGGCGTCCGTCGGGGCCTCGCTGGCCGGGGACGACGTCGCCGACGGCGGAGCGGTGGGCGTGCCTCCCGCGGTGGTCCCGCAGGCACCCACCAGCAGGACCAGGGCGACGATGGGCACGACGTGACGGAACAGCTGCATGGTGATGCACTCCCGGTGGGTGGGAGGCAAATTCAATCCGCAGCGGCTCCCGACGCACCTCATCCTCCCACGGGAGCGTGGGGCTGTCGAATTCGGCGGCCTCGGCGGACGACGGCTTCACCCTGCGGTCATCGACAACCGCCGACGCGAGGTGACGTCGTCGGGCGTTCGTGCTTCACTTCTCGCCCACTCGGAGGATCGCGAACGTGAGCAATCGCACCGTGGTCGAGTCATTCGCGCACGCCAACGCCACGAATGACTTCGATGCGATGGACGGCCTGATCCACGACGACTACCTCCTCGACATGCCGCAGTCCGGTGAGCGAATTCGGGGACGGGCGAACCGCAGGGCGATGATCGAGAACTACCCCGGCCTGGGCGGGGAGGCGCCGTCCATCGGCCGCATCATCGGAGCGGACGACCAGCTCCTGGCCGCTCCATCCTGGCCGGCCTTCACCCTGGTCAACGTGTCAGGCTCGGGCGACCAGTTCCAGATCACGGGCACGCTCAAGTATCCCGACCAGAAGACGTGGCACTGGATCGCCTTCCTGACCGTCAAGGATGGCCAGATCTGGCGCGAGACCACTTACTTCGCCGAACCCTTCGAGCCTCCTGCCTGGCGCGCCCGGTACGTCGAGCATCCCTAGGCGCCATCCTCAACCGGGTCGCCCGACCCCCAACCCAGTGGCAACTCAGGCCCCGAGCTGGGCGGCGACGGCGCGGGTGAGCAGGTAGACGGCGACCGGGAGCAGGAGCGCGGGCAGCGACCACCGGACGATCGGTCGTCCCGCGGCGATGGATCGGCGGCCCGGCGCCGCGCAGCGCCCTATGATCCCGACGTGGACCAGGCCGACATCGACCTCCGGAACGCGACGTACCGACGCTTCGTCGAGCTCGGGCGAGCGCCGACCGTCGCCGAGGCGGCCGCGGCCACCGGGGTGGGGGAGGACGACGTCCGTGGCGCATGGGGTCGACTCCACGAGGCCCACGCCCTCGTCCTCGATGCCGCGGGCGAGATCCGGATGGCCAACCCCTTCGCCGCTCGACCGACCGACTTCCGCGTCGAGGCCGACGGGCGCTCGTGGTACGCCAACTGCGCCTGGGATGCCTTCGGGATCGGGGCCGCGCTCCACGTCGACAGTCGCTTCGAGACCCACTGCCCCGACTGCCACGCTCCCATCGAGGTCGACGTCCGGGACGGCCGGCCCGACGACCCCTCGCCGATCTGGCACGTCCTCGTGCCGGCCGCGCGGTGGTGGGCCGACATCGGCTTCACCTGAGGAACGATGCTGCTCTTCCGGTCGGAAGCACACGTCGAACGCTGGCTCGCCGGACGCGAGCCCGGCGCCACCATACCGATCACGACGCTGGCCGAGCTGGCCGCCGCGTGGTGGGGCGATCGGCTGTCGCCCGACTGGCGTCCGCGCACCCGCGACCAGAGCCAGGCGATCCTCGACCGGCTCGGCCTGACGGGCCCGTTCTGGCGCCTGGGCTGACGCGAGACGGAGGAGGCTGCCCATGCGCCGCGACGACCTGCTCCCGCGGCTCGGCGTCGAGCC
>DASUMJ010000311.1:0-6703 GCA_036277775.1 Candidatus Limnocylindrales bacterium
GTCGTGACGTTCGGCTTCGGGTCGATGTCGGCGACCCACTTGTAGGCCTTGATGTTGCTGACGCCGCCGCCGTTCGTGAACTCGGAGACGAGGAAGATGTCGTCGACCCTGTGGGTGCCCGTGAAGGCATTGCCGTTGCCCGAGCCGCCGCCGGCGCAGGCGATCGTGCCGTCCTGGAGGAGCCACAGCCCGACGTTGTTCGAGCCGCTGTCCTGGTCCTTCTCCATGCCGAAGTACAGGATCTTCTTGCCGTTCTTCTCGTAGACGGCCACGTACGTGTTCGTGATGTCGCCCTTGTTCGTGACCTGATTGGCCGCCTTGCATCGCCAGCCGTCGGTGCTGCCGATGTTCTCGATGTCCTTGGACTGGGTGAACGTCGTGGGGTCGCTCGTCTGATAGACCCCATCGACGAGGGACCAGTCCTCGACGAACTCGACGTCGGTGAAGCCCGAATTGGCCGGGATCACGCCAGGAGGAAAATTGCCGGCCCCTGTCTCTGCGACGTTGGGGTCGACGAAGAAGTTCTCCCAGTCCCAGATGTTGGCGGCGAACGCGGCTCCGCCGATCGGCGGATCGTCGTCAGCTGTGTTGCGGTCGAGCTGGAACTCGTCGTCATGGACGGCGAAGGCCGAAGCGACGACGAGCATCAGGCCCATCAAGCCGATGCCGATCGCCGACTTGCGGGGGATCCTCCGCTTGAGTTCTCGTGCAGTCACGATGTTTCCCCTCCAAAGAACGGATGGACGATGGGCTGACACGCGCGCACGGAGGTACGGGGTCCGGTCGCGGTCACGCCGAAGCTCAGGTTTGAGGACGCCGAGGGATCAGGCCTGCCCCCTCGCAGGCCAAACGCCGGGCACGCGCGCGCTCGTCCTCCCTCCCCCGGGTGGTGCAGCGCGAGAAGCTTCGGGCCCAACCCCCCGGAGCTTCGCTCCTCGACGTTGCTTCACGGCGCATCCGACCCGGCCAAGTTCCCCTGCCGAACGCCGTGAGTGCCGCACTGTGAACCGAAAGTCCTGCCCGCACAAGTACTTTTGCACCAGTCGGATTGTCATCTGCGCGACATCGGTGCGCGGGCGCACCGAGGTGCCACGGTTCGGTACGGTCCGGTGCAGTCGTGCAGTGCGGCGGCGGGCCCAGAGATGGCAGCGTCGGCCTTCGCGCCGGCCCGAACGGCGCGCCTCAGAAGCCGGAGATCTCCCATACCTCGGCGTTCGCCGAGCCGTCCGTTCCGCCATAGAGGAGCATGCGCGCGCGAGACGCGTCGTGGATGACGGACGCGCCCCAGCGCGGCGCCGGCGGCGTGCCCGTCACCGCGATCGAACCAAAGGCCGCCTCCTCGCCGCGGACCAGGACGAGGTCGCCGAGCGCCCGCCCGTCGCCGTCCCGGCCGCCGAAGAGCAGCGTGTCCTCCCCGACCCGCGCCGCCCCGACCATGTTCCGATCGACCGGCAACGGGTTGCCGAGCGACTCCCAGCCGGTCCGCGCCTCGCCGCTCCCGAGCGGCAGCATCGACCAGAGGTCGCCGAGCGCCGAGTCGCCGTTCGTCTGGCCTCCGTAGAGGGCGAGCCGCCCGTCGGCGGTCCACCAGCAGACATGCAGGCAGCGCCGGATCGGCAGCTCGTCCGAGGGCGTCTGCTCGAGCCACCGACCGATCTCGATGTCGTACGCCTTCGTGTCGTCGAAGCGGGCCCCGTCGGCGGTGAAGCCGTGCGAGATCCAGAAGAGGCCGTCCGGGCTGACCGCCGAGCAGCTGCCGTACCGCGCGACCGGGACGTCGCCCGCCCGCGGCTGCTCGGTCCAGGTGCCGGTCGCCGGGTCGAACAGCCAGAGATCGCCGAAGAACGTCGAGCCGGCCTGGCCGCCGAAGACGACGAGCCCGTAGCCCGGGATCCAGCCGGCCTCGTGGCCGAACCGGGCCGCCGGCGCCGCACCCACGGGTGCGAGCCGCCGCCACGCGTCCGCCGCGAGGTCGTAGGCCCAGAGGTCGCCGTGGACAGTCGAGCCGTCACGGCCGCCGAAGAGGTACGCAACCTCGCCGGCCTCGTCGACGGTCCAGGTGTGATCCTCGCGGGCCGCGGGCGTCTCGCCGCCGGGGGAGAGCCGGGTCCAGGCGCGGACGGGCTCGGGGGTTGGGGCCTGGCTCGGCGGCGCGGTGGCCTCGTCCGTCGGGTCGGGGCTGGCGGCGGGCGTCGGCGGGGCCGACGGTGTCGCCATGGGCGTCGAGGTCGATGCCGGCGAGGCACCCCCGCCGCAGCCGGCAACGATGACGGTCAGGCACAGGACGGCGAGTCGACGGCGGCCGTGGAGAGGTCCCATGCCGGGATCGTACGGTGCATTCGATGACCGAACGGTGACGGTTCCTGGCCGACCGCGGGGCGGCGGCACCGGCGGAGTCGGGATCAGGCCGGGGGGATCGATGCCCGGAGGTCCTCGATGGCAGCCTTGAGTGCCTCGCGACGACGCTTGTCGAGGTCGTCACTCACCTTCTCCGCGCGATCCGCCAGCCGATCGGCACGACCGCTCGCCGTGCCGAAGTCCCCGGCGTCGAGCGCGCGCCCGACCTCGTCGGCGAGGGCGACGAGCTCGTTCGCCTCAGAGCCGTTCAGCCCGTCCTTGCCGCCGCGGGCCGCCTCGATGGCCGTCCTGACGGCGGCGAGCGCACGCCGCGCCTCGGCGGCGATGTCGTCCGTGGCCGCGGATGTCGGGGTTGAGGTCGGCGCAACGGTCGAGCTCGGCCCGGCGGTCGAAGGGGTTCCGGAGCCGGAGGGGCCCGGCGTCGGTGCGCCAGTCTCGGAGCCTGGCCTGAGGAGGAGCAACGCGAGGACGATCCCGCCGAGCGCGAGGACGAGGACCCCGAGCGCCGCCAGGACGCGGAACCCCGGGTCACCATCCCTCGTCGCTCGGGCCGGGGGCGGTCGGTCGGCGGCCATCGCGGCGTCCTCGCGCCGGAACGCCGCCGGGTTGAGCCGCGCGACGCCCGACAGCGCCGCGACGTCCGTCAGCGCGGCGCCGGTGTCCGCCATCGTGTCAGCGTCCAGATCGGCGGCGGCAGCAGCGGGAAGCGCGGCCGTGACGGGAACGGCGACGTCGGCAGGCTCGTCAGGAGCTGGGGCCGTGCTCGGCTCCGGGACGACCGACGAACCCGCGATGGCCGGGCCAGCGGGCGCGCCTCCGGCGGGCGAGGCTGCCCACGCGGTGACGGCCTCCCACAGCTCGGCGGCGAAGGCGAGGGGCTCGAGGCGCCGATACGGATCAAGGTCGAGCGCAGCGGCGAAGACGGCATCGAAGGCCGTGCCGAGCTCGGGCCTCGCCTCCGAGACGGGGGTCGGCGGCTGCCACGCTCCCTGGACGAGCTCACCGAGGGTCAACGCCGGGCGGGGCGATCGCCCGGTGATGGCCTCGTAGGCGACCATGGCGAGGGCGTAGGCATCGGACTTGGGCCCGGCCGGCTGGCCGAAGATCACCTCGGGCGCGAGCGACCGGAGCGTCCCCGGAATCGAGCCGCTGACCGTGAGGGCGGCCGCATCGGGGTCGGACGGATCGTCCACCCGGACGATCCCGAGGTCCGCCAGCTTCGGACCGTTCTCCGCGAGCAGCACGTTCTGGGTCTTGACGTCGCGGTGGATGATGCCGGCCCGGTGGAGCGCATCGAGGGCCGAGGCCAGCGCCTCGACGAGGGCCACGACCGCTGGGGGATCGAGCGGTCCGTCGGCCGCGAGCCGCTGGGCGAGCGTCCCTCCCGAGACCAGCTCCATGACGAGGAACGGCAGCCGGCCGGTCTGGTCGTCCGTCCAGCCGACGTCGTAGATCGCGACGAGGTTCGGGTGCGTGATCGTCGCCATCGCCCGGGCCTCGCGCCCGAACCGCTCGAGGTGCGCCGGGCTGGCGGCCACGTTCGAGGCGAGGATCTTGACCGCGACCTGGCGGCCGAGCAGGAGGTCGTACGCACGATGGACGGTCGCCATCCCACCCGCGCCCAGCGGCCCTTCGAGGCGGTAGCGGCCGCCCAGGACATCGTCTGCCGTTGCCATGGCCGGCAAGCATAGTGGCCCGCCTGCCGCTGCCGGCTCGGTCGCTGGTACTGCCCCGATCGGTCCGGTCGTAGGGGCAGGCCGCGGCGGGTCGGGGGCCGGTCGGCCGCAGGGCCCTAGGCCATGACGGACAGCGACCCCAGCCGCTCGGTCAGGCGGAGGTTCTCGCGGTAGTCGATCGGGACCTCGACGAGGGCCGGCCCGTCGACCTCCAGCGCCCGCATCAGGGTCGGGTAGAGGTCGTCGGCCGAGGCCGGGCGGTAGCCGGCGATCCCGAAGGACCGGGCGTAGTCGACGAAGTCGGGGTTCCCGAACTCCACGCCGAACGGCTTCCCGAACTCGTTCCGCTGCTTCCAGTCGATGAGCCCGTAGCCGTCGTCGCGCCACACGACGACGACCACGTTCGTGCCGATGCGCTTCGCGGTCTCGAGCTCCTGCGAGTTCATGAGGAACCCGCCGTCGCCACACAGCGCCACGACCTTCCGGTCGGGGTGGACGAGCTTCGCGGCGATCGCCCCGGGCAGCGAGATGCCCATCGCGGCGAACCCGTTCGAGATGATCACGGTGTTCGGCTCGTAGGCCTGGTAGAGCCGGGCGACCCAGACCTTGTGGGCCCCGACGTCGCTGACGACGATGTCGTGCGGGCCGAGCGCCCGGCGCAGCTCCAGGAGGGCGCGCTGCGGCTTGATCGGCCAGCCGCTGTCCGCCTCGCCGGCCCGGAGGTCCTCGAGCAGCGAGGTCCGGAGATCGGCGTTGACGAGGATCTCCTTGGCGGCGTGCCGCGCCGACGCGTCGCGGCCGCCGATCCCGCGCGGCAGGACCGCCTCGAGGAGCCGGTGGAGCGCGCCGTCGATGTCGCCGACGAGCTCGACCTCCGGCTGGTACGCGGCGTCGACCTCGGCCGGCTGGGTGTCGATGTGGATGATCCGCTTCGAGCCGTCCGGGTTCCAGCGAGCCGGCGCGTACTCGACGAGGTCGTACCCGACGCAGACGACGAGGTCGGCCCGGTCGAACCCGGTCAGGACGTGGTCCCGGGCCTGGAGCCCGACTGCCATGAGCGAAAGGTGCGAACGATCGTCGATGGCGCCCTTGCCCATGAACGTCGCGGCGACCGGGACGTGGAGGCCCTTCGCGAGGGCCCGGAGGGCATCGGAGGCGTGCCGCCGGAGGACGCCGTTGCCGGCCAGGATGATCGGGCGCTCGGATTCCGCGAGGAGGCCGGCGGCGTGCTCGATCGCCTCGTCGGTGGGCTCGGGAAAGTAGGTCCGGCCGGGTGTGAGCGGCTGGATCGCGTCGCCGGACTCCGGGGCCATGGCAGCGATGTTCTCGGGCAGCTCGATGTGCGTGGGGCCGGGCTTCGCAAGCGTCGCGACGCGGAACGCCTTCCGGACGATCTCCGGGATCGCATCGACGCGATCGACCCGGGTGTTCCACTTCGTGACCGGCTGGAACATCCGGACGATGTCGACGACCTGGTGGGCCTCCTTGTGGAGCTTGTCCGAGCCGGCCTGGCCGGTGATCGCCACCATCGGCGCGCGGTCGAGGAAGGCGTCGGCGATGCCGGTGAGGAGGTTCGTGGCACCGGGGCCGAGCGTGGCCATCGCGACCGCGGCCCTGCCGGTGAGGCGGCCGTGGACGTCGGCCATGAACGCGGCACCCTGTTCGTGCCGGGTCGTGACGTGCCGGATCCGGTCGGTCCGCGACAGCGCGTCGAGGACGTCCATCGTCTCCTCGCCCGGCACCGAGAAGACGTACTCGCAGCCCTCCGCGAGGAGGCACTCGACGAGGAGGTCGGCGGCGGTCCGCGGAGGTCGGCCCTGGGTCACCCCGGAAGTGTGGCACCACCGACGACGACGAGCGCATCGACCGCGAGGGCGCCGGCCGGGCCGGCGATCACCGGGTTGAGGTCGAGCTCGACGATCGCGGCTCGAAGACGGTCCAGCCCCCGGCATCGCGCGACCGCCCACGCAGCCGCGACGGGACCCTGTCGCTCCTCCCGCTCGTCCCCGCGCCTAGGGGCCCGTCGAACCGATCAGGTAGTGGGCCTGGATCCGACTGGCGCTGAGGGCGCTCGAGTAGACGGCAACCTCGTCGATCCGGCCGTTGAACTTGCCGCCGCCGCCGTTGTTGTAGGTGCCCATCTCGAAGAAGCGAGGAGCAGTCGTGAGCGGGCCGGCGAGGGGCGTCGGGCCGGCGGCGAGCGCGCCGTCGATGTAGATCCGGGCGTTCGTGCCGTCGTACGTCCCGACGTAGTGGTGCCAGGCCCCGACCGGCGGGGCGGGCGCGAAGATGCTGGCGCCGTTGACCCACATGTGGACCCGGCCGCCGAAGTCGGAGGTCACGTAGAGCATCGAGCCGGACGCCCCGTTCCACTGGCCGACGAGCGCCGAATCGCCGGGGTAGGCCGTCGGCCTCGCCCAGGCCTCCAGGGTGATCGTGCCCGGCAGGCTGAGCTGCGGCGCCCGGACGTAGCCGGTCGTGCCGTTGAGGAGGACGGCCGTGTTGGGGTCACCCGTCAAGGCTCCCGGCTGGCCCAGCGTGAAGCCCCCGGTGTAGGTGCCGTTGGCCGAGCCGACGGCGTCGTCGGCGAGGGTCCCGGAGGCCTCCCCCAGGCGCCAGTAGGCGAGCGGGTTGTCGGCGAGGACGGCGTCGAGATAGGAGGTCCCTGT
>DASUMJ010000312.1:0-4434 GCA_036277775.1 Candidatus Limnocylindrales bacterium
TGACCCCGGTCTACGCCCAGGACTCGATCGACACGGGCGGCCTCGCCGACGGCGCCGCGTATTCATTCATCGAGGGTGCCATCGGCGCCGGCAACCTCATCGGCGGTTTTGCCATTGGCCTGCTCGGCGCCCGACTCGCGCTCGGCCGGTTGATCATCGTCGGCTATGCCTTCACCGGTGCCTGCGTCGCCGCGCTCGCGCTGACCGGTCATCTCGGGGTCGCCATCGGACTGGCGTTCGGGGCCGGGGTCGGCAACCTCGCCTTCGTCATCCCCAGCCAGACGCTCGTCCAGCGGCGCACGCCGCAGGAGCTGATGGGCCGGCTCCTGGGCCTCCGATTCTCGATGGTCTCCGGATCGATGATGCTCGCGATGGGGGTCGGCGGGATCCTCGGCCAGGCGTTCGGTGCGGCGCCGGTGCTCGGCGTGTTCGGGCTGGTCACGGTCGCGGCGGGTCTCGTGGGCCTCCTCATCCCCGCGGTGCGCGATGCCTGACGCGGACCGCGGGGCGGCTCGCCGGGGCGTTCGCGTACACTGGCGCGCGGCCGGGCCATCGACGCCGGCCGGTTCCAGCCTGGAGATCCGCGACCCCCAATGAGCGAGCGACCGAACGACGCGCCTGACGGGCCGACCGACGAGACCGAGGCCGACCGCCCCCTCGACGAGGCGGCCGAGGTCCCCGCGGATGCCGCCGACGATGGCGCCGACCTCGACGAGACGTCCGACGCCGGGCAGCTCGACGAGATCGACGAGGCCGAGGAGGCCGCCATCGAGGCGGAGGAGGCCGACGCGGAGGCCGAGCTTGCCCGGGCCGAGACGGTCATCGCGGTCCAGCGCGATCGCGGGCTCTCCCCGAGCGAACGACGAGCGGCCCGGGCCGCGGAGCGGACGCAGATCCCGATCGACCCGTCGCTCCGGATCACCGACCGGGCGTCCTCGTGGTTCGTGCTCCTCACGATCCTCGTGTTCGGGCTCATCCTGCTGAACGGGATGGTGCTCGGGAAAGGCGGCTTCCTCAGCCCGATCCCGACGCCGACGCCGGTCCCGAGCCTGACCCCGTCCCCGACCGCAGGGCCGAGCGGGTCTCCGGCCGCGAGCGGCTCGCCCGCGGCGAGCGGCTCACCCGCCGCGTCGACCACCCCCGCGCCGCTGCCGACGGCCACGCCGGCCGCGACGCCGGCCGCAACGCCGACCCCCGCCGCGTCCTGATCCGGCGGGGCTATCCTCGACGGGTGGCTCGCCAGAACGAGACCCGCGAGGCCCGCGCTCGGCGCGCGATGGTCGAGACGCAGCTCCGTTCCCGGCGGATCGCCGACGAGCGCGTCCTGGCGATCATGGGCGAGCTGCCGCGCGAGCAGTTCATGCCGGCCCGCCATCGCGACCTCGCCTACGCGGACGCGGCGGCTCCGATCGACGCGGGCCAGACGATCAGCCAGCCGTACATCGTGGCCCGGATGTCGGAGCTCCTCCGCGTGGCGCCGGGCGACCGGATCCTCGAGATCGGCACCGGGTCCGGCTACCAGTCCGCCGTCCTTGCCGGACTCGGCGCCCAGGTCACCTCGATCGAGCGGTTCCCCGACCTGGCCGCCGCGGCCCAGAACCGCCTCGCGGCACTCGGGATCCGGAACGTGACCGTGCGGGTCGGGGACGGCAGCCTCGGTGATCCGGGCGGCGCCCCATGGGACGGGATCATCGTCACCGCCGCCGCGCCCGCCGTGCCGGCATCGCTCCGCGAACAGCTTGCGATCGGGGGGCGGCTCGTCGTCCCGGTCGGGGGCCGCTGGGAGCAGGAGCTCCTCGTCGTCGAGCGACGCGGCCCGACGGACTGGACGGAGACCTCGGAGGGCGGCGTGGTCTTCGTGCCGCTCGTCGGTCGCGAGGGGTTCGCGGAGCCCGGCGATCGCGGGTAGCCGGTCGGTATACTCGGCCGGCCATGTCCCACGTCTTCGTCGCCCCCCACCCCGATGACATCGCGCTCTCCTGCGGCGGGCTCGTCGCGAGCCTCCGCGAGCTCGGCCAGCAGGTCACGATCCTGACGGTCTTCTCGGGCAGCGGGGCCGGCTCGTCCCTGACCCCCTACCAGCGCGAGGCGCTCGGCTTCGGGTCGAAGACCCTCTGGCCGAACACCGAGGCCTTCAACCGGGCGGTGATCCGGGCCGACTACCCGACCGACATCGGTCCCGAGGCCGCGCCGCCGTGGGCCGCGGAGTCGGACCGGCTCGACGCGACGCAGGAGGACGCGGACGCCGCCGCCAAGCGGTTCTGGCAGCGCTCCTCGTGGTATCGCCGGGCGAGCATCCGGAACCGGCCGCTCGCCGGCCAGGTGCTCATCGACGACGTTCCGACGCAGGGCGCGATCCTGACCGACGAGATCGTCGAGGTCGCGGCCGCGGGCGACGTCATGGCCCGCCGCCGGGTCGAGGACGAGCTGTACGCCTACTTCGCCGAGGCCTCGGTCGTCTTCCTCGACCTGCCGGACGCCGTCTTCCGCGGTTACGAGGGCGACGACCAGCTGCTCGGCGCGCCGCGGATCGACGACGAGGCGCCCGCCGCCCGCATCCGGAGCGAGATCGCCCGCCTCGAGCCCCAGACGGTCTACCTGCCGCTGGGCGTGGGCAACCACGTCGATCATCAGCTCTGTCGCGACGTCGGGATCGCGCTCCTCGCGGAGCGACGCCGCTGGGTGATGCCGGGACCCGAGTGGACGGGCAACGTCGTCTTCTACGAGGACTTCCCTTACGCCTGGTGGTCCGGGTTCGATCGGCTCGACCAGCTGCCGGAAGGCACGCTCGACGGGCTGCCGCGGGACGTGGTCCTGACGCCGGAGTACGCCGGGATCGGCGACCAGCTCGAACGCAAGATCCGGGGCATCGCCTTCTACGAGAGCCAGCTCGACCGCCTCTTCGGGGGCGAGCGCGAGATGGCCGCCGCGGTCCGGGCCTACGGCGCGAAGACGGCGGAGCTCGGCGGCGTCAGTGGCGCCGCGGAGCGGTACTGGCACACGCTGCGGGCCTGAGCGCCCAACCCACGAGCCGCCTCGGCGGCCCCGCGGAGGGCCGCGAGGGCAGCCTCGGCCGGCGTGAGTGGCTCGCGCTGGCGCTCGGGCTGGCGCTCGCCGTCGGGATCCGCGCGATCCTCCTGCCGCGGCCCGGGTTCGCGGGCGACGTCATCGACTTCCTGGCCTGGGCCCAGTGGATCCAGGCGCACGGGCTGACGAGGGCGTACGACCAGCCGATCTCGTTCCCGCCGGTCCTGCCGTGGATCTGGTGGGCGATGGGGATCGCGTGGCCGGGACTCGCCGGTGCGACGACGACCGACCCGACCGCCCTGGCGCTCCTGAAGCTGCCGGCGACCGTGGCCGACCTGGCCCTGGCGGGGATCGTCGGGTACGCGCTCCGTGCCCGTCCCCGCTGGGCCGTCGCCGGCGCCCTCGCGATCCTCCTCAGCCCGGCCGTCTGGTACATCTCCGCGTGGTGGGTCCAGTTCGAGTCGCTCTACGTCCTGCCGATGCTCGTGGGCTGGGCGCTCGTCGTCCGGGGCCGGCCCGGCTGGGCGGCCGTCGCGATCGCGATCGGGCTGATGACGAAGCCGCAGGCGCTCGTCCTCGCGATCCCGTTCGCCGCGTACTACCTCCGGCGGTTCGGGCTGGCGGGCTCCGTCCGGGCGGGACTGGTCGCCGTGGCGACGGCCGCGATCCTGTGGGCGCCGTTCGTCGCCAGCGGGGGAATCGAGCGGTACCTCTCGAACCTCGCCTGGTACACGGACCTCTTCGCGGTCCTGTCGCTCCGGGCCTGGAACCCCTGGTGGATCTTCCAGGAGCTCGCCGGCGGCGGCCAGCTCGTGGCCGACAACGTCCCGAACATGGGAGCCGTCACGCTTCGATGGGTCGGCGTCGCGATCGCGGGGCTCCTCGGTGCGGCCGTGTTCCGCTGGGTCTGGCGCCGCCCCACCCCGGCGGGGCTGGCCTGGGGCCTGGCGGCCGCGTGCCTCGCGGCGTTCGTCGGGCTGACCGCGATGCACGAGCGCTACAGCTACGCCGCGCTCGTCTTCCTCGTCCTCTGCTGGCCGGACCGCCTGGCCGTCGGGACGTGGCTCGTGCTCTCGACCGCGGTGATCCTGAACCTCGTCGCGGCGGTGCCGCCGGAGGGACTGCCGGGATCGGTGATCCCGGTCGACGGCGCGATCGGCATCGCCGGATCCGTGGCGATCACCGGCTGCTTCGTGGCGACCCTGCTGGGGCTCCGGCGGGAGGAGCCCCCGTCGGAGGCGATCAGCGGCGGCGCCTGAGCCGGAACCGACCCCGGAGGGCGACGAGGTACCAGCGGAGGTAGTGGGGCAGCCACTGCCGGAGCCGGAAGCGGCTCTCCCCGGCGGTCCGGTCGCGCCATGTCGTCGGGACCTCGGCAACTGGGCGGCCGGCGAGCGTGGCCTTCAC
>DASUMJ010000313.1:0-15422 GCA_036277775.1 Candidatus Limnocylindrales bacterium
CGCCCGTCGCGGCCGGTCACCTGGAGCACGGCCTCGCCGATCCCGATCCGGTGCCCGATCCACTCGTCCTCCTCGTGCGGCACCGTCCCGTCGAGGTCGATGAGCATCCGGAATCGGCGGGCATCCACGGCGTCGACGCCCGCCTGGCGGGCAAGCTCGTCGAGCGAGCCCTGGCTGACGAGCGACGCCGAGTTGCCGCGCCGCGTCCCACCGACCTGGTCGCAGCGCACGAGTCGCACGCGACGGCCGGCGATCGGGGCGAGGGCCTCGGCCCATGGACCCTCGACGAGGTGGCCGACGCCGGTGCGGCTGTAGATCGGGGTCTCGATCGCGGCCCCGAGGCGGACGTCGCCCTCGATCGAGGTCCCGTCCGGGAAGTCGAGCCGCAGGGTCTCGCCCGCCGGGTCGGTGTGGGCGGCGACCTGGACGAGCGCCCCGACCACGAGGCGGTCGACGAGCCGGTCATCGTCGTCGATGAGGTAGAACCGCCGGTCCTCGGCGACGCCCCGCTCCGTGAGCACGATCTCGGCCGGGTGCTCGAGGCCGAGGCTCCGGACCGGGGCGATCGAGAAACGTGCGGCGCGGCTCACGGCTGCGCCGCCGGTCGTGCGTCCGGGCCGCGGCGGTGGCGCGGGTAGATGACGAGCATCCGGCCGACCTCCGGCCCGAGGCATTCGACGTCGTGCGGGATCGTGGGATCCCATGCCACGTAGTCGCCGGGCCCGACCTCGAAGGTCTCGTCGCCCTGCGACATCCGCCAGCGACCGGTCAGGATCACGTGGTGCTCGTCCCCGGTGTGGGCGTGGACCCCGGTCGACGAGCCCGGCGGCACCACCGCCTCGAGGATCCGGACGTCGCGAGCCGTGCCGCCGTCGACCTCCTCCATCGCGCCGCCTTCCGGCATCGTCTCGCGGGGTCGCTCGGTGGCTCGCACGACCCGGGGCGCGGGCGCGGAATCGAGGAACAGCCACGCGATCGGGACCTCGAGGGCCGCGGCGATCGCGACGAGCGCGTCGAGCGACGGAACGGCCTTGCCGTTCTCGATCTGCGACAGGTACCCCACGTTCAGGCCGCTCAAGTCACCGACCTGGGCGAGGGTCAGCTGGCGCGTCAGGCGCCACCGGCGGACCTCCCCGCCGACGTCGGGGCGGCGCGTCGCCGTGTCCTGCGGCGCAACGTGTGCTTTTTCCACAGACAAAGTACTTGACCTCCGGCCAACTCTGTGCCACAGTATTTGCGGAGGCAACAACAATTGGCCTTCAGCCAAATGATAGCCGGTCCGGACCCACTCCGGACGGGGAATGAACAGGAAGACTCGACCATGAAGATCGCGATCATCGGCACCGGCAACGTGGGCTCGGCCCTCGGCGGCGCCTTCACCCGCGCCGGCCACGACGTGACGTTCGCCGCCCAGGACGCCGCGAAGACGCAGACCATCGCCACAGGGTTGGGAGCGAGCGCAGCCGGGGACGCCGTCGAGGCCGCGACCGCGGCCGACGTCATCGTCCTCGCCATCCCGTTCGCGGAGGTCGAGGCGGTCGCGAGCGAGATCGCGGCCGCATCGGCGGGGAAGGTCCTCGTGGACGTCACGAACCCGCTCAAGCCCGACTACAGCGGGCTCGCGACCGACGGCGGACCGTCCGGTGCCGAGCGCGTGGCGGCCGCGGCCCCAAACGCGCGCGTCGTGAAGGCGTTCAACACGCTCTTCGCGAGCGTCCAGGCGGACCCGACAGCCGGTGGCCGAACCGTCGACGGCCTCTACGCCGGCGATGACGCCGACGCGAAGGCAACGGTCGCCGAGCTCTCCCGATCGATCGGGCTCCGGCCGGTCGATGCCGGCCGGCTCGCCGACGCCCGCGGCCTCGAGGCCATGGCGTGGCTCAACATCGCATTGCAGTTGCGGACCGGCGGGTCGTGGAACACCGCGTTCGTGCTCGTCAACGCCCCCGAGGCGGCTCTCGCCGCCTGAGCCCGCATCCGACGCCGGGTCCCGCGACGGCCCGGCGTCGTACGCTGGTAGCGATCCGCGAGCGCCCCGGAGTCCCGATGATCGAACAGCCCACCAACCCACCCTCCGCCACCGAGCCGAACGGCACCATGCCGGCGCTCTATCTCGGCCACGGCGCTCCCCCGCTCCTGGAGGACGCGGCCTGGATGGGCCAGCTCGCCGGCTGGGCGGCCGGCATCCCGCGCCCGCGCTCGATCCTCATCGTGAGCGCCCACTGGCAGACCGCCCCGATGGCGATCTCGGCGACGCGACCGGTGCCACTCGTCTACGACTTCTACGGCTTCCCCCAGCACTACTACGAGATGACGTACGACGCGCCCGGCGCCCCGGAGCTCGCGGCGAAGGTCAAGGGCCTCATGCCGCCCACCGAGCCGGTCCTCGACCGCGAGAGCCGGGGCCTGGACCACGGCGCCTGGGTGCCGCTCAAGGCGATGTACCCGGACGCCGACATCCCGGTCCTCCAGCTGTCGATGCCGGACCTGGATCCCGAGCACCTCTTCGAGGTCGGGCGGCGGCTCGCGCCGCTCCGCGACGAGGGCGTGCTCATCGTCGGTAGCGGCTTCATGACCCACGGGCTGCCGTTCATCCGCGAGTACTTCCTGGGCAAGCCCGGCGCTCCACAATGGTCGATCGACTTCGACGAGTGGGCCCGCGAGGCGCTGGTCCGCGGCGATCTCGACACCCTCTTCGCGTTCCGCGAGAAGGCCCCGGGGATGCCGTACGCCCACCCGACCGTCGAGCACTTCGCGCCGCTCTTCGTGACGCTCGGTGCGGTTGCGCGGCCCGACGATGCCCCGCGCTTCGCGATCGAGGGCTACGCCTACGGGCTGTCGAAGCGGAGCTTCGAGACCGGCTGAGCGCGGGGGCGATCAGGCAGCCGGGACCGTGCGTCGCGCGACGAGGCGGCGGGCGCTCTCCTCAGCCGCGGCCTCGAGCTGCGGGCCGTAGCTCGCCCAGCGCTGCTTGCCCCGCGCCTTGGCCTGGTACATCGCGATGTCGGCTCGCCGGACGAGCTCGTCCACGGCCATCGACTGCTCCGGGGCCCGGATCGCCACGCCGACGCTCGCGGGGACGCGGACCATGACGCCCTCGATCTCCACCGGTGCGGCCAGCGTCTCGACCAGCCGCTCGGCGACCTGCTCGGCGTCCTCGATCGAGTCGGTGCCGGGCAGGAGCACCGCGAACTCGTCGCCGCCCAGCCGGCATGCCAGGTCGCCCGGCCGGACCGCGGCGATGACCCGCTCGCCGACCGCGGACAGCAATGCGTCGCCGGCGTCGTGGCCCATGTTGTCGTTGATGTCCTTGAAGTCGTCGAGGTCCAGGAACAGGACCGCGACGCCGGCCGGTGCGGCGAGCGCATCGCCGATCGCGGTCATGAACCGCCGGCGGTTCGCAAGCCCGGTCAGTGGGTCGTGGAACGCCTGGAACGACAGCTGCGCCTCGAGGGCCTTGCGCCGCTCGATGTCGCGGTCGAGGAGCCGGACCATCCCGGCGAGCCGGGCCAGGACGAGGACGGAGAGGATCGCCGTCGCGGCGGCCACCACGAGGACGGTCGCGTCCCCGCCCGAGCGGCCGAGCGCCAGGAGCGACGGCCCGACGAGCATCGCGACCGCGAGCAGCGCGAGGCGCGCCGGGCTCAGGAGGGTGATCGCGACGGGCCGTGATTCGAACAGGCCGGCCATCGTCGGATGAACGGCGGACGAGGCGAAGAGCAGATAGGCGACGAGCCACAGCCCATCGAGCATCCCGCCGTCGACGTACGTGCCCTCGAGCGTCTGGAGCCCGAACTCGAGGTCGGCGACGAGCATCGCGACGAGGCTCGCGGCGAGCAGCCGGAATGCCGCCGTCCGGGCACCGGTCGTCATGACCAGCCCGAGGGCCATGCCGATGAGCAGGAGGTCGCCGATCGGGTACGCGACGGAGATCGCGAACGACAGGGGCTCAGGGTCGGCGACGGCCGCGAGCGGCCCGAGGACGAACGCCCACCAGACGAGCGCGGCGCCCGTCGCGAGGATCGAGGCGTCGAGGAGGCCGGCCCGGTCGCCGCCCGAGATCCGGAGCCGGATCGCGAGGAGGAGGCCGACGGCGAGGAGCGGATAGCCGAGGAGGTAGGAGGCGTCGGCGATCGAGGGGTAGGGCTCCTCGCCGAGCGCGGCGTAGACCGTCCAGATGATGTCGCCCACGACGAACGCGAGCTGCCCCGCGATGAGGAGCAGCCACGGCTGCCAGGCGGCCGGCCGGACGACGACGAGCCCGACGATCGCGGCCCCGACCGCGAACAGCCCTGCGAGGTCGTAGACGACCGACTGCTCGACGGTGCCGGCCGGCAGCAGGAAGAAGGCGAGGACGAGCGCCGCGCCGATTGCCGGCACGGCAGCCCATGCCCAGGGCTTCGCGATGTCGCGGGGGATCGATGTCATGGCGCGCTCGGTGGTCCCGGAACGGGCTCCGGGTTGGCGCCAACTGTCACCACGGGACCAGGCCGGACCAACCACCTGAACGTACTGCCGTGCCCGACCCGGTGGGGTCAGGCGCCACGGGCCGCACGGGCGGCCCGCCCGGCGGTTGACGTCCCGCGACCTTCACCGTATGGTCGACAATCGACAATTGCTCCAGGGCGATGTCGCCGCCTTGTGCCCGACCGCGGAGGACCCATGGGATTCGATGTGAAGCCGAAGTACGTGACGTTCGACATGAACGGGACGCTGATCAAGTTCAGCATCAACGACGCGATCCGTGCGGTCATGGGCGACCGGCTGCCGGCCGAGATCGCCGATGACTTCCTGCAGGTCTGCAAGGCGTACCGGATCGACGAGTGCATGGGCGACTACCAGCCGTTCAGCCAGATCGTCGCCCGGTCCATGGAACGCGCATCGCGCAGGGTCGGCCTCGAGCACCGTGAGGGCGATGCGCGGGCCGTCTACGACGTCATCCCCACCTGGGGGCCCTACCCCGGCGTCACGGCGGCATTGAACCGCCTGGCAGAGGAGTTCCCACTGGTCATCATCACGAACAGCGACACCGCGCATGCCGTACGCCTCGCAGCGAACCTCCAGGCCCCGTTCGAGGTCGTCATCAGCGCCGAGGAGATGGGCGTCTACAAGCCACGGCTCCGTGCGTTCGAGTACATGTTCGACAAGCTCAGCGTGGCGCCTGACGAGATCGTGCACGTCTCCGCGAGCCCGATGTACGACCTGCGGTCTGCCGCCGTCATGGGCATCAGGAACAAGGTGTACGTCGACCGCGGCTTCGAGCACGACGAGCACTGGCTCGGCTACGAGCGGATCACCGACATCGCCGACCTTCCCGTCCTCTTCGGCCTGCCGCGTCCCTGACGGGAAGGGCGAGGATGGGCTCCAGGTTCGCGTGGTTGAACCAGCGGACGACGACCCCGCATGAAGTCAGCCGCGTGCTGCGTGCAGCCATCCTCGACGGGACCGTGCCCCCCGGAGGGCAGCTGGTCGAGGCGCACATCGCGGCTGATCTTGGCATCAGCCGGTCCCCGCTCCGCGAGGCGCTGACCAGGCTCGAGGAGGAGGGGCTGATCGAACGGATCCCCTTCCGTGGGGCCTTCGTGGTGGAGGTGAGCGCTCGGGAAATCGCCGAGATCGCCTCGATCCGCTTGCTGGTCGAGCCGTACGCCGGCGAGCTCGCTGCCGAAGCGCTGCGCGGCCCGGAACGAGCGACGATGTTGACGACGATCGACGATCTCAACCGGGCCACGACGGACAACGACGTCCCGGCCGGCATCGACGCGCACCTGCGCTTCCACCGGCTCTTCTACGACCTCTCCGGCCACCGGATCCTGCAGGGCCTCTGGAACGGGTGGGAGACGAAGCTCCGTCTCTACCTCAGCGTCGACCACCGTTCGTACAGCGACCCGCACGACATCGCCGCCGAGCATGAGCGACTGGCTGCGATCGCCCTGGACGGTGACATGGACGTCTTCCGGCAGGAGCTGGCGCGCCACTTCCAATCGGCGCTGCGAGGCCGGGACTGAGCCTCCTGGTCAGTCGGCGTAGGGCGGCGCGACCGGCGGCCGCTGGACGAGCGACAGGCCGTGGACGATGCCGGTGGCCGGATCCCGCTCCACGGCGAGCACGAGCGTCGCCGCCCCGGCCCGCAACCGCCACGTCGCCGACCGCTCGCCGTCGCCGCCCACGGCCGGGCCGAGCGTCACGGACCCGAACCGGATCGCGGCGATCCGGAGGACCCCCGTGAGCTTCGCCCGATCGATCGCCGGGTCCAGCTCCAGGCTCTCCGGGATCCCCGGCTCGGGGCCGCCGAGCGCGAAGACCACGGCCGACGCGACGGCCGCGAGTGCCTCGGAGGGCTCGGGGACCGAGGTGATGCCCAGCGCCTGGACACGCGGTGGCCGCTCCGGTGAGAGCAGCAGGTCGACCTCGACCCGGCCGCCACGCTCGCCGGCCAGCCACCACCGGAGCGCCGCCGGCGTGTCCGACTCGACCGGCAGCTCCGGGTCGGGCCGGAGGGCCCCGTGAGCGCTCCGGACCCGCTCGAGCTCCGCACGGCGGCGTTCGATCGGCTCGTCGAGCTCGACGTTCATGGCGAACAGGCGCTCCGCGAGGGCCTCGTCCCATGCGTCGAGGAGGCGCTCGACGTCCACCCGGGCGGCCGCCGTCGCCGCCGCCGGCCGGATCCGGCGGGCCGGGACCGCCTCGGCGCCCAGGAGCGCGGCGGTGACCTCGCGAGCCACGAGCGACGCCGGCGCGTAGCGGTGGTTCGCGAGGACGATCACCCCGAGCCCCGACGCGGCGTGCCAGCGCATGTTCGAGCCGAAGCCGGGGTAGCCGCCGCTGTGGCCGATGATCCGCCCCCAGCGCGCGTCGTCGACGAGGAACAGCCCGAGCCCGTACCCGCCGGCGGTGACCAGCGGATCGGCGTCGAGGCCCGGAGTCTCGAGCTCGGGCCCCCAGTCACGGTGGACCTGCTGCATCTCCCGGCGGCTCGCGCGTGACAGCGGCCACGGTCCCTCCGGGTCGTCCCGTGGCGGGAAGGCATCGAGGAAGAAGCCGACCCAGCGGGCGAGATCCCGGACCGACGTGAAGAGCCCGCCCATCGAGGCGAGGGCGCCATAAGGGTCAGAGGGCTCCTCGAGATACGCCTCGTCCCGCCAGAGGTACCCGTGGGCCAGGCGTTCCGCGGGGACATCGGCCTCGAGGTACGTCGTGGCCGTCATGCCGAGCGGTGCCAGGAGCCGGTCGCGAACGGCGTCCCGGTACTCCGTGCCCGCGACGTTCGTGATGAGCCGGCCGAGGATCCCGTAGCCGAGGTTCGAGTATTCGAAGCGGGTCCCGGGCGGCCAGGCGAACGAGAAGCCGCCTCGGAGCAGCTCGGCGAAGGCCGCGAGGTCGAGGCCCTGCTGGCGGTCGCCCCACGGGTCGTCGGTCGCGAGGCCGGACGACATCGTGAGGAGGTGGCGGACGGTGATCGGCGGCGAGTCGGCGGTCGGGCCACGGAGCTCGGCGAGCTCGGGCACGTGCCGGGCGATCGGGTCGTCGAAGCCGAGTCGGCCCTCGTCGCGCAGCTGCACGATCGTCGCCGCGGTGAAGCTCTTCGTCATCGACGCGATCCGGAACACCGAGTCGACATCCGGCGGCGCGTCCTCCCCGACCCGCAGCGTGCCGATCCCACGGACGTGGGCCAGCCGACCATCTGCCACGACGCCGTAGACCACCCCCGGGATGTGCCGGCCGGCAAGCAGCCGATCGGCCGCGGCGTCCGCGTCGCGCAGGGCGGCCTCGAGCGAGGTCACGGCAACCGCGGAATCAGGAAGCCGCCGGTCGCCCGGCGGCTTCGGAGCGCTGGCGCGGTGCTGATCAGTGGGAGCAGGAGCGGGCCTGGCCCGCGTCCTCCGCGGTCCGGAAGCTCGAGCCGCAGCCGCAGCCCGTCACCGCGTTCGGGTTGTTCACGGTGAAGCCGGCGCCCATCAGGGTGTCGACGTAGTCGATCGACGCACCCTTCAGGAGCGGGACGCTCTGGCCGTCGACGTAGACGCGCACGCCGTTCGCCTCGAGGACGTTGTCCTCCGGCGTCGGCTGGTCCTCGAGCATCATCCCGTAGCGGTAGCCCGAGCAGCCGCCGGAATACACGTAGACGCGCAGCCCGATGTTCGGGTTCGTCTCTTCCTTCGTCAGGTCGCGGAGCTTCGCGGCCGCGGCATCGGTGAGCGAGACGACGGTCGGCTGCTGGTCGATCATCGGTGGCATTCCTCTCGGGAGGATGGGGGTTGCAGGTCCGGTCGGCACGTCGCCGTGGCCACCATCGTACGCACGTCAACCGATTTCGACAACCATCCCGCCCAAATTCCCGTTTCGGCGGCATCGCACCGCCTCGGGTATCGTTGGGATCGGGTCGCGGTCGCCGGCCCGTTCCGCCGGTCCCCGCCCGCAGCAGGTCCATGGCCTCCTCCGACCCCAGCCGAGCGCGCCGTTTCTCGCTCCCCGACCTCGCCGACGATCGCGTCGAGGAGTCGATCCACGCCTTCCTGACCGGGCCGCAAAGGAGTCGCGGCCGATCGGAGGGACACGCGCCGCGCCCGCACGGCGACCCGCTCGCCGGCCTGACGACGCGGCTCGACTGGATGGACGCGCTCGCTCGCGAGAGCGCCCGGAGCCGCCGCTACCGCCGGCCGGCCGCCGTCATGATCGTGGCCGCAGAACCGGCGAGCAGCCGGCGACCCGTCGACGGATGGCTGGCCCGCGTCGCCGGCCCGATCGCCCATGCCGTCCACCGCGGCCTCCGCGAAACGGACCTCGTCGCCCGGACGAGCGAGGCGACCTTCCAGGTGCTGCTCCCCGAGACGACCGCCCGCGAAGCATCTCGCGTGGCTGCCCGGGTGGCGGCCGACTGCGACATCTGGCTCCGTGCGATCGACGCGCCGGTCGCGATCCGGACGGCCTCGGCGGCGACCGGCCCCGACACGACGCTCGAGGCGGCCCTCGATCGTGCCCGCGCATCGATCGAGGCGGCGTCCACGCCATCCGCTTGACCAGCGCCCGATCATTCGTCGCGATGCGCCTGCTGCCGTCGCGGCACTTCCTCCTCGGCCTCATCGTGGCCGTCGCGCCGCTCGTCCTCGCTGAGCCGGTCGGGCGGGCGCTCGACATCTGCAACCCGCAGTTCGGTTGCGGCCCCGTCCTCGCCTGGGCGGGCATTCCCGCGGGCCTCGCGGCGGGACTCCTCGTCCGCCGCTGGAGCGACATCGCGTCGCTCGTCGCGGGGATGTACGTCGGCGGCGTGGCGTATGCCGTTGCCGTCGTGGCGCTCGACCCGACCGGAGATCCCGTCCGGAGCCTCGGGACGATCCTCTTCACCGTCCCGGTCGGCTCGGCCGTGTTCGTCGCCCTCTTCGGCCTGCCGGTCTTCGCGGTCGTCGCGATCCTCCGGTGGGTCGCCCGGAACGCGGCAACCGGCTCCGGCCGTGCGCCGCGGCACGTCGGGGTGGCAGGGGCGGACGGGATGGACGGGGCGGACGGGCTCGACGAGCGGCCGCCGCCCGTCGCCGGCGCAGGGCGCTAGGCCGAGGCCTCGATCCGCTCCACGACCGTCGCGATCCCCTGGCCGACGCCGATGCACATCGTCGCCAGGCCGTAGCGACCGCCGCGGGCCGCGAGCTCGTGGACGAGCATCGTGACGAGGCGTCCGCCGCTCATCCCGAGCGGGTGCCCGAGCGCGATCGCGCCGCCGTTCACGTTGACCGTCTCCGGGTCCAGGCCGAGCTCGTCGATGCAGACGATCGACTGGCTTGCGAAGGCCTCGTTGAGCTCGACCAGATCGAGGTCGGTCGCCGCGATGCCGGCTCGCTCGAGCGCCTTCCGGACCGCCGGCACGGGTCCCGCGCCCATGATCGCCGGGTCGACGCCGGCCACGGCCGTCGAGACGACCCGGGCCAGGGGCCGGAGGCCGAGGTCCCGGGCCCGTGCGGCCTCGACGAGCAGCACGGCCGAGGCGCCGTCGTTGATCCCGGAGCTGTTGCCGGCCGTGACCGAGCCGCCGTCCCGGAAGGCCGGACGGAGCTTGGCGAGGGCCTCGGCCGAGGTGTCGGCCCGGGGATGCTCGTCGCGGGATACGAGGATCGGGTCCCCCTTCCGCTGGGGGACGGGCACGGGCACGATCTGGCCGTCGAAGGCCCCCCGCTCGATCGCGGCGACGGCCTTCTGCTGGCTGGCGAGGGCGAACGCGTCCTGCCGCTCGCGGGAGACGGCCCATCGCTCGGCGACGTTCTCGGCGGTCTCGCCCATCGAGTAGGGGTAGTGGGCCGCGGCGAGCTTCGGGTTCACGAAGCGCCAGCCGAGGGTCGTGTCCGCGACCTCGCGGTTGCCACGGTCCCATGGGCCCTCGGCCTTGAGGGTCACGTACGGGGCCCGGGTCATCGACTCGACGCCGCCGGCGATGAAGACGTCGCCGTCGTCGACGGCGATCGCATGGGCCGCGGAGTTGATCGCCTGGAGCCCGGACCCGCAGAGCCGGTTCACGGTCAGCCCGGCGACCTCGACCGGCAGGCCCGCGAGCAGGAGCGCCATCCGGGCGACGTTGCGATTGTCCTCGCCGGCCTGGTTCGCGCAGCCGAGGATGACGTCCTCGATCAGGCCGGGGTCGATCCCGGACCGGTCCACCACCGCCCGGACGACGAGCGCCGCGAGGTCGTCGGGCCGGACCGCGGCGAGCCCGCCGCCGTATCGCCCGATCGGCGTCCGGACGGCTTCGACGATCCAGGCCTCGCGGAGCGGTCGATGCGGGTCCCGTGTCATGGCGCGATTGTAGGGTCGTGCCTCCGGCGCCACGCGAACGGTCCCTCGGGGTGGGCCGCGCCGAGCCACAGCGCGGTGTCGATGTCGGGTTCCGTCGCGACGTCCTCGTCGCGGGCAGCGATCGCCTCCTGGGCGATCGCCGTCCGGATCCGCTGGACGATACGGTCCGGGCTGAGGATTCGCCCGACCCGGACCGGTGGCACGACGTGGTGCGGGAGGGGATCGGGTGCCGGGTCGTGCTCGCGACCGTATTGATAGAACCCTCGCTCGGTCTTCCGGCCCAGCCGGCCGTGATCCACGAGCCAGGCCTGGATCGGTGACGGGCGGAGCCGATCGGGTCGCCCGAGGCCCTCCCAGACCGCCGTCGCGGCGGCGAGGTTGACATCGAGCCCGACGAGGTCCATGAGCTCGAATGGCCCCATCCGGAAGCCGTCGGCGCGGATCGCGGCATCGATCTCCGCAACCCGCGCCTCGCCGGCCTCGAGCATCCGGAGCGCCTCGATCGTGAACGGTCGATTGACCCGATTGACGATGAAGCCGGGCCGGTCTGCCGATCGGACGGGGGTCTTGCCCCAGGCCTCGACGACCGCCGTCGCGGTGGCCACCACCAGCGGATCGGTCGTCGGCGCGGGCACGACCTCGACGAGCAGCATCACGGGAGCCGGGTTGAAGAAGTGAAGGCCCAGGACGCGGCCGGGGTGCCGGCGAGCGGCCTCCGCGATCGCAGCGACCGAGAGGGCGCTCGTGTTCGTGGCCAGGATCGTGCCGGGCCCCGCCGCCGCGTCGAGCGTCGCGAAGAGCGCCCGCTTGGCGCCGAGGTCCTCGACGATCGCCTCGATGACGAGGTCGGCGCCGGCGGCGGCGGCCGCGGCGGTGTCCGTCAGCGTCAGCGCCGCCGCACGGGACGCGGCCCAGGCCGGCCCGAGGTCGCGCTTCTCGGCCCGACGCCGGAGGCCGGTCCGGACCCGGTCGCGGCCGCGTTCTGCGGCGGACGGGTCGGCGTCGTGCAGCCGGACATCCCAGCCCGCCTCGAGGGCGACCTGGGCGATCCCGGTGCCCATCGCCCCGGCGCCGATGACGCCGACGACGCCGATCGAGTTCGTCATGCCGCCACGGTAGCCCTCAGGACGCGGCCACGTGGACGATCTGGATCAGGTTGCCGCAGGTGTCGTCGAAGACCGCGGTCGTCGTCGGGCCCATCTCGGTCGGGGGCTGGGTGAACTCGACGCCGAGCGCCTCGAGTCGGCGGTATTCGGCCTCGACGTCGTCGACCGCGAAGGACGTGAGGGGAATCCCGTCGGCGACGAGGGCCGCCTTCCACGGCCTGGCAGCCGGATGGCCGTCGGGCTCGAGCAGGAGCTCCGTGCCGTCGGGATCGTCGGGCGAGACGACGGTCAACCAGCTGGCCTCGCCCAGCGGGATGTCGTGCTTCTTCACGAAGCCGAGCGTGTCGGTGTAGAAGGCGAGCGCCTTTCGCTGGTCGTCCACGAGGACGCTGGTCACGTAGATCCGCATGGTCGGGCTCCTTCAGGACCGCCCGAGCCATCGATCCGCGATGTGCTCGAGCGGAGCGCGGTTGATCGAGTGGAACTTGTAGCGGCCCTCGCGCCGGACGTCGATCAGGCCGGCCGCCTCGAGGACGTCGAGGTGCTGCGAGATCGCCTGGCGCGTCGAGTCGAGGCGGTGCTTCGTCAGGAGGCGGGAGCAGATCTCGAAGAGGGTCTGGTCGTCGCGATCGGCCAGCTCGTCGAGGATCGTGCGCCGGGTGGGATCCGCCAGCGCCTTGAAGACATCACCCACGCCGGCATCATAGGCAAGTCGCTACTTGCATGTCAACCACCCACGCGGCGCGCGTCGGCGCATCGTCAGCGGCCTCGTTGCCGAGTTGCGGCGGCCCGACAGCTGGTCGCCGGTCCGCAGCGCAGTTCCCGCCCGGGACAGCGCGACGCCGGGGAGTCGCCTCCCCGGCGTCGTGGTTGGCCGCGGGGTCCTAGCGGCGGTCGCGTCGCGTCGCGCGGTCGATCGGGCTCAGGACGAGGATCGCCCCGAGGAGCGCCGCGATCGAGATCAGGATGGTTCGCCACGTCTCCGGATCGGGCCCCGACCCGATGGCCGAGTCGGTCGGCGGCAGGGTCATCGACGGACCCTCGCTGACGTTGCCGATTGGGAGTCCGGTCTCCGCGAGCACCGACTGGCTCGGCACGCCGGTCTCGGCGAGCACGGTCTGGCCCGGGGTCGTCGTGGTGTCGGTCGTCTCCGTCGTGGTGGTGGCCGAGGTCTCGGTCGTCGTGGTGCCCGTCGTCTCGGTGGTCGTCGTCCCGGTCGTCTCGGTCGTTGTCGTGTTCGAGGTCTCCGTCGTGGTGGTCGCGGTCGTCTCGGTCGTCGACGTCGTGTCCGTCGTCTCGGTGGTGGTCGTGCTCGACGTCGTGGTCGTGCCGTCGACGTCACCGCAATCGACCCAGAAGACCTTGTGCTTGTCGTGCTTGTCGGCGTCGCCGTCCCAGAACAGCTTGTAATGGCCGTCCGGGAGCACGTAGACGCCCTGCGCGGGCTGGCGGTCCTCACCATCCCCGTTCGTGTCGTACGTGCCGTTGAGCACGACCGTTCCCTTGTCGCCCGGCGCCCACTCCTGGATCTCCCAGCTGCCGGCCTGGAACGGGTCGGCGAAGAAGAAGTGGAGGTGGAACGTGCAGACGTGCGGGTCGTTGTGAACGATCGGCTCGACCTCGGTCGCCCCCTCGTGGATCTTCACGGTTCCGTTGTTACCGGAGTCCGGGGTCGCGGCGGTCGGGGCCGCGAAGGCGACGAGCAGCAGGCCCATTACCGCCAGCCAGCCGAGCCGGCGCAGGGCAATGCGAGGGAGGGTGATGGCGGTTGGTCGGTTCATTTCGGAGACACCTCAAGTCGAGCTGGGCTCGCGCCTGGGGCGCATCCACGAGCAGTCAGCGGTATGTCTCCATGACACGCGGTCCGGAATCGTCGTGTAACTGCCGCTGGGCGACTCCGTATCACAACGGGACGACAAGCGCACCAGGGTGTCGCCGAGCCGACAGTTCTCCCGTCATGGGGGCGATATGCGCCGCGAGCGGGAGTTGCGATCCTTCAGGCGAGGGCTCCGCCGTCGTCAGCATCGTTCCCCCGGCGGTGTCGAACGTCGGAGCCCTTCCTCCTCCGCGAACCTGGCCGTCGGCAGAGCCGGGCGGCGCGGCGGTCAGACCGGCTTGAAGGCCTCGAACGGCTGGCGACAGTCGCGGCAGTAGAAGAGCGAGCGGCACTGGGTCGGTCCGAAGGCGCTGTCCATCGCGACTCGGCCGGACCGGCAGTACGGGCATCGGACGTCCGCCGGTTCAGCGGGCGGCGCGAAGCCGGTCGCTGCGAGCCGGGCCCGGCCGGCGGGCGTGATCCGGTCCGAGGTCCACGGCACCCGGAAGCTGAAGCCGACGATCGCGGGCCGCCCCAAGGGGGCGAGGGCCTGGATTACGGCGTCGCGAATGATCTCCTGGGCCGGGCAGCCGACGAACGTCGGCAGGAGCTCGACCTCGATCCCGTTCGGCCCGACCTCGATGCGCTCGACCATGCCGAGATCGACGATCGACACGGTCGGGATCTCGGGGTCGGCGACGCCGCGGAGGACCTCGCGCACCGCATCCACGTCCGGGGCCGGCCCGGCCGCGAGCGGGCTCACCAGACGGCCTCGGGGTCCGACCGCCGAACCGAGGTGAACTCGCCGTGGAGCCACCGGAAGTCGTCCGAGTGGCTCGTCCTGGCGGTGGCCCGGCCGACCGGCGCGTCGAGGGCCAGCGTGATCCCGAGCGGGCCGAGGATCCCGGCGACCTCCATCCGCCAGCCGGCGGCGGCGTCGGCGAACGGGCGGGTGAGGATCCCGGCCGCGAGGAGCGCGGCCTCACCGTCCGGCGCCACGAGGACCGTCGGCGCGTCCGGCGCGAGCTCCTCGAGCGCGGCCACGAACCGCGAACGCGCCTCCCCGCCGGCGCGGGCGAGCCGATCCGCCCAGACGAGGGCGTGCATCACGTGGTACCGCTCCTCGCGGCGAATCTTCCCGACGAGCTCGGCCAGCGGCAGCCAGCCCTCCCCGATCGAAGCCAGCCGCGCGGCATCGGCGGTGTCGTAGAGGAACCGCCGCGCGATCGTCATCGCCCAGTCGCCGCGCCCGCGGTCGACGAGCCGGGCATGCCGATACGCGTCGGGCTCGCGGTCGTAGGCGATCGCGTCGGCGTCGCGGCCGTCGGCGCGGACGCCGGCGAGAAGCTCGTAGAGCGCCTTCGCGTGGCCGAGCTCGTCCTGCGCGATCGAGCTCATCGCGATGTCCTCCTCGAGGATCGGGGCGATCCCTGTCCACTCGGAATCCGAGAACCCGATGACGAACTCGTCGTCGGCCATGGACAGGAGCAGCCCGTCGAGCGCGGCGGAGGTGGCCGCGTCGAGCTGTGCGTCGGTCATCGGTCGCCCGGGTTGCCGGCTGCGCGCTCGCCGCGCCGACCCGTCGTGCCGTGCGAGTCGGCCCGGGCCCCCGGCTTGGAGGTCCCCGCTCGGTCGCGGGCGGCGGCGAGCTTGTCGCGCATCACGTAGCCGCCGGGCTTCTTGAACGATCGGTCGAGCGGTGGCTGGAGGAGGTCGAG
>DASUMJ010000314.1:0-6925 GCA_036277775.1 Candidatus Limnocylindrales bacterium
GATCGGGATCGCGCCGGTCGCGGCCACCTCGCGGACCTTCCGGAAGATCATCGCGTGGGCCCGCTCGTGGAACGCCGGGACGATGTTCGCGTCGCCGGCGTCGACGACGGTGAGGACCTCGAACGGCTCCACGCCGAGCTGGAGGGAGTTCAGCGAGCCGGTGCTGTACTGGGCCTCGCGGATCGCGCGCGGCCCGAACCGGGCGCCGGGCCGGTGGGTGACCATGTCGTCGAACGGCGCCCCGACGATCGCGACGTCGACCTTCCGGGCGATGAGCTCGTCGGGGTTGGTGACCCAGGGCAGGTTCGCGAAGGTCGACGGGCCGACGTACGGCGGCAGGTCGAAGTCGTCGTAGGTCTTGTAGGCACGGTCCCAGCCGTGACGCGCGGCAAAATCGGGGCCGCCGGCCGGGTGGGTGGGGCGCTCGCTCACGCGATTCCTCCGGGGACGCTCGACCGGGATCCGTGGCGTGGCCGCGCGTCGCTCGCCGGGACGCCGCCGGTTCGGAGTCTGCCGTCCAGCGGGGCGCCGGCGGCATCGTAGCCGATCAACCCCCGGAGCGGAACTCCGCCCACGCCGCCTCGACGAGCGCGGGATCCCGGAACAGGTCGTAGGCGGTCTGGGCCACGAGCGTCGCGGCCATGAGCGTGGTCGCATCGCCCTGGGGGGTCGCGGCCGCGTCGCGGAACAGGATCGAATGGCCGGGCGTGGGGAACGGCGCGATCGCAAGGTCGGGGTGGATCGCCGGGCAGACCCACGAGACGTTCGTCATGTCGGTGCTGCCGTAGCTCGCGTCGTGGCCCTCGTCGGCGATCCCGTACGCGGCCGCGTTCGCGATCCAGCGCTCGGCGAGGACCCGGTTCGTCCGCATCGTCCGGGAGCCGCCGGAGAACGTGACCTCGACCGTCGTGTCGGTGGCGAGCGCCGCCGCCTCGCAGAGCTGTCGGAACCGCGCCTGCATTCGCTGGAAGTCCGCGTCGTCGTCGCTCCGGACCATGAACCAGGCCTTCGTCCGGTCCGGGATGATGTTCGCCGCGGTCCCGCCCTCCTGGATGATCCCGTGAACCCGCGCCGCCGGACGCAGCTGCTGGCGCCACAGCCCCACCGACGAGAAGAGCAGGATCATTGCGTCGAGGGCGTTCTTGCCCTTCCACGGGTTGGACGCGGCGTGGGACTGGAGCCCGCTGAAGACGACCTCCACGTCCACCGAGGCGAGCGGCGCGATCGCGACGTGGTTCCGGTCGCACGGGTGGTAGAGGAGGGCGGCGTCGATGCCGTCGAAGAGGCCGTCGTCGATCATGAACTGCTTGCCGCTCCCCCGCTCCTCCGCCGGCGTGCCGAGGAACACGATCTCGCCGGGCAGCTCGTCGGCGACCGCCGCGAGGGCGATCGCGGCGCCCACGCCGCTCGCCGCCATGGTGTTGTGGCCGCAGCCGTGGCCGAGGCCGGGCAGGGCGTCGTACTCGGCGAGGATGCCGATCCGGGGACCAGGCCCGCCCTGGCCGCCCGGTCGCGTCGCCCGGATTGCGGTCTCGAGCCGGCCGGCCGGCAACTCCACCCTGAACCCGTGCGCCTCGAGGACCTCGGCGCACCAGGCCGCCGCCTGGCGTTCCTCGAATGCCGGCTCGGGGTTGGCGTGGATCCGGTGCGACAGCCCGAGCAGCTCGTCCCGGGCGGCGTCGATGGCGGCGGCGATCCGCTGCTTGCCGTCGGCATGGGGCGCGGCCGGCTGGGTGGTGCGAAGGTCGGTGGGCATGGTTCCTCCGGAGCGCCCTCAGCGCTCCATCGACAGGGTGGATTCGGCGACGAGCACCATCGCCACGATGAACAGGGCGAGCTGCGGCTGGAAGAGCTCCTGGAGCCGGAGGACGACGAAGATCCCGACGACGAGCCCGGCCCAGGCGCCGCGACGGATGGCCCGGGACCAGGCGCCCCGGTACGCGATCCGGCGGGCACGGGCAAAGGCGAAGAGCCAGAAGAGCGGGATCGTCGTCAGGCCCACCGCGGCGGCCATCATCGCCGCTCCGGCGTAACCGGCCATCGGGTCGAGCACCGGGTCGCGGGTGACGACGATCACCCCGACGACGAGCCACGCCGCGAACGCGGCGGCGAAGAACGTCAGGTTCGTTCGCCGGTCCCGCGTCTCCATCGCATCGGAGTCTAGGCCGTCGGATCGGCGACCCGCGACGGGAGGTCCGCGAGGCGGTCCAGCTCGAGATCCGGCGTGACGTCGGTGGACCGGTCCGAGGTCGGGAGCGGCGTGTCGTCCTGGTGGTCGCGGAGGTAGGCGACACGGAATCCGGCGCCGCGCGCCCCGACGACGTCGGCCGCCCAGTCGTCGCCCACGTGGAGGATCGCCCCGGCCGCCGTCCCGAGCGCGTCGGCGGCGAAGGCGAAGATCGCGGGGTGCGGCTTGATGACCCCGATCCGCTGCGACACGAAGATCCCGGCGAGGTGGCGGTCCCAGCCGGCGGCCACGGCGTACCGGTCGATCGTGGCGGCGAGCGGCCAGTTCGAGAGGATCGCGACCCGGAAGCCGCGGCCGGCAAGGGTGGCGAGGACCTCGCTCGCGGCCGGGGCCGGGGGCATCGCCTCGACGAAGGTGCGGCTGTACGCCTCGACGATCGCGTCGACCTCCGCCGGGTCGGCGAGCCGGCCGGCGGCGGCGTCGTCCCAGCGCACGTCGGGAGCGGGCGGCGCCATCCCGCGGAGCCGCGCCAGGATCCGGATGGCTCGCTGGTGGAGGTCCATCTCCCGGAGCTCCGGCACCTCCTCGCGGAACTGGCGGTCACGCTCCTCCGCCCACGCGGTGCGGAACACCGCCGGATCGGCGAGGCCCAGCGCGTCCGCGACCGTCGCCGCGGTCCGCTCCGTGACCGCGCGCAGCCCCGCCCGGCTCACGGGCACGAGCGTGTTCCCGAAGTCGAGCGTGATGGCCCCGACGCCGCGCAGTCGCTGCCCCACCCTCACCTCGCCGCGCTCGACGGGCAGATCTCGCGGAACGGGCAGTACGTGCAGGCCATCGTGTCCGGCTTCGGGGTGTAGTCGCGGGCCCGGATCCCTGCCGCGGCCGTCGTGATCCGCTCGCGCGCCTTCGCGAGCCGGCCGGGATCCACCGGGGCGCGCCCGACGAGCCCCGAGTCGAGGAAGTGGAGCTGGACCGCGTCCGGGAGCCGACCGGTCATCGCCTCGTAGGCCATCGCGTAGATCTGGAGCTGGAGGGACTCGCGGGCCCGCTGCTTCGCCTTCGCCGGGTCGCGGACGTCGCTCGACTTGTAGTCCGTGATCGTCACCTCCTCGCGGCCGAGGAGCTCGAGCGTCGGCTCGACGACGTCGGCGCGGCCATGCGAGGCGGCGGCGAGGGCCACGGCCGGATCGATCTCCGCGGCCGGGCCGCCCTCGCCGGCGCCGCCGGTCGGGACGATGTCGACCCGGTCGAACCGGCCCCGGATCCGGTCACCACCGAGGCTGAACGAGAACTCCCGCTCCACCCAGGCCGGGACGACGGCCCCGGGCCGCAGCCGTTCCTCCCGGAACCGCCGGAGCGAGTCCCGGCCGGCCTCGAGCCGCGCCTGCTCGTGCTCGCGGGAGACGAAGCCCTCGTTCGTCCAGGCCGCATCGAAGGCCGCGAACAGCTCCGCCTCGGTCAGGATCCGCCCCCGCCCCTCGGCCCGGTGGAACTCCTGGACCGCCTGGTGGAGCGCCGACCCGTACACGAGCGAGTGGTGCGGCGCCGTGGGGACGCGGAGGACCTGGGCATAGTGGTATCGCTTCGGGCAGGTGAGGTACGCATCGATCGACGAGTGGCTCAGGAGGAGCGGCCCCTCTTTGGGACCGAGCTCGGCGACGGCGCCCGGCGGGGGCGGGGCCGGAGCCAGCGTCGCGAGGCGCTCCAGCGGGGCGGAGCCGACGGCGCCGGCCCCGGGCGTCGCGGCGGAGAGCGGCAGGTCCAGGGCCTCCAGCACGAACGGCGAGATCCGCCGCGCCCGGGCCCCGCCGTAGTCCGCGGCGTGGGTGAGGATCAGCTCGTCGCGGGCTCGGGTCATCGCGACGTAGAAGAGCCGCCGCTCTTCCTGGAGGTGCGGGTCCCCCTCCGTCGGGGCTCCGCCGGCGAGCGCGTCCGGGAGTCCGAGCGGCTCCCGCCGCGAGGCCGCCGGGAACCGGCCCGCGACGAGCCCCGGCAGATACACGACCGGGAACTCGAGGCCCTTGGCCTTGTGGACCGTGAGGACCGCGACCGCATCGAGGTCCGGATCCGGCTCGGCGGTGGCCGGGTCGTCGCCGGCATCGATGAGCGTCTCGAGGTGCCGGGCAAGGAAGATCGCCCGGTCGTCGGCGAGGAGCGCCGACTCGCCCCGGACGATGTCGAAGAACCGCGCCACGTTCGCGAGCGCCTCGTCGCCGGCCGACGACTCGCCCGCGGCGAGCGTCGCGAGCCAGCCCGTGTCCCGGAGGAACGCGTAGAGGACCTCGCCCGCCGGCCGCTTGTGGCCGAGGTCGCGAAACCGCCGGAGGTCCGCCACGAGCCGGCCGACCCGGGTCCGACCCGCGTCCGTGAGCCGAACGGCGTCAGGGCCGCCGAGCGTCTCCTGGAGGATCTCCCAGGCCGAGCGATGGCGGCGCCGCGCCGCGCTCATCACCGCGCTGAGGTCCTCGCCGTCCAGCCCGTAGACCGGCGACGCGGCGAGGGCATACACGTCCGTGCTCGAGCTCGGGTCCGCGATCGCGCGCAGGAACGACAGGACGACCCGAATCTCCGCTCGTCCGTAGAGCCCGGACGCGCCCGAGAAGCGCCACGGGACGCCGGCGAGATTCAGGCTCCGCATCACCGGGTCGGCGTCGGCGTTGGCCCGGACGAGGATCGCGTGGTCGCGTGGTCGCGCCCCGGCGTCGATCCGGCCCCGGATCTCGGCGGCGATCCAATCCGCCTCCTCGGCCCCGGTCGCGAACGCCACGTGCCGGACGGGCCGCGGGGCCCGCGCTGTCCGCTCCGGGCGGAGCCGCTTCGAGATCCCGACCTTTGCCTCGAGCCGGTCCGGATCGTTGAACCGGACGAGCCGGTGGGCCGTGTCGAGGATCGGTGCGGTGGACCGGTAGTTCCGGCGGAGGACGACCGTCCGCGCGCCGCGATGGCGATCCCGGAACTCGAGGATGTTGCTGATCGCCGCGCCGCGGAACCGGTAGATCGACTGGTCGTCGTCCCCGACGACGGTGACGTTCCGGTGCCGCTCGGCGAGGAGCGCCACGAGCTCGGACTGGACCCGGTTCGTGTCCTGGAACTCGTCGACGAGGACGTACCGGTAGCGGGCCTGGACCGTTGACCGGATCGCGGCCGACTCCCGGACGAGCCGCAGCGCGAGCGCGACCTGGTCCCCGAAGTCGATCGCGCCGCGCTCGGCGAGGAGCGCCGTATACCGCTCGTACGCGCGAGCGAGCTCGGCCTGCCGGCGCGCGGCATCGAGCATCGCCTCGACCCGGTCGGCGTCCTCGGGCTCCGGGTCGGGTGCCGCCGCGAAGGCGAGCTCGGCGGCCTCGGCCTCCGCGGCGAGCGCCGCGGCGTAGGCCGCGTACCGCGCCGGCGAGATGTCCTCGTCCCGGCAGCGGCCGAAGAGCCCGGCGAGCGCCCCGAGGAACCGGGTCGGGTCGCCGAGGGGCAGGTAGGCGTCCAGCCCGAGCTCGAAGAGCCGCTCGCGGAGGAAGACAACCGTCTCGGCACGGGTGAGGACGCGGGCATCCGGCGGCCGGCCGACCTCGAGTGCGAACTCCCGGATGAGCCGGTCCCCGAAGGCGTGGAACGTCGAGATGCTCGTGTCGGCGAAGCCGTACGGGACGAGCTGGTCCACGCGGACCTGCATCTCCTCGGCCGCCTTGTCCGTGAACGTCAGGCCGAGGATCTCCGAGGGTCGGGCCCGCCGCGTGGCGATGAGCCAGGCGATCCGGCGGGTGATGACCTCCGTCTTCCCGGTCCCGGGCCCCGCGACGACGAGGAGCGGCCCCTCGCCGTGCGTGACCGCGCGCCGCTGCTCCGCGTTCAGCCCGCCGAGGAGCGCCTCGAGGCCCGGCTCCACCGCGGCGACCTCGTCCGCGAGCGGCCCGAACCCTGCCCAGACCGGCAGCTGGTCCAGGATCCCCGGGTCGCGCCGGGGTCGGCCGCGCCTCACGGCCGTGGCCGGGGTGCGATTCGCGGCTCGCGGGCGGGCCGCGGCGGGGCTGGGGGCGTCGTCCATGGGCCGAGCATCGGGGTCCGGCGTGCCACCTCGGCTGGCACGGCGATCCGGCTCAGGCCGGCGTCCCGCCGGCCGGCGAGGTGGCGATCGCGAGGGCTCGCGCCTCCTCGTCCGAGAGGGCCGCGTCCGACTTCCCACCGGTGACCGCCTTTGCGTAGACGCGGGTCATGTTCCGGGCGTGGAGGCTGCTGACGACGAAGCCGTCGCCGTTCGCGTCGAGGAGCGCGAGGGCGAAGCTCTGGTTGCCGCCGGTGTCCTCGAACGGGTTGAAGCGGACGAGCCCGATGCGGGAGAACGCTCGCTTCAGGTCGCGCTCCAGGACGGCGGTCCGCGCCTCCACCTGGTCGAGATCGCGGACGACCTCGTGGACGCGCGCCAGGTGGGCCTCCAGGATCGCCTCGAGGCTCCGCTCGTCGCTGCCGCGGGTGAGGGCGGCGATCCGGCGTGACAGCCGGCCGATCCTCCGGGCCTCGACGATCGCGAGGACGAGCAGCAGGAAGACGGCGACCGCCAGACCGGCGGCGATGGGCCCGAGGTTCGCGCGGACGATCTCGTCTAGGTCGATGTCGGTGGTCCTCCGATGCGTTCCGGTGCTCGCCCGAGTCTAGCGCCGGCCGATCGTCGCGGACTCATCGCCGCGCCGCCGGTGTATCCTTCCGCCCGGTCACCCAGCCCGAACCAGGAGCACCACCGCCCGA
>DASUMJ010000315.1:0-19010 GCA_036277775.1 Candidatus Limnocylindrales bacterium
GCCGATGCCCACGGTGATGTCGTACGTCAGCGGCATGAGGATCATCGTGAGGAGCGCCGGGATGCCCTCCTCGGGGTCGCGGACGTCGATCTCCGTGACCTGGGTGAAGAGCAGGTAGCCCACCAGGATGAGGACCGGGCCGGACGCCTGGAAGGGGATGAGCGTCACGAGGGGCGAGGCGAAGATCCCGACGAGGAAGAGGAGACCGGTGATCACGGACGTGAACCCGGTCCGGCCGCCCTCGCCGACGCCGGCGGCGCTCTCGATGTAGCTCGTGTTCGAACTGACGCCGCCGGCGCCGCCGGCCACCGCCGCGACGGAGTCGACGAGCAGGACCCGGGACAGGTTCGGGACCTTGCCCTCCGGCGTCATGATCCCGGCCTCCTCGCTGATGGCCGTGACCGTGCCCATGGTGTCGAAGAAGTCCGACAGCATGATCGAGAAGATGACGAGGATCGCGGTGAGGAGCCCGAGCTTCTCGAAGACCTCGGTCAGGTTGAACTGGCCGAGCGTCGACAGGTCCGGAACGCTCGAGATGTTCTCCGGCCACGGCTTCACGCCCGTCGCGAGCGCCAGGACCGTCGTGACGGCGATGCTGATGAGGAGCGCCGCCCGGACCTTCAGGACGTACAGGGCGATCGTCACGAAGAGGCCGGCGAGCATGACCCAGTGCCCGGGCTCGGTCGGGAAGACCAGCCCGACCGGCGGAACCGGGTTGCCCGTGGCCGCGATGAGGCCGCCGTCGACGGCGCCGATGAACAGGATGAAGAGCCCGATGCCGGCGGCGATCGCCCGCTTCAGGCTCGCGGGCACTGCGGTCATGACCGCCTCGCGGAGGCCGGCCAGGACGAGCAGCGTGATGACGAGGCCCTCGATGACGATGACGCCCATCGCGCCCTGCCAGGTGAGGCCGCGCCCGAGGATCAGCCCGAACGCCACGACCCCGTTGAGCCCGAGGCCCGTGGCGATCGCGATCGGGACGTTGCCGACCACGCCCATGGCGATGGTCATGATCCCGGCGATGAGCGCGGTCGCCGCCCCGACCGCCACCGGATCCGGCCCGACGAGGACGCCGTCGGCGTTCGTGACGCCGAGGATCAGCGGGTTCAGGAAGATGATGTAGGCCATGACCGCGAAGGTCGTGACCCCAGCCCGAACCTCGGTCGCAAGGTTCGTCCCGCGCTCGGCGAACTTGAAGTACGACGCAATCGCGTCCACGCGCTCGGACCTCCCTTCCTCCGGCGCGCCGGCCCGAGCGGGCACGGTCCGCGCCACTCCCTCCGGCCGGATGGTACGCGCGCGGCGGGGTCGCCGGGAGCCCCCCGCGCGAGCGCCCGGGTCCTCGGTCAGTCCTCCACGGACTCCGAGCCGAGGAGCTCCATCTGGACGTAGCCGGACGTGTCGAACGAGAGCTGCTCCGGGTCGAACGGCGTCCGACCGGTGCCGTCTCCGGCCACCGGCGCGAACTCGACCAGAACGCGCTCGTCGCCCTGGACGAGGGTGTACACGAGGAGCTGGTCCGGCCGCGTCATGAACTCGAGGTGCTCGAACGAGTCGACGTTCAGGGTCACCGCGATCGGGGTGAAGTACGTCGAGATGTCCGGCTGGTCCACGACGATCCGCTCGACCCAGCCGGTCCCGTGGGACACGAGCTCGCGGCCGCGGAAGTAGCGGTACGAGACCGTCTGCTTCAGGAGGGGCCGGAGGAGGTTGAGCATGTCCTCGCGGCTCGACACGACGCCCTGGTTCACGAAGAACTTCGCCGGCGGCTCGCTGGACACGGGCGGCTCCTCCGGGGCACGTGGGGGACGGAGCGGATGCCGCCGATGCTACCCGATGCCCCGGTCCCGCGGAAACCTGCCGCGCGCGGTGCTACGGTGGCGGCGATGGCCAGCCGTCGCGTCGTCCACGGCGTCTTCCAGCTCGCGAGCGCGGTCTCGAACGCCTACCTGCTCGACGGCGGCGTCGGGCTCGTGCTCGTCGACACGGGCATGCGCGGCCGCGCCGACGAGCTTCGCCGCGAGATCGACCATGCCGGGCGCGCGGCGGCCCGCGACCTCGCGGCGATCGCGCTCACGCATGCCCATGCGGACCATGCCGGGAGCCTGGCGCGGCTCGTCGAGACGTTCCACGTGCCCGTGGTCGCGGGGGTGCTCGAGGCCCCGGCGATCCGGATCGGCGGCCTTCCGCCGCCGCCGATCCCGAACGGCCTCGTCGGCCGGTTCATGACCCGGGTGTCGCAGCGCGTCGAGGTCGACCCCGGCCGCGTGGACCTCGAGGTCGGCGAGGGCGACAGCATCCCGGGCGCCCCCGCGCTCCGGGCCATCCATACGCCAGGCCACACGCCCGGTCACACCTCGTACCTGTGGCCGGAGGAGGGCGGCGTCCTGTTCGCCGGCGACGTCGCGGTCAACGTCCTTGGGCTCCGCGAGGCGTTCGTCCACTCCGACCGGGCGCAGGCGCGCGAGACGCTGGCCCGGCTCGCGACGCTCGACTTCGAGGTCGCCGTCTTCGGGCACGGGCCGCCGATCACCGGGCGGGCCGTCGCACGGTTCCGGAAGCTCGTGGAGCGCCTCGCTCGCTGAGGGCACCGCGGCCTCGGCCCGGGCTCTGCGACGGGCAGACGACGTCGGAGCCGCGCCGGAGCCCGCGTATGATCGCGGCATGCTCCTCGCGATCGACATCGGGAACTCGAACGTCACGATCGGCTGGTTCCGGAACGGGATCCTCGGTGGCACCCGTCGGGCGGTCACGAACCCGCGGGCGAGCGCCGACGAGCTCGAACTGCTCCTTGACGGGCTGCTCCGCCTCGACGACATCGCCTTCGCCGATGTCTCGGCGATCGCCTGCGCCTCGGTCGTGCCGGCGGTCACCACCGCCCTCGAATCCGTGACCGCGCGCCGGGAGCGGCCGCTCGTCCTCGCGACCGTCGGGAACGTGCCGCTGCCGGTCCGGGTGGACCGGCCGGGCGAGGTGGGTGCCGATCGGCTCGTGAACGCCCTTGCCGCCGCGCGCCTCTACGGGACGCCGGCCGTGGTCGCCGACTTCGGGACGGCGACGACGTTCGACGGCATCGCCGCGGACGGGGCGTACGTCGGCGGGGCGATCGCCCCGGGCCTCGAGCTCGGCCTCGAGGCGCTCGCGGCCCGGACGGCGAAGCTCCCACGGATCGAGCTCCGCGCCCCCGACCGGGCGATCGGCCGTGACACCGTGAGCGCGATGCAGTCGGGCACGGTCTTCGGCTACCAGGCCCTCGCGAGCGGCCTCCTCGCCCGGATCCGGCGCGAGCTCGCGGCCGATGCCGGCGTGGCGCCCGACGAGGTGAAGGCGATCCTCACCGGCGGGCTGTCGCAGGCGCCCTGGGCGACCGCGATCGAGGGCGTCGACGCGATCGACCCGGACCTGACCCTGAAGGGCCTTGGGATCCTCCACGCCGAGGTCAGCGGCGGCGAGCGGCTCGAGCTGGGCCTCGGATGACCGCCGACGGCTCGACAGCGCGGGGTGCCGGTGGCCGGCTCGCGGGGCGGCTCATCGCCCTCGGCGTCACGGGCTCGATCGCCGCCTACAAGGCCGTCGAGCTCCTCCGGCTCCTCACCGCCGAGGGCGCCGACGTCGTCGTCCTCCTCTCGCCGTCGGCCGCCCGGTTCGTGGGGCCGCTGACGTTCTCCGCCCTCTCCCGCCACCCGGTCGAGTCCGAGGTCATGGAGCTCCTGCCGGACGGCCGGATCGGTCACATCGTCATCGCCGACAGCGCCGACGCGGTCGTGGTGGCGCCGGCGACGGCCCACTTCCTCGGATCGATGGCGAACGGGCTCGCCGGCGACGTCGTGACCGCGGCGTGCCTCGCCACGTCCGCGCCGGTCGTCGTCGCGCCGGCGATGGACGGCGACATGTGGACCCACCCCGCGACGCAGGCGAACGTGGCCCGCCTCCGCGACGGGTTCGGTTACACGGTCGTGGCACCCGAGAGCGGGTCGCTCGCCTCGGGGCAGTCGGGCGTGGGCCGCCTCGCCGAGCTCCCGGCGATCGTCGATGCCGTCGTCTGGGCCGTTCGGGCGCGACCGATCCGCCAGCCCGATCCGGCGTCTCGACCGCCGCTCGCCCCCGCGGTCCCGCGAGAGGCCGACCTGACCGGGCGGCACGTGGTCGTCACCGCCGGCGGGACCCGCGAGCCGATCGATCCGGTCCGATACATCGGCAACCGCTCGAGCGGCCGGATGGGCGTCGCGATCGCCGAGGCGGCCCTGGATCGCGGCGCGCGCGTCACCCTGATCGCGGCGGCCGTCGACGTGCCGCTCCCCGCGGACCGGGCCGAGGTCGTGCGCGTCGAGACGACCGGCGAGCTCCGTCGCGCGCTCCTCGACGCCCTGTTCGGGGACCGGGAGGCCTCGGATGGTGGGCACGATCCGCTCGCCGCCCGGTTCGATGCCCTCGTCATGGCCGCCGCCGTCTCCGACTTCCGTCCCGCCCGGCCGGCCGATCACAAGCTCCCGCGCGGTGACGGGCTCGCGATCGAGCTGGAGCCGACGCCCGACCTCCTCGCCGAGGCGGCCCGGATCGCCCGCGGCCTCGACAGCACCGGGGCGCCGACGCGGGAGCCGGTCTCCCCCGCCCCGCTCCTCGTCGGGTTCGCGGCCGAGACGGGCTCGCTCGAGCGGGCCGCCGAGAAGCTCCGGGCGAAGCGGCTCGACCTCCTCGTCGCGAACGATGTCGCCGAGGCGGGCTCCGGCTTCGGGACGGACACGAACCGGGTGGTGGTCCTCGATGTGGCCGGCGGTCGCGAGGACTGGCCGCTCCTGTCGAAGCGCGAGGTCGCCGAGCGGCTCCTCGATCGCGTCGCAGCGGCGTTGGACGAGCGCGACGCCGCCGGGCAGACTGGCCGCATGCAGGAGGCCCGCCGATGAGCGCCAGCGCCGATCCCGTCCGCCGGCTGACGGTCGCCGACATCGCCCGGATGCATGCCGACGGCGAGCGCCTCCCGATGCTCACCGCCTATGACCACCCGACCGCGCGAATCCTCGACGAGGCGGGCATCCCGATGCTCCTCGTCGGCGATTCGCTCGGGCAGGTCCTCCTCGGCTACGACTCCACCGTCCGCGTGACGATGACCGAGATGCTCCATCACACCGCCGCCGTGGCCCGGGGCGCGAAGCGGGCCCTCGTGATCGGCGACATGCCGTTCCTCTCGTACAGCACGCCCGACGAGGCGGTCGAGAACGCCGGCCGGTTCCTCCGCGAGGCCGGGGCGACGGCCGTGAAGATCGAGGGCGGGGTCCGCAGCGCGCGGACGGTCGAGGCGCTGACGCGGGCGGGGATCCCGGTCATGGGCCACATCGGCTGGACGCCCCAGTCGCAGCACGGGATGGGCGGCAAGGTCCGCGTCCAGGGCAAGAGCCGCGAGGCCGCGCGCTCGCTCCTCGCCGACGCGGTCGCGATCCAGGAGGCCGGCGCCTTCGCGATCGTCCTGGAGCTCGTGCCCGAGCAGCTCGCCGCCGTCATCACCTCGCGGCTCCGCATCCCGACGATCGGGATCGGGGCGGGCCCGGGCTGCAGCGGCCAGGTCCAGGTCGTGACCGACCTCCTCGGGATCGGGACCTTCACGCCTCGCCACGCCCGGAAGTACGCCGATCTCGAAGGGTCGATCCGCGCCGCCGCGGAGACGTGGGCGGCCGACGTCGCGAACGGGTCGTTCCCGGGCCCGGCCGAGACCGTCCGGATGGACGAGTCCACGCTCGACGAGGCCCTCGGCCGGACCGCGGACGATCGAGCGGCCCCGGGCCGCGCCGCGCCGACGATGGCCGACGGCATGCCGGCGGGCATCCCCCTCGACCGCGACCTCTGATCCGGCGTTGACGCGCGTCGTTCGCACGCGCGCGGCCCTGCGCGCCGCCCTCGACGCCGCACCCCGTCCGGTTGGGCTCGTCCCGACGATGGGCTGGCTCCACGACGGCCACCGGGCGCTCATGGCCCGGGCCCGGGCGGCCGACGCGACGACGGTCGTCTCGATCTTCGTCAACCCGCGCCAGTTCGGCGACCCGCAGGATCTCGCCCGCTACCCGCGGAACGAGGCCCGCGACCTCGAGATCTGCGAGGCCGAGGGCGTCGACCTCGTCTTCGCCCCCCCGGTCGAGGAGATCTATCCGCCGGGGTTCGACTCGGTGGTCTCCGTTGGGGCGATCGCACGACCGCTCGAGGGCGCGGCCCGGCCCGGGCACTTCGACGGCGTCGCGACCGTCGTGGCGATCCTCTTCAATCTCGTCGGCGCCGAACGAGCCTACTTCGGCCAGAAGGACGCCCAGCAGGTCGCCGTGATCCGGCGCATGGCGATCGACCTCGCCATCCCGACCGAGGTGATCGCGTGCCCGACGATCCGCGAGCCCGATGGGCTCGCGATGTCGTCGCGGAACGTCCACCTCTCGCCCGTGGAGCGGGCCGCCGCGCCGGTGCTCCACCAGGCCCTCCTCGCCGCCCGCGAGGCATGGCTCGGCGGCGAGCGGTCCGGCGATGCGCTCCGGGCGATCATGCACACGACGCTCGCCCGCGAGCCGCTGGCCGTCGTCGAGTACGTGTCGTGCGCCGACGCCGCCACCCTCGCGGAGCTCGAGGACCTTCGCGGCCCGGCGCTGCTCTCGCTCGCCGTCCGGTTCGGATCCACCCGGCTCATCGACAATGAGCCAGTCGGCTGAGGCCGACTGGCTTTGGGGCGATTGGCTGCGGCCAATCGCCGACGAGCCACGCGGCGAGCCGGTCGGCTGAGGCCGACTGGCTTTGGGCCACGCGTCGTGCCGGTTGGCCGAGGACCCGTCGTCAGCAATCCCAGGTGATCGTGCCGACGAGGTCGATCGGCGTCTGCTGATCGCCGTCGGGATGGACCACCAGGCCGGCGAACGACATCGAGCCGGCGCCTGCGGTCCCGGTCACGGACAGGGCCGAACGTTCGTCGGAGCCCATCCGTGTCTCGGTCGGCGACCCGTCCGGGAGCGAGTCGGTGACGCGGAGCTCGACCCCCAGCCCATCGTCGCGTGGCCTGACGCCGACCGGCCTCCAGTCGCCGAGGGCCACCGTCACGGCAAGGCCGCGGCCGTCGGGCAGCGTCAGATCCGAGCCGTCCTCGGCGGTGGACACGAGTGGGAACGCATCGGAGGCGGCCGTCCCGCATGTCGCGTCCGACGTCAGGGTCACCTCGATCGGTCGCTCGAGGCGGACCTCGAGGGTGCCGGCGACGGTCGAGGACGGTCCGGCGAGCAGCGCGAGGCCGGCCATCATCCCGACGAGGAGGCCGACGGCCCCGGCTGCGGCCACCGGGAGGGCGAGCGGGAGGCGTGGACCGACGGCCGCGGCGACGAGCACCACGAGGAGCGCCGCGCCGGCGGCCACGAGCTGGTAGCCGTACACCGTGTTCGGCCAGATCAGGTCGACGACGAACCCGATGGCCAGGCCCGCGGCAGCCGCGGCGACCATCGGCCCGATCCTCCGCCGGTTGCCGCTGCCGGACCGAGTGTCGCCCGCGGTCATCATGTGGTGCCTCTCCTTGGTTCGACCGGCCCTGACGCGACGCCGAGGATCCGCTCGACGTCGAGGTTCTCGGCGACGAGCTGCTTGATCGTCTCGATCTTCTCGACGTCGGCCGGATGCGTCTTCACGAGGAGGTCGTGGACCTCCGAGGCCACGGAATACGTGTCCTCGGGAACGAGCGCCGCGAACAGGTCCGCCCGCCGGATCGCGTCGATGACCGCCTGGCGCGGCCGGTAGCCGCCGGTGAGGACCAGCCCGATGGCGGCCCCTTCGTGGCCCTCGATGTCGGCCCGGCCGCCGGCGCCGATGAACTCGCCGGGGTCGGCCGTGCCGGCGGGACCCATGAGATGGGCCGTCGTCAGCGTGAGGATCACGTCCTCCCGGTCGCCCGGCACGATCACGAGCGTCCCGGGCCCGACCCGCTCGAGCATGTGGCCCGGCTCCATCGCCCCGATCGCGACGCCGTCGATGACGCGCTCGAGGTCCGGGCCCGGATGCAGCACCTCGCCGTGGACGCCCTCGAGGATCATCTCGAGGGTCGGGTTCGAGAGGATCGGCCGAACCGGGAGGGTGCCGAGGAGCGGGATCCCGTAGGGCGCCAGGCCGCGCTCGATGACCGCGGCGATCCCCGGCTGGGCGTCGAGGTCGACCTTGTTCACGATCGCCCCCGCGACGGCGACGCCGTGCCGCTCGAAGAGCGCGGCGTTCAGCACGATCTCGTCGATCGGCCGCCCGACGCCGCCCTCGCTCACGATGATCGCCGGCGCTCCGAGCATCGCGGCCACGGTCGCATTCGACAGCCCGATCACCGCCCCCACGCCCGCGTGGCCGGTGCCCTCGATGAGCAGGATCTCGTGATCGGCGAAGCGGGCCTGGGCGCGGATTATGCGGGCCCCGAGGTCCTCGACGACCTCGCCGGCGATGTAGGCCTTCGTGAAGCCCCGCGGGATGTGGACCGGGCTCATGACGTCGTACGGCTCGGTGAGGCCGAACGTCTCGTGCATGAGGACCGCGTCCTCGTCGGCCGGCTGGCCGTGGTCGATCACCGTCCGCTGGCCAACCGGCTTCATGAACCCGGCCCGGAGCCCGCGCTCGAGGAATCCGTTCAGCAACCCGAGGGCGGCCGTCGTCTTGCCACGGTTCTGGCCCGTGGCGGCGAGGTAGAGCTGTCGCACGGTCGCGGCGCCGATCGGAGTCGCGTGCCGTGTCAGCCGCGGGCGGTGGTCTTGCGCTCGATGAGCTGCAGTCCGTCGCGGAGCCGGGAGACCGTGTCGGCATCGATCGCGTCGGATTCGAGGTATGGCCCGAGGCGATCCATGATGTCGGCGACCAGCCCCAGGAAGACGCCTGCGTCGGCGACGAAGAACTGCGGCTCGTTGTTGTAACGGACGAGCGTCAGCCGGCCCTGGAGGACGCGTCGCTCCTCCACGTGGGCGATCTGGGTCGCGAAGTTGTGGCCCTGGATGCCGTCCGGGTTGTTCAGGAAGTTCAGGGCGTTGTCGATCGCCAGCCCGAACCGCGCGCGCCAGGCGACGAGCCGCTCGTGGACCTCGGGCGGGATCCGGACCTCGGCCACCTCGTCGAAGACCTCCGGCGCGACCGTCAGGAGCCCCACGAGGGTCGTCCCCGCCCGCGCGCCGAGCATCACCTGGAGGCTCCGCTCGAGGGTGAACACCTCGGAGTCGAAGCGGGGGCTGGTGATGACGTCCGTGAGGAGGTCCTCGACGTTGTCGAGGGTGCCGGGCTCGGCCACCGCGTTGGCGAGGTGGACGATCTCCTCCTTGAACAGGAACTTCTCTTCGTGGTCGAGCATGGCCGCGATGGTACACCGCGGATTCGGTGGCCCGGAGACACGAGAACCTGCGCGGCGGACCCGGGATTGCGCGTGCTACGCCGGGCGCGCAGGCACGGGCGCCGGCGGCGCGTGCGCGCCGCGCCCTCGCGATGTCGGGCCCGGCGCGCCGGACCGCCCGGAATCATCGAGGCCCCGGACGGTGCCGGGGCCTCGACGGTCGGTGCCGAAGGTTGGCTTACGGGTAGAGCCCGCGCATCGTCATGGCGTCCGCGACCCGCTGGACGGCCAGCAGGTAGGCGGCGGTCCGCATGTCGCACTGCTCGCGGCGAGCGATGGCCAGGACCGCGGTGAAGGCCTTGACCATGATCTCCTTGAGCTTCGCGTTGACGACTTCCTCGCTCCAGTGATCGCGGTTCAGGTCCTGGACCCACTCGAAGTACGAGACCGTGACACCGCCCGCGTTGCAGAGGATGTCCGGGATCATGAACTTCGAGTTCTTCCAGAGGATCCGGTCCGCCTCGGGCGTCGTCGGGCCGTTCGCGGCCTCGGCGATGAGCCGGGCCTTGATGTTCGACGCGTTCCGCTCGGTGATCTGGTTCTCGAGGGCCGCCGGGATCAGGATGTCGCACTCGACCTCGAGGACCTCGGCGTTCGAGATGTCCTTCGCGCCAGGGAAGCCCTGGACGGTCCCGTGCTCCTTCTTCCAGTTGATGACCTTGGCGATGTCGAGGCCGTTCGGGTTGTGGATGCCGCCGGTCGAGTCGGAGACCGCGACGACCGTTGAGCCCTCGGCGACGATCAGGGTCGCCGCGATCGACCCGGCGTTGCCGAAGCCCTGGACGGAGACCTTCGCCTGCTTGAGCTCGATGCCGAGATGGCGGGCCGCCTCGACGATGCAGTAGACGGTGCCACGCGCGGTCGCCTCGTTGCGACCCTCGGAGCCGCCGAGGCTGATGGGCTTGCCCGTGACGACGCCCGGCACGGTGTACCCGGCGTGCATCGAGTAGGTGTCCATCATCCAGGCCATGATCTGGGCGTTCGTGTTGACGTCCGGGGCCGGGATGTCCTTCTCGGGGCCGACGAGGACCTCGATCTCGGTGAAGAAGCGCCGGGTCAGCGCCTCGACCTCGCGCATCGACATCTGCTTGGGGTCGACGATGACGCCGCCCTTGCCGCCGCCGTACGGGATGCCGACGACCGCGCACTTCCAGGTCATCCACATCGCGAGGGCTTTGACCTCGTCGATCGTGACGTCCTGGTGGTAGCGAATGCCGCCCTTGGCGGGTCCGCGACCGAGGTTGTGCTGGACGCGGAAGCCCGTGAAGACGCGGACCGAGCCGTCGTCCATGTGGACCGGGAAGTGGACCGTGAACTCGCGACGGGGCTCGCGCAGCACGGCGCGCATGCCGGCGTCGAGGTTCAGCCGCTCGGCGGCCAGGTCGAACTGCTGCTGCGCCACGGCCCACGCGTTGATCGGGGTCGTGGCGTGCTCGGTGGTCATGGGTGAGGCGTTCCTCCGGAGCGGGCCGGCGCGGTGGCCCGGAAGCCATGGGCCGTCTCCCGGACGACCCCACGGGCGCGGCGCTGCCCCAGCCTGAGGGACGCGCCACGCGTGGAAACGGCCCGAGTATAGCCGGGGTCCGATCGGACCGGCACCTGCCGGAATCCCATTCGCAACCGTGCCGCAACCTTGTCTGGGTGGGCCGAATGGCCCCCGCAGAACGGGCTAGGCGTGCTTGTAGAGCGCCACCGCGCCGACACAGCCGGGGCCGAGGTGCGGCCCGACGGACGGCCCGACGAGATCGATCGTCACGTTCGCGGGATCGATGCCGCCCGGGACCCGCGGCAGGAGCAGGTCGCGGAAACCCTCCACATCGGCGTTCGTCGTGTGGAGGATCGAGAGGCGCTCCATCGGCCGGACGCAGACGAGCTCGATGAGCCGCTCCCGGGCCTTGCCCTTCGTCCGGACCTTGTCGGCCGTCTCGACCTTGCCGTCCTTCACCTCGATGATCGGCTTCATCGACAGGAGCGTCCCGATCGCCGCCTGGGCACCGCTGATCCGGCCGCCGCGCTTCAGGTACTCGAGCGTGTCGAGGGCGACGATCATTGCGACGTCGCTCCGCCGCTCCTCGAGGACCCGGGCGATCTCCGCTGCGCCGACCCCGGCCCTGGCCATGCCCACGGCAAGCTCCGCGAGCAGCCCCTCGCACATCGACGCGCCCATCGAGTCGACGATGTGGATCTCGCGGTCGGGGAGCATGCCCTTCGCGATCTCGGCGCTCTTGATCGTCCCCGACAGCGTCCCAGCGACGTGGATCGAGACGATCGCGTCGGCGCCGGCGGTGAAGGCCGCCTCGTAGACCGCCTTGAAATCGCCCGGGGAGGAGGCCGCGGTCGTCGGGAACGGGGCGTCCGGCGCGGTCATCCGCCGCCAGAAGTCGTCGGTCGAGAGCTCGATGCCGGCCTTGAAGGTCTCCGGCCCGAAGTTCACGACGAGCGGGACGAGCGAGATCCCGAGCTCCGCTGCCCGGGACGGGGCCATGTCCGACGCGGAGTCGGTCACGATCGCGACGTGGCTCACTGATTCCCTCCGTCGGAGGCGTCGTGCCCAGCACGCCGACCGCCTCCGTTCCTCGCCGCCATTCTAGGGGCGCCGTGGCCGGGTCCGGTACCCTTCGCGGAGATGGATCGCTCCCTGCAGGCCGTGCTGCTCGGCACGTTCACGCTTCGGTTCAGCACCGGCCTCACCGGGGCGATGCTCGCCTTCTACCTCGCGGACCTGGCCGACGCGGGGCAGTCCGGCATCGATGCCAAGGTCGTCGGCATCCTCCATGCCCTCTTCTACCTGGCCGAGCTGGTGCTCTCGCCGCTGTTCGGGATCCTCGCCGACCGGATCGGGCATCACCGGGTGATGCTCTACGGGCCGGCGTTCGGGGCGATCGCGGTGGTCATGACCGCCCTGACCTCGAACGTCGTTGTCCTCGGCGGGACACGGATCCTCGAAGGTGCGAGCACCGCCGCGTCCGTGCCGTCGATCCTCGGCTACATCGCCCTCGTCACCGCCCGCAACGAGGTCCTCCGCGGCAAGGCCTCGGCCCGGTTCGAGGGCGCGACGCTGGCCGGGCTCGGGGCCGGGTTCATCGCCGCGCCGAAGCTGTTCGAGCTGCTCGGCCCGAATGCGTTCCTCCTCAACGCCGTCTTCTATGGCGGCTCGTTCGTGATCTACCGGTTCGTCGTCGGCGACCCGACGGGCGAGCGCGAGGCCCTCGCCGCACGGCACACCAGCCTCACCCGGTACCTGTCGCTCGTCCGCCACTCCCACGTGCTCCTCCTGGCCCCCACCTGGATCGCGGTGAACGCCTCGATCGGGCTGTGGTTCAGCCAGTCGCTCTTCCAGCTCGCGAAGGAGAACCCTGCGTTCCCCGACCAGTGGCTGCTCCGCGGGTTCAGCGCCACGGAGATCACGATCGGCGCGATCGGGATCGCGATCGTCTTCGGTGCCGGGATCCTCTGGTGGGGCGACCGGTTCGACCGGTTCCGGCGGACCTCGATCATCGGCTTCGGGATCTTCGGCGGGATCGGGCTCGTCGCCGCCGGCCTCGTCGTGAACCACGGCGCGTTCGATGCCGGGGACTCGCTGCCGCACACCGCGCTGATCCTCGGGGCGGCGGTCGTCTTCGCGATCGGGCTGTTCGTCCTCGCCGGGGCCACGCCGGCGGCCGTGGGGTTGCTGGCGGACGTCAGCGAGCGATTCCCGGGCGACCGCGGCGCGATCATGGGCCTGTACTCGGTGTTCCTCGCCGTCGGGCAGATCGGAGGGAGCCTCATCGGCGGCGTCGTCGCCGACGGGCTGGGCATGGACGGGCTCCTGATCGCGACGGGCGGGCTCCTCCTCGTCGCGCTCGCACCGCTGGCGCGGCTCCGGACGATGGAGCACCACCTGGGTCCGGGCGAGCCCTCGGTCCTTGGAGACGAGCAGCCGTGAGCGAGGAGCCATGACCGAGCCGAAGGCCGATCCGTTCGTCCCGGTCCCGCTGGCCCGCGGGCGCCACGGCGCGGTCGTCGCGCCCCACCACCTCGCGACCGAGGCCGGGCTCGCCATCCTCCGTGCCGGGGGCCACGCCGTGGACGCGGCGATCGCCACGAACGCGGTCCTGGCCACGGTCATGCCCTCGTCCTGCGGCATCGGCGGCGACGCGTTCTGGCTGATCTGGGACGCGGCCGAGCGACGCCAGGTCGCGCTGAACGGCTCCGGCCGCTCGCCGGCCGGAGCGGACGCGGCCGCGCTCCGGGCGCGCGGGCTGCAGACCCTCCCGCTGCGCGGATCGCTTGCGATCACGGTTCCCGGCGCCGTCCGGTCGTGGGGCGACGTCCACGGCCGGTTCGGGAGGCTGTCGCGCGATGCCATCCTCGGGCCGGCGATCGAGCTGGCACGGGCGGGCTTCCCTGCCTGGCCCGGCTTCATCGGTGCCGTCAACCGCACGGTCGGGATCCTCGCCGCCGACCTCGGTCCCGCCACGCCCTTCATCGGCCACTACCTCCCCGAGGGGCGGCCGTGGCAGCCCGGCGAGCTGGTCCACTTCCCCGCCCTCGCAGCGACGCTCGAGCGGCTGGCGCTCGAGGGCTTCGATGCCTTCTACGACGGCGACCTCGGGGAGCGGCAGGCTCGGTTCCTCGCCGCCGCCGGCGGTGCCCACACCGCGGCCGACTTCCGGGACCACACCTCGACCTGGACCGAGCCGATCTCGACGACCTATCGCGGCGTGACCGTGACGAGCCACCCGCCGAACGCATCGGGCATCGTGGCGCTCGAGCTGCTGAACATCCTCGAGGCGGCCGGGCCCGCCCCCGTGTCCCTCTTCGGGCCCGACGCCGACGGCCGCGGCCGCGCCGTCGCCGAGGCGGAGTGGATCCACGGCGCGATCGAGGCGGCCAAGCTGGCGATGGCCGACCGGGACGCGCACCTCACCGATCCCGAGTTCCACGAGATCCCCGTCGCCCGGCTGCTCGACAAGGCCTACGCGGCCGAGCTGGCCCGACGGATCGACCCGCAGCGCGCCTCGCTGCCGCCCGTCGCGACGAACCCGCCGGGCGGCGGGACGATCTATCTCGCGGTCGTCGACGCCGCGGGCAACGCGGTCAGCCTCATCGAGTCGAACTACCTCGGCTTCGGGAGCGGGATCGTGGACCCGGCGACCGGGATCCACTACCAGAACCGGGGGTCGTACTTCTCGCTCGACGACGGCCATGCGAACCGCCTCGAGCCGCGGAAGCGGACCCTCCACACGCTCCTGCCGGGGATGCTCTTCCGCGAGCCCGACCGGCCCTGGGTCGTCGGCGGGTCGATGGGCGGCGACGCCCAGCCGCAGGTCCACGCCCAGCTCGTGAGCGCCCTCGTCGACGGCGGCCTGGACGTCCGCACCGCCGTGTCGATGCCGCGCTGGTACGTCGCAGCGGAGCGCCATTTCGCCCCGCCGACCCTCGTCAACGCCGAGCCGCGGTTCCGACCCGGGATCCTCGAGGCCCTCGCTGCGATGGGCCATGACGTCCGGCCCGCGGCGCCGTTCGACGAAGGACTGGGTCACGAGCACGCGATCGAGCTCGTCCGCGGGGGTCCCGCGGCGGACGGGGGCTCCGTGGCGGCCGCAACCGACCCCCGCAGCGCCGGCCTGCCCGCCGTCTGGTAGGCGGCACGCCAAGCGAGAGAGGAGACGATGACGCACGGAGATCCAGGCGCTCCAGAGTGGCCCGAACACGGCGTCACGCCGATCACTCCGGGTTGGCGCTTCGTCAGCATCGGCCTTGAGGGCGAAGCCACGGACATCGGGGCGGGGATCAATCCCTGGAACGTGAAGTGGGTTTCGACGCACGGGCGCATCGTGGTTGCCCACCCCCAGTACCCGCGTGAGCGGCACACCATGTTCACCTACGAGGTCGAGGGCACGAACCCGCCCGTTGTCTTTGCCGCCGGGGAGTACTCCAACCTCGTCTACGGCTTCTACGTCCCCGAGTGACAACCATCGGGTGACATTCGTGAACGCCAAGCGAGACGGCGTGGTTCCCGTCAGCGCCGCCTGCGACGTCCCGCAGCACCTGCCGCGCAGGTGGCAAGCCGGCCGCCGCGGCGAAGGCGCCGCGAGCACCGGGCGCGAGCGCACTCGAGGATGCGTGAGCGGCCGGAGGCGGAGCGGCAGCGCCCGCCCCGGCCGATCGGCTGGACACCGTATGCGATACTCCCGGTCGCCGGTGGCGCGGCTGCGCTCACACGACCGCCGCCACCGGCCTCCCCTACCCCGGCACCCGGAGGGTTCGGTGACCTCGAACGTCGGCCAGAGCTACCCGTACACGTCCGAGACGGAGGCCGAGCGGGCGCGATCGATCGCGAAGCTGCTCGCCGCGCGTGAGGGCCTCGCCGACACCCTGAAGGCGGAGACGACCCCCCTCGACGCGGCGGATCGCCGGTGGGTCTGGAAGTGCCCGACGGCGGGCTGTCCGGGGCTCCTCCACGTGGCCGGCTATGCGCGCGACCTCCACGCCCTGTTCGTCGTCTGCGACGGGACGTGCGCAAAGACGTTCCTCCGCTGAGCGTTGACATCGAGCGCACCTGCCACTAGGATCGCGCTAACCGGTGTGAACGTCGAAACCGGTTATCCAGAGCCGGCGGACGGACAGCTGGGCGAAGGGGGTAGTCGTGATCGCTAGGACCTGGCGCGGCGTCGTGCGGGCCGCGGAGGGACCCGCCTACCTCGAGCTCGTGGCGCGGACGGGCATGCGGGACTCCCGAGCCACGCCCGGGAATCGGGGCTTCTACGTCATGCAGCGCACCGACGGCGAGCGTGCGCAGATCCTGACCGTGTCGCTGTGGGACGACATGGCGGCGGTCCGGGGCTTCGCCGGTGACGACCCGAACCGCGCCGTGTTCTACGGCGAGGACGACGCCTACCTCCTGGAGCGCGACTTGCACGCCGACCACTGGCAGGTCGTCGGCGAGGCCGATTGACCGCGACCGAGGGGGGCGCCCGCGCCACCATCGAGCCGGCTGGAGGCACCCCGGTCGAGATCAACGCCTCGCGGCGCCGGCTCGTCCTCGACGGCCTCGGGATCATCGCAACGGCCGGCGGCTTCGGGCTCGTCTACGGGCTGGCGGCCCGGGGCGCCGGCTTCTCGCCGATCGAAGCGAGCGCGATGAGCGTCATCGTCTTCGCCGGGGCGGCCCAGTTCGCGGCCGTCGGCTACGTCCTCGGCGGCTTCTCGTGGCTCGGGGTGGTGCTCCTGACCGCGTTCCTGAACGCCCGGCACGTCCTCTACTCGGCGGCGCTCGCGCCGTACCTCGCGGACAGGCCGCGGCCGCTCCGCGCGATCCTCGCCCATCTCCTGACCGACGAGGCGTTCGCCCTCTCGATCGCCCACTTCCGGCGCGTCGGCCGGGCCGACCTGTGGGGGTACTGGTGGGCCGCGATCGTGACGACGTTCATCCCCTGGAACCTCGCGACGCTCGCCGGGGTGCTCATCGGCGGCCAGATTCCCGACCCCGGTCAGTACGGCCTCGACGTCATCTTCCCGGCGGCGATGGCCGGCCTCGCGGTCGGGCTGATCACCGGCCGGCGGGAGCTCGTCGCGGCGATCTCGGGGGCAGTCATCGGGGTCGCCGTCGGGCTGGCCTGGGATCCGGCGGCGGGGATCATGGCCGGCGGCCTGCTCGGGCCGCTCCTCGGCGTCCTGACGCCGCCCGGCCGGGACGAGCGCCGCCGGGAGGCCCAGATCGTCTTCACGCCGAATCTCGACGACCCGAGCGCGGGCCGCGAGCCGCGATGAGCACGGACCTCGTCCTCCTGGCGGTCCTCATGGGCGCGGCGACCTATCCGTCGCGAGCCCTGCCGATGCTCGTGCCCGGGATCGACCGCCTCCCGGCCCGTGCCCGCGACTACCTCGAGCTCGTCGGGCCGGCGATCCTCGCGACCCTCGCCGCGGTCAACGTCTTCGTCTCGATCGACGCCGACCGCAACCCCTCGTTCCACGTCGGCATCGAGTGGCTCGCGGTCGGGGCCTGTGTCGTCCTCATGGCCGGCCGCCGGGGGCTTCTCGTCGGGACCGTCGTGGCGGCGCTCATCGCCGCGCTCGCGCGGGCGAGCGGCTTCGCCGCGTAGGGGTCGTCGATCGCGCCTCGCCGCGCTACCCCCGCCGGGCCTCGGCCTCGATCTCGACGAGCAGCGACGGATCGATGAGCCCGGCGATCACGATGGCCGTCGCCGCCGGCCGGACCTCCCCGAAGACCTCGCCGTGGACCGCCGCCACGGCGGCGATATGGTCGCGATCGGTCACGTACATCCGGGTCCGGACGACGTCGGCGAGCGAGAACCCGGCCTCGGCCAGTCCCCGGCCGATGATCTCGAGGACAGCCCGCGCCTGGGCGGCCGGGTCGCCGGGGTGGAGCGACCGGCCGTCCGGGCCCGCATCGGTCGTGCCGGCGACGAACGCCGCGTCGCCCGCGACGGCGACCCGGCTGTAGCCGTAGCGGGCCTCCCACGGCCCGCCGGAGCTGACCCGGGGTCCCGGCACGCGTCGCGCTCGGGGCTCAGCCGCGGGGCGCCGAGCGCCAGGCAGCGACGACCGGATCGCGCCCGGTGGCGAGGAGCAGCGCGGCGAGGAGGGTCGTTCGGGGGACGATCGAGTCGACCTCGAGGTACTCCGCCGGCGAGTGGTCGCGCCCGCCGATCGGGCCGAGGCCGTCGATCGACGGCACGCCCATCCCCGAGGTCGTGTTCGCGTCCGAGGCGCCGCCGGTCGCGGTGTCCGTCGTCGAGAACCCGAGCCGGCGCGCGAGCGCGATCACGTGATCCGCAAGCCGGCCCGATCGCTCGAGCTTCTCCATCGGTGCCCAGCCGTGCATCTGCTCGACCTCGATCGTCACGTCCGGGACGCCCGGCGCCGCGGCGAGCGCATGAGCGGCCGCCTTGACCGCCTCGAGGCCCGCAAGGTCGGCGCTCCGGACGTCGACCTGGAGCTCGGCGAGGTCGGGCACGACGTTCGGGCGGGTGCCGGACTGGAAGACGCCGACGTTCGCGCTGACGCCCGGCCAGCGCCCGTGGAGCGCGTGGATCCCCTCGACGAGGCGAGCACCCGCGAGGATCGCGCTCCGGCCCTTCTCCGGCTCGACCCCGGCATGCGCGGCCCGCCCGTGGATGAGGAACCGGAGGTCGGCCATGCCCTTGCGCGCCGACACGAAGTCGCCGTTCGCGCGGGCACACTCGAGGACGAAGCAGGCGTCGACGTCGCGGGCGATCTCCATGATGTGCGGGGTCGAGGTCGGCGACCCGATCTCCTCGTCGGGGTTCGCGACGTACGTGATCCGCTCGAACGGCAGGGCGTCCCAGGTGCCGCCGCCGAGCTCGCGGAGGGCCGCGAGGGCATGGATCCCGGCGAGGAGCCCGGCCTTCATGTCGGTGACGCCGGGCCCGTAGGCGATCCCGTCCTCGATCCGGAACGGCCGCTCGGCTGCCGTCCCGTCGGGGAAGACCGTGTCCATGTGGCCGATGAGCAGGAGCCGCGGCCCCGCGCCCGTCCGACCTTCGAACGTCGCGACCACGGTGTCGCCGAATCGGCCGGCCGGGTCGGGGCGTCGCTCCACCCGTCCGCCGAGCCGCTCGAACGTCGCGACGACCCAGTCGGCGACCTCGTTCACGCCGACCGGCGAGTAGCT
>DASUMJ010000316.1:0-14569 GCA_036277775.1 Candidatus Limnocylindrales bacterium
CGAGGCGCGACGCCTCGACGGCGTGGCGGACGCCGAGGCCTGGGATCTCGCCGCGCGTGCCTGGTCGGCGCTGTCGGTCCCCGAGCGGGTCGCCCATGCCCGGTATCGCGAGGCGGAGGCGCGGCTCACCCGCGGCGAGTCGCGCCGGGCCGTGGAGGAGCTCCTGCGAGAGGCGCACCGGACGGCAAGCGGGATCGGCGCGGCACCCCTCCTCGCCGAGATCGAGGCCCTTGCCCGCCGAGGACGGATCAGCGTGGAAACGATCGCGGCGGACCAGGAGCCGAGCCTGACCGGCGACGTCGCGCCCACGGCGGCTCGTGGGCCGGGCGCATCCACGCCGGCCGACCCGCACGGGCTCACGGCCCGGGAGCTGGAGGTCCTGGGGTTCCTCGTCGCCGGCCGGACGAACCGCGAGATCGGGGCAGCCCTCTACATCAGCCCCAAGACCGCCGGCGTCCACGTCTCGAACATCCTCGGCAAGCTCGGCGCCGTGAACCGGGTCGAGGCGGCGTCGATCGCCCACCGTCTCGGCCTGCTCGAGGACTGAACCGGGCACCCGCGGTCAAGCCCGGGGAATGAAGACCCTCGAGGCCCCGTCGTAGGGCGTCTGTCCGATCCCGCGACGCCGCGGGCACGCGACGATCCCGGGGTGGACCAGGTGGCGTCGGCACGCCGGCCGTTCGGGAGCCTCCTCATCGAGGACGGCGAGATCGCCCTCGACGACGGCGGCAGGGTCGACGTCCGCCTCCGGATCCCGCCCGACTCGCGGGTGGCCGGCGGCCCGATCGAGCTTCGGGTCGTCGGCCCGGGCGTCGACTTCACCGGGACCGTCATCGACTGGCTCGTCACGACGAATCGCGGGTGGGCCCACTTCCGCGGCCGGGGGCGAACGGCCGACACGGACGGCTTGGAGTTCCGCTGCGACCTGCGCTCGGCCCGGGCGGCCGGTGAGTCGGGGCCGGACCTCGTCTCGGTGCGGGTCTACCCCGCCGGTGCGGATCCCGTGCACGACGGGCCGATGGTCAGGTTGAGCGGCAGCCTCCCGGCCGGCACCGTGCGCCTCGGCGCCTGACGGTCCGGCGCCTCGGTCCCAGCGGACGGGCCTGGGGCTCAGTCCCGGAGCGGGCGCCCCTCGTACGCCTCGATCCCGTCGGCGAGGCCGGCCGGCATGGGGATCGAGTGATCTTCGCCGTAGTCGTACGTGACGAGGACGGAATCGGCCACCGCGACGAGCCGTGCCGGCCCGTAGCGGCTCGCCGGCGCCGTGAGGCGATGGACCATGTCGAAGCTCGTCCGCCCGATCCGCTCGACCCGGGTCTCGACCGTCAGCGTCTCGCCGAAGAACGCCGGGCTCCGGTAGGCGATCGTGATCGCGGCGAGGATCATCCCCTCCTCGGCCCCGTGGGTCGCCAGCGGCAGGGGTGCGCCCGAGACGCGCTCGTAGTAGGCGACCCGGGCGATCTCGCAGTACGTCAGGTACGACGCGTTGTTGACGTGGCCCATGGCATCGGTGTCCGCGAACCGGACCTCGATCGGGTGGGCATGGCCGAAGTCGCCGGGCAGGTCCCGTGCGTCGTCGGGAACGGCGATCCGCGAGCGGCGTGGGGCGGCGACGGGCGTGGGTTCCGGCATCGTCGCGCAGTGTACGGCGGCCCCGACCGTGCGAGGATCCGGTCATGGTCGAGGCCGAGGACCGGACCGTCGTCGCAACCACCGTGGCCGCCCCGTGGGGACCGGTCCACCTGGCGGCGAGCCGCAGTGGCGTCGTGGCGGCGGAGCTGGGATCGACGCCCGAGGCCTTCGACGCCGGCCTCCGCCGGCGCCTCGGGCGCTCGCCGGTCTGGCTGGCGCCGGGCGACCCGCGGCCGGCCCTCCTGGAGGCCGCGGCAGCGGCACTCGCGGCCGCCGCGGACGGAGCCCCGGATGCCCAGGCCCGCCTCGATGCCATCCCGCTCGACCTCGCCGACCGGCCCGCCTGGGACCGCGACGTCCTCGCCGCCGTCCGGGCGATCCCCCGTGGCGAGACCCGCAGCTACGGCGAGATCGCGCGGCTCATCGGTCGGCCCGGGGCGGCGCGCGCGGTCGGTGGGGCGGTCGGGCGGAACCCCGTCGGCTTCCTCGTGCCGTGCCACCGGGTCGTCGCCGGCGACGGCACGCTCGGCGGCTACGGCGGCGGGTGGTGGGGCGATCGGGACCGCCTGCTCGACCTGAAGGCCGAGCTCCTCGCGCGGGAGGGCGTCCACCTGCCGAGGAGCCGCCCGCACGCCGAACGCGGGCGATAGACTCCCGCACAGCGCCCCCAGGGCCCGACCCGGGCCCGAGCATCCCCCGCCGACGGAGTCGCTCCCGCATGACCCAGCCGGCCGCTGACTCGAGGTCGATGTTCGCGATCTTCCGCAAGCGCGACTTCAGCCTCATGTGGTCCGCCCAGCTGATCTCGACGATCGGCGAGGCCCTGACCGACCTCGCCGCGGCGATCCTCATCTTCCGGATCACCGGCTCGGCGTTCGCCGTCGGCGCCGTGCTCATGGTCACGGCGATCCCGACGCTGGTGTTCGGGCTTTTCGCCGGCGTCTTCGTGGATCGGTTCGACAAGAAGCGGATCCTCCTGCTCTCGAACCTGCTCCGGGGGTTCATCGTCCTCGGGATCCCGCTGGCGTTCCAGGTGCTCGACGAGGCCGCCGCGGTCGTCGCGCTCTATGGCCTCGTCTTCGTGTCGGCGACCGTCCGGCAATTCTTCGATCCGGCCTGGGAGGCCGTCCTCCCGGAGATCGCCTCGGAAGAGGAGCTGACCCAGGCGAACTCGTTCCTGGCCGTGAGCTCCTTCGGTTCGACCGCGGTCGGGTTCGCCGCAGCCGGGTTCCTCGCCTCGGCCAACATCTTCCTGCCGTTCTACATCGACGCCGCGACCTACTTCGTGGCGTTCGCCCTGCTGCTCGGCGTCCGCGTGCCGAAGGCCGGGCCGGCCGAGCCGACCTCGGTGGCCGTCGTCGTGGACAACCTCAAGAGCGGTGCCTCGTACCTCTGGAACACGCCGATCCTCCGCTCGATCTTCATCGTCGGCGCGCCGACGTTCCTGTCGTTCGGCCTCTGGAACGTCCTGCTCCTGCCGATGGCGATCCGGGAGCTGGACGGAACGGAGTTCGAGTACGGCCTCCAGGAGGGCTTGACCTCGGTCGGGTTCGTCATCGGCAGCTTCCTCATGGCCAGGTTCGGGGACCGTCTGAACGAGGGCACGTGGCTCGTCGTCTCGACGGCCGCGATGGGCGTCTTCGGCGTCCTCTACGGCCTCGCACCGACGATGAACATCGCGATCGTGCTCGTCATGATCACCGGCTTCCTGAACTCGCCGATGTCGATCGCGCGGCGGCTGCTGCTCCAGCGCCACATCCCGCGCGACATGCGGGGCCGCGTCTTCTCCGCGTTCTTCGTCTCGCGCGACGTCCTGTTCCTCGTCGGCATGGCCGGCGCCGGGCTGGCCGACGTGTTCCCAGTCCGCGAGCTCGTCATCGTGTCGTCGCTCGTCCTCCTCGCCGCGGGGGTCCTGACGCAGGTCATGCCGGGCCTCGGTCGCCCCGCCGCGGAGTGGCGGCGGACGCTGCAGCTGCTCCGGACCACGCCGTCGGCCCCGACCGTGGGCGCCGGGCGGCCGGCGAACATGCTCGACCTCGATCGGCTCATCGACGTGCTGCCGGAGCTCAAGGCACTGGCAATGGCGCGACGGAACGAGTTCCTCGATGGCGCGACCGTCGCGACGGCGCCGCCTGGATTCGTCATCGTTCGGGCCGGCGATGCGAGCGACGCCGCGTTCTTCGTCCTGGGCGGCAAGGTCGTCGCCGGCATCCCGGCCGAGGGCGAGGAGTTCCGCTCGCTGTCGTCGATGGGGCCGGGTGACTTCTTCGGCGAGATCGCCGCGCTCACCGGCAGCCCGCGGACCGCGAACGTCGTCGCCGACGAGTCGGCCGACCTCCTGGAGGTGCCGGCCGGCACGCTGAAGAGCCTGATGGAGGTGCCCGAGATGAGCTCCCTCATCAGCTCGAAGCTCCGGGAGCGCCTGACCCGCACGCAGAATGCCGATCTCATCCGGCTCGCCGGCCTCGACCAGCGCGACCTTCGCGACCTCCGGCGGCGCCGTCCGACGTCGCAGGCCCTGCCGAAGACGTACTCGGAGGCGGGCGCGGGCTGACGGGACCACGCCGACGGTCGCCCTCGGTGTCGCGCAGGCGACAGCGAGCAGGTCAGCAATGGGCTTCCCGGCGCGGCGCGCCACCGCGTACGATCTCGCCACATCGCCAGCCAGCCACACGAAGCCGAGTCCGCCGACCGGGCGGACGGGAGGGACGTCCCGATGATGAAGAAGCGAGGACCGGGCGAGGGCCTCACCCGGCATCCCGGCCCCGGCGAGGGCCGCAAGGCCGGCGGTGGCGGACCCCTCGAGGTCGACGTCGAGGGCCACGCGCTCGGGGACATCCTCACCCGCCCGATCGACAACGTGACCGGCCAGCCCAAGACCGGCCACGACGGGATCGTCAACATGCCGCGAACCGGCGGCGAGGCCCTGCCGGACCCCGACAGCCACTGACCCGCGCCGGGCGGCCCGTCCGCCGCCCGCCGATCCGCCACGATGGCGCCGCAGCTGCGGCGCCATCGGCGTGTCAGGAGCCGGATCCGGTCGCGGGCTCCCCGGGGTCGTTCGCGGTCGCCGCGAGGATCGCCTTCGTCTCGAACGGGCTGATCCCGGGATGGCGGGCGCGGATGAGGGTCGCGATCCCGGCAAGGTGCGGCGCCGCGAAGCTGTTGCCCGTCACTGAGACCCGACCTCCGCCTCGCCAGGCCACGTCCACGTCGAGCCCGTACGCTCCGAACTCCACCGGCGGAGAGGGGTTGTAGAACCAGACGGCCGGGTCGCGGACGTCGTGGGCGGCGGCCGACACGACCGCCGCGAAGAGCGACGGATAGGACGGACCCGGGACGTTGTTCGCCGCGGAGACGAGGAGCACGTTCGAGAAGTAGGCACGGTCGGCGAGCGCGTGGAAGTCGGCGTAGAGGGCCTCGCTCTTCGACGACAGGCTGAGGTTCACGACCGAGACGCCGGCTTCGATCGCCCACTCGAGCGCAGCCAGGAATGCGAGGCCCTTGGCCCGGTTGTCGGGCCCCAGGACCCGGATCGAGACGAGGTCCGCTCCCGGGGCAATCGCGTGGACGATCCCGGCGGCCGCGGTCCCGTGCCCGACGACGTCGATGGGGTCGTCCGGCACGATCGACGCCTCGTCGCCGGCAAGCTCCACGCGGACGCTCTCCGCGACACGGCCGCCGACGGCCGGGTGGCTCGCCTCCACCCCCGAGTCGACGATCGCGACGCGGAGGCCGCGCCCGTCGGTGCCGCCGAAGGCGTCGGCTCGGGACATGGTCCCGAACGGGCGACCGCGAGCGAGGTGGCGACGGGCCTCTCCGGCGAATGGCTCGCTCCAGGCCGGGAGGACGGGTTCGCTGCCGCTCATCGGTGGCTCATCGGTGGCTCATCGGTGGCTCATCCGCCGCGCGTCTTTCGCCAACCTGCGGATCACCTGGGGATCATCCGCGGCGGCCGGGGCGGAACCGGCCGCCGGCCGGACGCTCGGCCCGGCGCGCCACGGCATCGAGGATGTCGCGCACGAGCGCCAGCTGCCCCGGATCCGCGGCTCGGATCCGGACGATCGCGTCGGCCAGGGCCCAGGTCTCCGCACCGTCGTCGTCGAGGCCCTCGACGGCCGCGGCCACGAGCGCGGCCGCGTCCTCCGCCCCGAGCCGCCCGTCCCGGTCCAGCGACGCGAGCGCGCCGGCGAGGAGCGACGCCGCGTCCCGTTCGAGGCGCGTGGCCCGGATCGCGACGGTGGCCTGGCGTGCGAAGACCGCGGCCGCGTCGAGGTCGCGCAGGTCGAACGGCTCGCCGTCTCGACGATCGAGGACCTCGAGCACGCCGAGCGTGCCCGCGTCGTCGCCGAGCGGGACCGCGATGAGCGACCGCGGCACGTAGCCGGTCTGCTCGGCCGCGCCCCGTCCGAACCGCGGGTCGCTCGCCGCCTCGCCGATCGCGAGCGGCTGCCCGGTCGAGAACACGTAGCCGGCCACGCCCTCGTCGGCACCGATCTCGAGGCCCACGACGCCGGCGCCGCGAGCGCCGGCCGCGACCCGGAAGACGAGCCGGTTCGTCGTGGCGTCGTGGAGGGCGATCGAGGCTGCCTCGGCACGGATGAGCGAGACGGCCGCGTCGACGACCGACCGGAGCACGGCGTCGCCGGCCATGGACTCGAGCCGGGCCGCGGCGCCGAGCCGCCAGGCGGCCTCACGGACCACCGCGAGGGCCGCATCGCGCCCGGCGTCGGTCACCGACGGATCGACCGCTCGAGGGCCAGCCGGTCCGGGATCACGAGCTCGTCGCGCTCGAGCTGGATGAGGCCGCGGCTCGTGAGATCGGCGAGGAGCCGGTTCACCGACTGGCGCGAGCCGCCGACCATCCCGGCGAGCTCGGCCTGGGTGTACGGCCAGGGCAGCCGGACGGAACCATCCGATCCCGGGGGCTGCGACTCGGATTCGCGGAGGATCCGCCGCGCCAGGCGTCCCGGGAGGTCGAGGAAGTGGAGGTCCTGGACGTGCGCGGTGATCGACCGGATCTCATCGGCCAGCGACGACAGGAGCGCCCGGCGGAGCGAGCGATCCTCGTCCACGAGCTCGAGGAAGGCCTCGCGCCGGAGGACGAGTGTCTCGGTCGCCCCGAGCGCGATCGCCGTCGCCGACCGCGGCGCATCGTCGAACAGGGCCAGCTCGCCGAAGAAGTCGCCCGGCCGAAGCGTCGCGATGATCGCGGGCTCCTCGTCCTCGGCCGACGGGAGGACGATCTTCACGGCGCCCGCAGCAACGACGTGCAGCGCATCGCCGGGGTCATCCTGGTGGAAGATCGTGTCCCCGTTCCGGTAGCGGCGAACGCGAAGCGAGGCCGCGAGCGGCGCCAGCCGCGCCTCGTCAAGGCGAGCGAAGAGGCGACACCGGCGAAGGGCCGCGAGCCCGACCGAGTCGCGTGGGTCGACCGCCATCCGTCCTCCATCCATGGGCCTGCCGCAGCGCGCCAGCCCTCCGCATCCTAGCCGACGATGCCCTGCGGCTAGACTTCCGCCATGCAGGACGTCCTCTGTCCCGGCTGCGGCGAGGCCAATCCCGGACGGGCACGGCTCTGCGGGATGTGCCGGACGACCCTCGTCGCCGACGGTGCGACGCTCGACGGCGGGAAGCTGGTCACGGTCGTCACCTCCGACCTCAAGGGGTCGACCGCCCTCGGCGAGCGGCTCGACCCCGAATCACTCCGCGAAGTCCTGAACCGCTACTTCGCCGTCATGCGCGTCGTCTTCGAGTCCCATGGCGGCAGCATCGAGAAGATCATCGGGGACGCGATCATCGCCGTCTTCGGGCTGCCGTTCCGGCATGACGACGACGCCATTCGCGCGGTCGAGGCCGCGGCCGAGACGCAGCGGGCGCTGGCGACGCTGAACGACGAGCTCGAGATGCTCTGGGGAGTCCGGCTTGTCAATCGGACCGGGATCGCAACGGGCATCGTCCACTTCGGTCGTGACGCCGAGGGCCAGCACGTCCTCATCGGCGAGACGATGGACGAGTCGACGGCGATGGAGCAGAACGCGCCTGCCCTCGAGGTGCTCATGGCGGCGTCCGCCTACGCCGAGGTCCGCGACCTGGTCGAGGCGGAGCCCGCGGGACCGAAGTCGCCCAAAGGCTCGGACCTCCAGATCGAGGCCTACCGCCTCGTCGCGGTACACGCTCGTGCGCCGATCGAGGAGACCGCCCCACCGGAGCCGACGCCGGGCACGCGCGTGTGCCAGGTCTGCGGCGAGGAGTCGCCCGAGCGGTTCCGCTACTGCATCGCCTGCGGCACGTCGGCGTCGACCGCGATCGCCCGGGACAGCCGCAAGACCGTGACCATCGTGTTTGCGAACCCCAAGCCGCGGACGGCCGACGGGCGGCCGCTGGAGCCGGCCGCCTTCACCGATGTGATGGCGCGCTACTTCGAGGCGATGAAGGTCGCCCTCGAGCGGCACGGCGGAACGGTCGAGAAGTTCATCGGCGACGCCGTCATGGCCGTGTTCGGGCTGCCGGTCCGGCACGAGGACGACGCCCTCCGAGCGGTCAGGGCCGCGGCCGACATGCAGGCGGCGCTGCCGGCCCTGAACGAGGAGTTCGGCCGGCGCCATGGCGTGGAGCTCCTCAACCACATCGGGGTCAACACGGGCGAGGTGATCGCGACGGGCGATGCCAGCACCGGGCAGCGGCTCGTCACCGGCGATGCCGTGAACACCGCCGCTCGGCTCGAGCAGGCCGCCGGGCCCGCCGAGATCATCCTCGGCGAGCTCACGCACCGCCTGACGCGCAACCAGGTCGAGGTCGAGGTCATCGAGCCGCTCGTCCTGAAGGGCAAGGCTGAGCCGGTTCCCGCCTACCGTTTCGCCGGCATCGGCGAGCGTCAAGATGACGCCGCCGGACCGGCGACACCGTTCGTCGGACGCGAGGCCGAGATGGCCCGCCTCGCCGAGGCCCTCTTCGCCGCCGTGGGTGGCCGGCGGGCCAGGCTCGTGACCGTCGTCGGCGATGCGGGGGTCGGGAAGTCCCGCCTGATCCGCGAGTTCGCCTCGACCGCATCGAACGAAGCCGGGATCGTCCGGGGTCGGTGCCTGCCGTACGGCGACGGCATCACGTTCTGGCCGCTCGCCGAGGTCGTGCGCATCGCCGCCGAGATCTCGGCAGAGGACGGCCCGGCGATGGCCGTCGAGAAGATCCGGCAGCTCGTCGATCGCCCGGACTGGGCCGACGATCGCGATGCCATCACGGAACGAGTTGCCTCGATGATGGGGCTCGTCGGCGAGGCATTCCCGGTCTCGGAGCTGCTGTGGGGCGCCCGCCGGCTCCTCGAGTGCCTCGCCGCGGAGCGGCCCCTCGTGATGATCATCGACGACATCCAGTCGGCCGAGGCCACGCTCCTCGAGTTCCTCGACTACGTCCTCGAAACGGCGACGGACGCCGCCGTCCTCCTCGTCTGCACGGCCCGCCACGAGCTCCTCGAGCGCCGCCAGGAATGGTCGGACGCCCACGCGGACGACATGATCCGCCTCGTCCCCCTCTCCGACAGCGACACGACCGCGATCGTCGCGGGGCTCCTCGGCGACCTCGAGCCGGCGGTCCAGGAGCGGATCTCGAGCGCGGCCGGCGGCAACCCGCTCTACGCAGAGCAGATCGCCTCCATGCTCCAGGAGACCGGGGCGATCCGCCAGGAAGGCGGCCGCTGGGTCTCGATCCGCGGGTCCGACGCGATCTCCATCCCCCCGACGGTCCAGGCGCTCGTCGCCGCCCGCCTGGACGCCCTCGCGGCCGAGGAGCGGGCCGTCATCGAACCCGCCTCTGTCATCGGGATGTCCTTCGCCGAGGAGGCGATCGCCGAGCTCGTGGACGCCGATCTTCGCGACCGGCTCGTGGAGGACCTCGGCGCGCTCGTCGCGAAGCAGCTCGTCCGGCCCGCAACCAGCGAGGACGTCGTCTACCGGTTCGGCCACCTCGTCATCCGCGACACGACCTACGGCAGCCTGCTGAAGCGGATCCGGGCGCGCCTGCACGAGCGTTTCGTCCTCTGGGCGGAGCGGGTCAACCGGGAGCGCGGCCGCGAGACCGAGTTCGAGGAGATCCTCGGCTACCACCTCGAGTCGGCGTTCCGGTATCGCACCGAGCTCGGCGTCATCGACGACGATGCTCGAGACGTCGGGCTCCGCGCCGCGATGAAGCTCGGCTCGGCGGGCCGGCGGGCGCTGGCTCGGGCCGACCTGCCGGCTGCCGAGAGCCTCCTCCGGCGGGCGGCCGCCGTTCTGGAGCGGGAGTCGCCTTTCCGTCTCGAGCTCGTGATCGATCTCGGCGAGACGCACCAGCAGCAGGGCGCGTTCGACGAGGCGGTCGCGGTGCTCCTCGATGCCCTGACAATCGCGACCGAGATCGGCGAGGAACGGCTCGCCGTTCGAGCGCGGCTCATTCGCGCCAGCGTGGATCAGCTCCGATCAGGGGGCGAGGGACAGGCCGCGGCGTCTCTCGCGGCGGCGAAGGGGGCGATCGCCGCACTGGAGCCGATCGGCGACGCGGCAGGGCTTGCCCGAGCGTGGCGCCTGGCGATGATCGCCCACGCGTCCCAGGCCCATCTCGAGGAGGCAGCGGCGGCCGCCGAGCGAGTCATCGAGTACGCGGGGGCGGCCGGCGATCGGCGGTTCTCGGCGCGCAGCGCCTGGGCGATCGCATACATCCTCCTGAACGGGCCCACGCCCGTGAGGGCCGCAATCCCGCAGTGCGAGGCGCTCCTGGAGAACGTCGAGGGCGACCGCAGCGCCGAGGCCGGGATCGAGAGCACGATCGCGATCCTCCTCGCGATGGATGGGCGGCTCGATGAAGCTCGCGAGCGATCGGATCGGGCGTACGCGGTGCTCACGAGTGTGGCGACCGGGATCATGACGATGACGTACTCCATCGATTCCTCGCGGGTCGACCGGCGGCGGGGCGACCTCCAGGCGGCCGAGCAGGACCTGAGGCGCGACTACGAGGCGCTTGCGGCGCTCGACGAGTCGTACTTTCGCTCGACGATCGCGGCCTTCCTCGCGCGGACGCTCTGGGCTGCCGGCCAGCCGGAGGAAGCCCTCGCGTTCTCGCAGATCGCCGAGCAGCTTGGCGACGTCGACGACGTCCAGACCCAGGTACCGTGGCGGAGCGCCCGGGGGCGCGTCCTCGCCGCCCGCGGCGAGCACGAGGCTGCCCGGCGACTGGCGAGCGAGGCGGTCGAGCTCGCCAACGGGACGTCGGACCTCATCCTGCGCGCCGACGCGCTAGCCGACCTCGCCGAAGTGCTCGAGGCGACGGGCGACCATGAATCCGCAGGGCCCCCCTTTCGGGAGGCCCTGGGGCTCTACGAGCAGAAGGGTGATGTCGTGAGCGCCGCGGCGCTCCGGGATCGAATCGGCGCCGTCGCGACCGGGTGATCCGGCGACCGGCTCAGAACCCTGGCCGGAAGGTCCCGTTGAAGAGCGAGTAGATCGTGATCGCGAGGTCGTTGCCGGCCAGCTTCTGCACGACGAGGCAGGCGTTGGTGTTCGTCGGGAGATCGGTCTGCTTCGAGATCGTGCAGCGGTCGCTGATGACCTCGGTCTGCGTCACGCCATCGTCCACGTACGTGTGGTGGATGATCACGTTGTTCTTGTTGACACCGCTCGGGATCTCCGAGGCGTCGGCCTGGATGAGGAACTTGAACCACGTGGCCCCGGCCGGGAGCTCGCCGCCGTTGACGCTGACGACCGAGACCTCGCCCCAGCCGTTCGTCGTCGTGCAGAGCCCCTCGGTCTCATCGCCCTCGCAGGCGAGGTCGAGGACGGTGACCGGGATCCCCGTCGCCGGCGCGTAGGCGGCCGTGCTGTGCGGGTTGGCGACGCTCAGGGCCTGGCTGTTCGCGACGAACGTCTGGCCTGCCTGATAGACGTAGCGGCTCCGGAAGTTGATGAGGTCGTCGCTGATCGCCACGCCGTCGTACCAGTTCCAGACGTCGCCGTGGCTGGCGCCGCCGTCCGAGTCCGGGGCGCCGGTGGTGCTCCACACGAACTTGACGCACAGTGCCGGACCCGAGATGTCGTTCGGGAACGACGACGAGGTGACGGGCGCGAGGTAGCCGATCGAGGCCCCGAACTCGCAGGACGCGTCACCCTCGTACGGCTCCGTTGTCCCGGGATTCGTGGCTGGGACGACGTAGACGACGGTGGCCTGGACGACGTCGCCCGGCCGCACGTTCCGGACGGTGCAGTCGAGGGCGGCCCCGGCTTCACAGCCGTTGGCGACCGCTGCGCCGTTCTTCGTGATCGACACCGCGTACTTCAGCGGCGTCCCGAACGAGTAGATGCTCGCGTCGGTGACGGCCTCGAGGAACAGCTGCGAGATCGTGCTGTTGTCCGTGTTCTCGAGCGTCGTCTGGAAGCGGACCGTGTCCCCGATCGAAACCATGGACGGTGACGCACCCGACGTGACGGCGGTGCTGGACGTGGAACCGACGCTGACGCTCGGGATGGCGGCCATGGCGGTCCCCGGCCCAAGAAGCAAGGTGGCGATGAGCGCGCTCGAGACAATGGCCCCGATTCGCCGATGGCGAAGAGACGACACAGAACCCTCCTAAGCCCATGGGTGGCGGCACGCCCCCGACCCGTAGGACGATCGTCCTACGTCCGCCCGCCCATTCGGGCTATCGCGGAAGGATGGGGCCTGATCGGGGCCACGGTCAAGCGACAGCGCGACGGGGAGGCCGTCAGCGGTGCGTCACCGCAACAGTCGCGCGAGCGACACCGCCGAATCGGTGCCCGCCGGCACCGCGAATCGGGTCAGGCGCGCGGCACCGGGCGCATCGGAAAGACGCCCACGACGATCGGGGTGATGGGGTCGAGCGAGAGCTCGAAGCCGATGTCCCCGCCCCGGAGCAGCTCCCCCAGCAGCCGGCCCTCGCGATTCGGCAGCCCGACGAAGATGCGGCTGCCCGCCTCGAGATCGACCGGGGTGACATCGTCGTCGTCACCGTTGATCGCGAACCGGCGGCGCAGCTCGTGCATCGGGACGTAGGCGCGGCTCTTGATGAAGCGGCGCAGCTGCGGGGCGGTGCATGCGACCCGGTCGGCATCCGGCGCGGCTCCGGGCGTGCTCGACGGCCCGGTGGGCCCCGTTGGCCCCGCCGGTCTCGACCCGGACGCGGTCGGCCCGCCTGCCCGCGTCCCCGGACCCGGACCCGGACCCGGACGAGCGGGGTCGCGGGGGACGGGCGGGGGCGGCGGGATCACGGCCAGCGCGTGGGCCGCGGCGACGACCGGAACGAGCGATTCCCGCGTAGGCCGATCCGGGAACGGCGCGGCCTTCGAGTCCGCGGGTCGTGTCGGCTCGGACTTGCCGGGTCCGAGATCGGGTGTCGGCGCAACCGGTGGCGCGGTCGGTGGCGTCGACCCCGACGATCGCGGGAAGGGGGCCGCCGGGCTGCCCGTGGTCCCGGGAGCCGGTCGACCTCCCGCCGCCTGACCCGCCGAGGGCGCGTCCGGCCCGGGCGCCTGGCGAGCGGGGCGGGGCTCGCCGTGGGGACGACCGTGGCGGCGCGCGGGATGGTGCGAACGACGGCTCATCAGCCGGCGGCGGCGCCGAGGCGCCGCGGGATGGTCGAGGTCATCAGGCTCAGGTGTCGCGCTGGGCCGGGCGGGGCTGCCCGGTCGGTCGATGATACCCGGACGCGGCATGCATGCCCGGTGCCGCGCGGCCGACCCAGCGACCCGGCCCGGCGCGCCGCCGACCCGACGGCCCGGCCGGCGACCCGCCGCTCGCGGATCGCGGCGGCCTAGCCCGGGACCACCCGCAGGTCGCGGCTCGATGCGTTGAGCACGTCGGGGCCATCCGGTCCACAGATCACGATGTCCTCGATCCGAGCCCCGTACCGGCCCTCGAGGTAGATACCCGGCTCGACGCTGAACGCCATCCCCGGTCGCAGCGCCTCGTCGTTGCCCGCGACCATGTACGGCTCTTCGTGCGTCTCGAGCCCGATGCCATGCCCCACGCGGTGGAAGAACTCGGGTCCGTGGCCCCCGGCCGTGATGATTCCCCGCGCAACCGCATCGATCCGCTCGCAGGCGACGCCCGGCCGGACCGCCGACGACGCCTCCGCCTGGGCGTCGCGGAGGAGGTCGAATAGGCGCCGGAACTCCGGCGTCGGGCCCTTCGCCGGGTCACCGCCGGTGACCCAGAGCGTGCGGGTCGTGTCCGAGCAGTAGCCGTCGAGCGAGCCCCCGATGTCGAGGACGATCGGCTCGCCCGCCGCGATCACCCGGTCCGTCGCGTCGTGGTGCGGCGACGCCGAGTTCGGGCCGGAGGCGACGATCGCGAACTCCGCCGTCTCGTGGCCCTCGGCGAGGAGCCGCTCCCGGACCTCGCGACTGACCTCCAGCTCGGTGCGCCCGACGAGCGGTCCCGCGGCGATCTGGTCGACGACCCGGTCGGCGGCCTGGGCCGCGAGCCGGAGGAGCGCGATCTCGTCGGCGTCCTTGTACATCCGGAGCTCGCGGAGGAGCTCGCTTGCCAGGCCGAGGTCCGCGCCGGGCAGCGCTCGCTGGAGGCCGACGACGTGCATCGCCCAGAGCCGGTCGCTCACGAGGCAGCGCGCTCGGTCGCCCGAGCCGCCAAGGGCCGCTTCCAGTCGTGACGCCACAAGCGCGTGGGCGTCGTCCGTCTCGTCCCAGGGCACGATGTCGGCGAGCCCGGCACGGATCGCCGGCGAGCCCGCGGCGGCCATCGCTTCCAGCCGCGGCACGACGAGCGACGGGCGCCCGGCGGCCGGCAGCACGAGCATCGTCAGCCGCTCGAGCGGCATCGCCACGTAGCCGGTCAGGTAGCGGAGATCCGCCCCGACGCCGACGAGGAGCGCCGCGACGCCCCGCTGCCCGAGCAACGCCCGGGCGCCGTCGAGCCGCGCGGCGTAGCGGGCGTCGGG
>DASUMJ010000317.1:0-14120 GCA_036277775.1 Candidatus Limnocylindrales bacterium
GCCTCGGGCAGCTTCCGGAGCGCGGCCCCGAGGGCCAGCTCGTCCGCTTCGGTCATCGTCCCGCGGAGCCGGCCGATCGCCGCCGCGAGGACGGCGAGCGTCGTGACCTGGGTCACGAACGTCTTCGAGGCCGCGACCGCGATCTCCGGGCCGGCCTGGAGGAAGAGGACGGCGTCCGCCTCGCGGGTGATCGCAGACCCCACGGTGTTCGTGACGGCGATGATCGGGCAGCCCTGTTCCCGCGCGAAGCGGGTGGGCGCGATCGTGTCGGCTGTCTCCCCCGACTGGGTCACCGCGATGACGAGGGTTCGCTCGTCGAGCGGCGGGGGGTTGTACCGGAACTCGGAGCCCACGGTGACCCGGGCCGGCAACCCGGTCCAGGCCTCGAGCGCCGCCGCGCCGACGAGGGCGGCATACGACGCGGTCCCGCACGCCACGAGCTCGATCCGGGTGATCTCGCGGAGGGTGTCGGCAAGCGGCGCGATCTCGTCGACGTGGATCCGGTCGTCGCGCCCGACCCTCCCGGCAAGGGACTGGCGGAGCGCGTCCGGCTGCTCGTGGATCTCCTTGAGCATGAAGTGCTCGTAGCCGCCCTTCTCGGCGACCTCGGGCGTCCAGTCGATGATCGTCTCGGGCCGCTCGCGGACCACGCCGTGGACATCGGTCACCACGACGCCCGTCGGGCGGACGTCGGCGACGTCGCCCTCCTCGAGGTAGACGACCCGGTTCGTGTGGGCCAGGATCGCGGCCACGTCGCTGGCGATGAAGGTCTCCTCGCCGTTCAGGCCCACGACGAGCGGCACGTCCTGGCGGGCGCCGACGAGCCGTCCGGCCTCCTCGCGATGCATCACCACGATCGCGTACGCGCCCTCGACCTGCCGGAGCGCCGCCCGGACGGCATCGGCCAGGTCGCCGTCGTAGGACTCCTCGATGAGATGCGCGAGGGCCTCGGTGTCGGTCTCCGAATCGAGCTTGTGGCCGCGGGCCTCGAGTCCGTCCCGGAGCTCCCGGAAGTTCTCGATGATGCCGTTGTGGATGACCGTGATCTTGCCCGTGCAGTCGACGTGGGGATGGGCATTCAGGTCGTTCGGCCGGCCGTGCGTCGCCCAGCGGGTATGGGCCAGGCCCATCGCGGCATGGGGGGTGCGATCGGCGATCGCGGTCGTCAGGTTGGCGAGCTTGCCGGCCTTCTTCTCCACGAAGAGGTCACCCTCCTCGTCGACGAGGGCGATGCCCGCCGAATCGTAGCCCCGGTACTCGAGACGCCGGAGCCCCTCCATGAGGATCGGCCCCGCCTCGCGGGGCCCGGTGTAGCCGACGATGCCGCACATCGGTTCAGGTCCTTGCTCTGGCTGCCCGGCCGCCGCCGGTCGGTTCCTGGCTCGATGGGAAGGGCACCCGGGTCAGTGTAGCCGCTCGTCCGCGACGGCCGCGAGCGCATCGGCCAGCTCCGCGACGATCGCGGCGTCGGGCCCTTCGACCATGACCCGGAGGGCGGACTCCGTGCCCGATGGCCGAACGAGGATCCGGCCGGCGTCGCCGAGGCGCGCCTGCGCCTCGCGGATCGCCCGCTGGAGGACCGGATCCCCTTCCCACTGGTCCTTGTGACGGACCCGGACGGCGCGCTGTTGCTGTGGCAGGAGCGTGATGGCGGCGGCGAGGTCGGCGAGCGACCTGCCGGCCGTCGTCATGACCCGAAGGACCTCGAGGGCCGTGACGATCCCGTCGCCGGAGGTCGTGTGCTCCCGGACGATGACGTGGCCGCTCTTCTCGCCGCCGAGCCCGGCGCCGGAGACCTGCATGCCCTCGAGGATGTACTTGTCGCCGACCGGCGTCCGCACGACGTGACCTCCGGCGGCCTCGACCGCCGCCTGGAGTCCGCCGTTCGAGAGGACCGAGACGACGAGCGTCCGACCGTCGAGCGCATCGCGACCCAGGCGCTCGAGGGCGAGGATCCCGAGGAGCTGGTCGCCGTCGACGACGTGCCCGGCCGCGTCGACCGCGATGAGCCGGTCCGCGTCACCGTCGAGCGCGAACCCCACGTCGGCACCGCGCTCGGCGACCGTCCGCGCCAGGCCCGCCGGGTCGGTCGCGCCGCAGTCGCGGTTGATGTTCGTGCCGTCGGGGGCGTTGTTGATGACCTCGACGGCCGCGCCAGTCGCCGTGAGGATCCCCGGTCCCACGCCGCCGCCCGAGCCGTGCGCGGCGTCGAGGACGATCCGGAGCCCCGTTGCCGGGATCGCGGCGGCGAGCCGCATCCGGTCCTCGATGTAGGTGGCGACGCGATCCCGGGCATCGACCGCCACCCCGAGGTCGTCGTTGCCGGCGCCACCGAGCTCCTCGCTCCGCCAGATCAGCTGCTCGAGCTCGTCCTCCACGGGGTCGTCGAGCTTCAGCCCATCCCGGTCGAGGACCTTGAGGCCGTTGTCCGCGGCCGGGTTGTGCGACGCGGAGACCATGATCCCGGCGGCGTACTCGTTCGTGGCGGCCAGGAACGCGAGGGCCGGCGTCGGGACGACGCCGACGTGGTGGACGTCCGTGCCGAGGCTCACGGCGCCGGCGGTGATCGCCGCCACGAACAGGTCGCACGAGCGCCGGGTGTCCTGGCCGACGACGATCGCCCCTCGACCGCCGACGAGGTGGTGCGCCGTGGCCCGGCCGAGGGCGTACGCGGTCGTGGGCTTGAGGTCGACGTTCGCGACGCCGCGGATGCCGTCGGTTCCGAAGAGGCGGGGCACGGGTCGTTCATTCCTCCGGGCGGGTGAGCGTCGTCGTCGGGGACCGCCGATTCGGCCGGCGCGGCCGGCGCGGCCGGCGGCACCCGGTCGGTGAAGGCGCGATCAGGGCGACGGACTGGGTGACGTGGCGGGCAGGGTGATGGTGACCGTGATCGGGTCCGGGCTCGCGCCCACCAGCGTAAGCCCGGTGAGCAGGTTCGCGCCAACGCGCACCTCGTGGACCCCGACGTCGAGCCCGGTGACGTCGAGCGTGACGGCGAGCTCGCTGCCCGAGAGCCGATCCAGGTCGGCGACCGAGCCGCCGATCGTGATGAGGACGCGGTCGATCGAGGTGTCGTACTCCCGGTCGGCGCGGGCCCCGACGAGGATGAGGCCGGCCTGGAACGTCCGGGTCGCGGTGACCGGGCGAATCGTGACGGTGACCGTGACGGTCACGTCGCCGAGGGCCTGGACGCCGTCCGGCAGCTCGAGCGTCGTCGTCGCAACGACATCCGAGGTCGCACCCGTGATCGCGACCGGCGCCGTGTCGGCGACCTCCAGCGGCACGAGATCGTCGATGTCACCCTCGACCGCGACGACGAGCGGCTCGACGGTCACGCCAGTGACCTCGAAGCCGGCGGCCGGGGTGCCCGGAACGTTCGGCCGGATCGGGAGCGTCTTCGTCTGGCGGTCGCTGAAGATCGGGAGCCGGACGCGGGTCGAGACCGGCTCGACGTCGACCGGGGTGAGCGGCTCACCGGCGGCGTCGACCGGCAGGAGATCGACGAGCCGGTTGATGTCGATGCCCGATGCGTCGATCGAGAGGCGCGCCTGGACCTCGCTCACCCGCTCCACCACGGAGGCGGCCCCGGAAACGGTCGCCTCGCTGTCCTCCAACACCGGATCGCCGACATCGAGGCCGCTCGGCACCGGGCCGATCACCGCCCGGATCGGGACGACCCGGCTGATCACCGCGTCGAGCTCGACGACGATCCGGCGCGGCTCGTAGTCGAAAACCTGGACCCTGGGGTCGATGGCGACGACCCGGACCGCGACCGAAGCCGGCCCGTCGGCCGGATCGACGCCGCTCAGGTCGACCGTGGCTCGGAAGCTCGAGCTGTCGATCCGGAGGCCGAGGTCCTCTGGCGCGAGGTAGCGGACCTGGCGGACCGCGCCGAGATCGGACAGGATCGTGACGTCCGACTCGACGCCGACCGGCTCGATCGGCACGCTGCCCTCGAACGGCCGAGTGCTCGACGAGACGACGAGGCCGGCGTAGAGGAGCGTCGCGAGCGCGACCGCCCCGAGCTTCAGGGGCCAGTTGTGGATGACGAGCCCGATGATCCGCGTCATCAACCGGCACGGCCCGTGCCGGCCGGCTCCGCCGGCTCCGCGGCACTCGGCGTCGGGGCCGCGGACGCGGTCGTGGCGCTCGGGCTCGCGGCCGGTTCGGTCGGCGTCGGGGTGGATGGCGCCGGCGGTGGGCTCGCCGGGTCGCGGACGGCTGCCTGCGGCCCGCCACGGCCGACGAGCCGCCCGAGGCCCCCGGTTCCGGCAGTGGAACGCCGCGATTCGAGCGACGACCGGATCGCGAAGCGCCCGCCTTCGGCCTGCGGGTGGAGGAGGGCGCGGAGGGCGCGGGCCAGCTGGAGCTCGCCGAGGTTCCGGACGATCCGTGCCCGCTCGACGAGGCTGACCTGGCCGTTCTCCTCGGACACGACGACGACGACGGCGTCGGTCTGCTCGGTGATCCCGAGCGCCGCGCGGTGGCGCGTCCCGAGGCGCTCGGTCTGCATCGTCGTCTCGGCGAGCGGCAGGAGCGCGCCGGCGGCGAGGACCGTCGAACCGCGGAGGATGACGGCGCCGTCGTGGAGCGGTGCCCGGGGCATGAAGATCGTCCGGAGGAGGTCGACCGACAGGTCGCCGTGGAGCATCACGCCGCTCTCGGCGATCTCCTCGAGGCCGGTGTCGCGCTCCAGGACGATGAGGGCGCCGTGGCCGTCGCCCGAGAGGAGCGACGCGGCGCGGGCGACCTGGGCCGCGACCTGCTCGGCCTCGCGATTCTCCGCCGGGAAGAGCCAGGCGAAGGACCCGACCCGGCCGATCCGCTCGAGCGCCCGACGGAGCTCCGGCTGGAAGATGACGACGACCGCCACGAGCCCGACGACGGCTCCCGCCTGGAGGATCTGGGTGAGGAGCCGGAGGGTGAGCGCCTGGGCCGCGAAGTAGACGACGAAGAGGACGCTGACCCCGATGACGAGCCTCACTGCCCGGGTGCCGCGGATCAGGCTGAACAGCCAGTAGATCAGCAGCGCGGTGAGCCCGATGTCGAGCAGTGTCGTGGGCCGAACCTGATCGAGGATCGACGCAAGGAGCTGCGGCATCGTCGGGCGAGTGTAGCATCGCGGTCCCGCGGTTCCGGACCCGGCCCGGCGGATGGCAGGCGCGAGCCCGGGGCCCGCCGCCGGCGCGAGCCCGGGGCCGGGCCGCCGGCGCGGCGGCCGGCGTCAGGCCGCTGCGGAGGGCGGTGGCGGCTCCAGGCCCCTCGCCGCGGCCACGGCTTCTGCCGCGGCCCGGGCCTGCGGGTCGGCATCGAGATCGGCGAGCCGGACGAGCAGCCGGAGCTTCTCCGCCGCGGTCCCGGTCCAGCCGCGCTCGAGCTGGATCGTCGCGATCTCGCGCTGGAGCCCGTGGTCGGCGGGCCGGAATGCGAGGAGCGCGAGGCAGGCGTCCATGGCGGCGTCGTGGCGACCCGCCTGGCGGTGCAGCCCGGCGAGGGCCAGCAGGCGTTCGGCGGCTCCGGCCTCGTCGCCGCTGTCGAGGAGGGCGTCGGCGACGGCCCGCAGGACGGCGGGGTCCGGGGGCGGGGGCGCGGGCGGGGCCTCGGGTTCGGGTTCGGGTTCGGGTTCGGGCGCGGCTGCGCGGGTCGCGTCCGCCTCGACATCGGAGGCCGGCCCGACGGATTCGGCCGTCCCCGGCTCGGGACCCGGCTCAGCGGTCGAGATCGGAGCCGTCCCGGCGTCGTGCGCGGCGGCTGCGGCCTCCGCCCGCCGGCGTGGTGCATCCACGGCCTCGAGGATCCGAAGCGCCCGATCGAGCGCGTCGACGGCGTCGCGATCCTCGCCGCGATCGCGCAGCAGGGAGCCGAGGCGCTCCATCTCGCTGCGTCGGGACCGGGACTCGGCAAGCTCCAGGGCCCGCCGGGCGGCATCCGCGGCGTCGGTGACGCGGCCGGCCCGCTCGAGAACGCCGGCGAGCTGCTCGAAGTCCCGCGCAGCCTCGGCGCGCCGGCCGGCCTCCTCGTGCAGCTCCGCCCGCCCGCGAAGCGCCGCCTCATCCTCGGGGGCCCGATCCAGGGCCGCGGCGTATGCAGCCAGTGCCTCGTCGGGACTGCCTTTCCGGCGGAGGACGCCGCCGAGGCTCGTGAACGGCAGTGCGCGGTCAGGAGCGATGGCGGCCGCGGCGCGGTAGGCCTTCTCGGCCGCGTCGAGGCGGCCGCGGAGGGCCGCGACATGCCCGCGGCGGAGGGCTTCCTTGTACTGCTCGTAGAGGGCCTGGCTCATCGGGCCGCATCCTACCCCGGCGGTCGGTCAGGTCACGAGGGCCCGATCGTCCGGGGTTCGCCGAGGACCTCCACGAGCAGGCCCTTCTGGACGTGGAGCCGATTCTCCGACTGCTGGAAGATCAGGCTCCGCGGGCCGTCCATGACGTCGGACGTGATCTCCTCGCCTCGGTGGGCCGGCAGGCAGTGCATGACCCTGGCCTGGGGCCCGGCGACCGCGCAGAGCGCTTCGTTGAGCTGGTACGGGACGAAGGCCGGCCGTCGGGCGTCGGCCTCGGCCTCCTGGCCCATCGAGGTCCACGCGTCGGTGTAGATGACGTCGGCGCCCTCGACGGCGGCCCTGGGGTCGTTGCCGATGACGAGGCGCCCGCCGGTGGAGGCCGCCAGCGCGTCGACGGCAGCAACGACCGCGGGATCCGGTCCGTAGCCCGCGGGATGCGCGAGCCTGACCTCGATCCCCTGCCCCGCGGCGACGAGTGCGAGCGAGTGGAAGACATTGTTGCCGTCGCCCACGAACGTGACGACGAGGCCGTCGAGGCGACCGAACGCCTCACGGAGCGTGAAGACGTCGGCGAGCGCCTGGCATGGGTGCTCGTGGAGCGTCAGGGCGTTGATCACCGGGATGTCGGCGGCGGCGGCCAGCTCGACGGCGATCGCGTGGTTCCCCGTCCGGACGACGATCCCGTCGACGAAGCCCTGGAGGTTCCGGGCCACGTCGGCCACCGACTCGCGCACCCCCCAGCCGACGTTGCCCGAGGTCAGCTGGATCGCGCCGCCGCCCAGCTGGAGCATCCCCGCCTCGAAGGTGACACGGGTCCGAAGGCTCGGTCGCTCGAAGAGCATCGCCAGGCTTCGCCGCACGAGCGGCGGCCGCTCGTGGCGACGCGCGACGACGAACTCGGCTTTCAACTCGGCCGCGGTCGCGAACACCTGCCGGACCTCCGACGGGCTGAGGTCAGCCCCACTCAGGAGATCCCGCCCCCGAAGGGAGCCCCGCTCCTCAGCCGCGGTGTTCATGGCCGAACTGTAGCGGCGTCACCGACAGCTCGGCGGGCCCGTGGGCGAAGCGCCCAGGCCTCAGGCGACGAGCACCGGAGCGAGCGCGCGGTTGCCGCAACGCGCGCCCCGGCCGTCAGCCGGTGGCTAGCGCTTGGTGTACTGCGGCGCCTTCCGCGCCCGCTTCAGCCCGTACTTCTTCCGCTCCTTCATCCGCGGGTCGCGGGTCAGGAGTCCGGCCTGCCGGAGCGGCAGGCGATGGCCTTCGGGATCGAGCTCGAGGAGCGCCCGGGCGATGCCGTGGCGGATCGCGCCGGCCTGGCCGGTGACGCCGCCGCCCTCGACCTTGATCATCGCGTTGAAGCGGCCCTCGGTGCCGGTGACGCGGAAGGGCATCCTGACGTCGGCCTCGTCGATCGCGTTGCCGAAGTGCTCGACGAGCGAGCGCCCGTTCACGACGATCTCGCCCTCGCCCGGGAGCAGCCGGACGCGGGCGACGGCGGTCTTCCGACGGCCGGTCCCGGAGTTGAAGGTTGGGGTCGACATCTGGCTGGGCTCCTCCGTCAGGCGAGCGGCTCAGGCCGCTGGGCCTGATGCGGATGGTCGTTGCCGGCGTAGATCTTCAGCTTCCGCAGCTGCTGGGCGCCGAGCCGCGTATGCGGCAGCATGCCCTTCACGGCCCGCCGGACGACCTCCTCGGGGCGTCGCACGATGAGCTTCCCGAGCGACTCCTCCTTGTAGCCCTGCGGATGGCCGCTGTGGCGGATGTAGAGCTTGCTCGAGGGCTTGTCGCTGCTCACCGCGATCTTCGAGGCGTTGAGCACGATCACGTGGTCGCCCGTGTCGAGATGCTGGGTATAGGTCGGCTTGTGCTTGCCGGAGAGCACGCGGGCGACCTGCGTCGCGAGGCGGCCGAGTGTCTGGCCCGTCGCGTCCACGACGAACCAGCGTCGCTCGATCTCGCTCTCCCGGACCGTGAAGGTCTTCGCGTTCATCGTTCCTCGTCTTCTCCGTTGCTCCGTTCGCGCCGTCCCGTGACGGCGGGTCGTCCAAGGACGACCTTGCGAAGGCACAGGCCCTTCGCCGGGGCGGCTGCCCCGTCGAGGGCCGGTCGTCGATCGGCAAGCGCCGCGGCGACCGCTGTCTCGTCCATCTTGCCCGCCCCGACCGCGAGGAGGGCTGCGACCATTCGCCGCACCATCCCTCGCAGGAAGGCGTCGGCCCGGACATCGATCGTCACCTGGTGCCCGTCCCGCCGGACCCGAACGCGGTGGACGTTCCGGACCGGCTGCGGATCGGCCCCACCGAAGGCGCTGAAGTCGTGGCGTCCCTCGAGGACCGCCGCGGCCCGTGCCATCGCGTCGACGTCCAGTCGGTTCCGCACCCGGAGCGCCGTGCGCTCCCGGAGCGGGCTCCGCGGCCCGTTCCAGACGGTGTAGCGGTACTCCCGATACCGCGCCGCGTAGCGAGGGTGGAAGCCCCGGGCCACCCGTCGGAGGCCGCGAACCGCGACATCCGGCGGGAGCAGGCCGTTGAGGGCCCCGGCCAGCTCGGCCGCCGAGAGTGACCCCGCGTACGAGAAGGCGATCACCTGTCCCGTCGCGTGGACCCCGGCGTCGGTCCGGCCTGCGCCGTCGACGGGCTGCCGGACCCCTCCCGAGAGAGTGGCCAGCGCCGCCTCGAGCGCTCCCTGGACGGTCCGAGTCCCAGGCTGGACCTGGAACCCGGCGAAATCCGTGCCGTCGTATTCGACCGTCGCGCGGTATCGGGTGCTCCGATCCGCCGCCGGCGCGTCCTCTCGGACGCCTCTGCCGGCGCCCCGAGGGGCGCCCATGTCTCGCTCAGACCAGCTCGATCTGGACGATCTCGGCCGCGTCGCCCGAGCGCTGCCCGATCTTCACGATCCGGGTGTACCCGGACGTTCGATCGGCGTACTTCGGGGCGATCTCGTCGAACAGCTTCGTGACGACGAGCGGCTCGTTCGGGAACTCCGAGACCACCATCCGTCGCGCGGCAAGGTCGCCGCGCTTCGCGATCGTGATCATCCGCTCCACGCGGCCCTGGACCTCCTTGGCCTTCGCCTCGGTGGTCTTGACGCGCTCGTAGCGGAGGACGGAGACCGTCAGGTTCTTGAACAGGGCGAGCCGCGGCCCCATCTTGCGGCTGAGCTTCCGCCCGTCGATCCGGTGGGCCACGTCAGGCGTCCTCGCCTTCCTCGAACGGCGCGTCGCCCTCGTCCTCGCCCTCGCCGTCGAAGGCGCTCGGCTCGGTCTCGGGGAGGATGAAGCCGCGCATCCGGAGCCGCTCCTTCATCTCGTCGAGCGACTTCTTGCCGAAGTTCCGCATCCGGAGGAGGTCGTCGTCCTTCAGCTGGAGGAGCTGCCCGACCTTCACGATGTTGTTGCGCTTCAGCGAGTTGTAGGCCCGCATCGGGAGGTCGAGCTCCTCGATCGGCATGTCGAGCATGTTCGGCGGGAGCTGCGGGACGCCGGCACCGGCGCGGTCGCCGGGCATGGCGGCCTGGCCGATCGTGATGAACGGCCGGAACTGCTCGACGAGGATCCCGGCCGAGCGGCTGAGGGCCTCCTCGGGACCGATCGTGCCGTCGGTCTCGATCTCGATCGTCAGCTTGTCGAAGTTCGTCACCTGGCCGACGCGCATGCTCTCGACCCAGTAGTTGACCTTCCGGACCGGGGTGAAGATGGCGTCGACGGCGATGACGCCGATCGGCAGGGCCTCCGAGCGCTCGGCGCCGAGGTAGCCGACCCCGCGCTCGACGGTGAGGTCCATCTCGATCGTGACGTCGTCCGAATCGAGGGTCATGAGGACGAGGTCCGTGTTGACGATCTCGACGTCGGCCGACTCCATGAGGTCGGCGGCGAGGACCGGGCCGGCGCCGCTCTTCGTGAGCCGCAGCTGGACCGGGTGGGTCGCGAAGCTCTTGAGGCGGAGCTTCTTGACGTTCAGGACGATCTGGGTGACGTCCTCCTTGACGCCGGGGATCGTCGAGAACTCCTGGTACACGTCCCGGATCTGGATGGACGTGACCGCGGCGCCCTCGAGCGACGAGAGGAGGACGCGCCGGAGCGCGTTGCCGAGGGTGACGCCGTAGCCGGCCTGGAGGGGGCCGGCCTCGTACTTGGCGTACGTGCCGACTTCCTCGACGGGCTCGATCTGCGGGGTCTCGAGTTCGATCATGGGATGGGGTTACCTCGAGTAGAACTCGACCACGAGCTGCTCGTTGAGATCGAGCGGCATCTGGTCGCGGCGGGGCAGGCTGATGACGGTGCCCGCGAGGCGGGCCGGCTCGATGCTGAGCCACTCCGGCGCCTGGTGGGATCGGAGGGTCTCCTTGGCCACCTTGAACGGCTCGCGATCACGGCGGGACTCGCGGACCTCGATCCGGTCGCCCGGCTTCAGCTGGTACGACGGGATGTCCGTGGGCGTGCCGTTCACGGCGAAGTGGCCGTGGGCGACGAGCTGGCGGGCCTGCGCCCGCGAGGTCGCGAAGCCGAGGCGGAAGACGACGTTGTCGAGGCGCGACTCGAGGAACCGGAGGAGGTTCTCGCCGGTCACGCCCTCGCGATTGCCGGCTTCCACGAAGTAGTTGTGGAACTGGCGCTCGAGCACGGAGTAGACGCGGCGGACCTTCTGCTTCTCGCGAAGCTGGATCCCGAAGTCGCCCATCTTGCGGCGGCGGACGCCGTGCTGGCCGGGCGGGCTCGGACGGCGCTCGAAGGCGCACTTCTTCGTGTAGCAGCGGGTGCCCTTCAGGAAGAGCTTGGCGCCCTCCCGACGGCAGAGGCGGCAGACGGATTCGGTGTAACGGGCCATGGCTCCCTCTCCGCTCAGACTCGGCGCCGCTTCGGCGGGCGGCAGCCGTTGTGCGGGATGGGCGTCACGTCGGTGATCGCGGTGACCTCGAGGCCGGCGGTCTGGAGCGAGCGGATGGCCTGCTCGCGACCGGCGCCGGGGCCCTTCACGTAGACCTCGACCTGGCGCATGCCGTGCTCCATCGCCTTGCGGGCGGCGATCTCGGCGGACATGGCCGCGGCGTAGGGCGTGCTCTTCCGCGAGCCCTTGAAGCCGGCGATCCCGGCGGAGCCCCAGCTGATCACGGCCCCGGCCTGATCGGTGATCGTGATGATCGTGTTGTTGAACGACGCCTGGACGTGGACGTGGCCCTGGGGCACGTTCTTCCGCTCCCGGCGACGCTGCTTGACGGCCCGCTTCCGCTCAGCCATGCGTGTTCGTCATCCCTCGCGTTACTTCGTCGCCTTGCGCCGCGCGCCGACCGTCTTCTTCGGTCCGCGCCGCTGCCGGGCGTTGGTCTTCGTCCGCTGGCCCCGGACCGGGAGGTTCCGCCGATGGCGGAGGCCGCGGTACGAGCCGATCTCGATGAGTCGCTTGACGTTCATGGCCACTTCGCGGCGAAGGTCACCCTCCACCTTGTAGCGCCGGTCGATGAGCTCGCGGAGCCGGTTGACCTGCTCCTCGGTGAGATCCCGGACCCGGGTGTCGGCGTTGACGTTGGTCTGGGTCAGGATCTTCTGAGCCGTCGGCAGGCCGATTCCGTAGATGTACGTGAGGGCGACCTCCACGCGCTTCTCGCGCGGGATGTCGATGCCGGCGATGCGTGCCATCGGACTGCTACCCCTGCCGCTGCTTGTGCTTCGGGTTCGTGCAGATGACCATCACGGTGCCGTGGCGGCGAATCACCTTGCAGTTGTCGCAGCGCGCCTTGATGGAGGCTCTGACTTTCAACGGATCCTCGACGGTTGGTTCGGTGCCCGCGGCAGACGAACGGGTTGGCTACTTCAGTCGGTAGGTGATGCGACCGCGGGTCAGGTCGTACGGCGAAAGCTCGACCCGAACGCGGTCTCCCGGCAGGATCCGGATGAAGTTCATCCGGAGCTTGCCGGAGATGTGGGCCAGCACGCGGTGGCCGTTCTCCAGTTCGACGGCGAACATGGTGTTCGGGAGCGGCTCGAGGACCGTCCCTTCGACTTCGATCGCGTCTCGCTTGGCCACGGGCGGTGCTGTGTCCCTTTCTCACGGCGAGTGCCGGCCCGGCGGGCCGACACACGAACGCGTAGCGTATCAGATCAGGTGGGTTCGGAGCAACCGCCGGCTCCCGGCGACCCGCCGGGCGACGGTCGTCGACGGGCGGCGCCCGCCGGCGTTCCTAGACACTCGTCAGGATCTCCGGCCCGTGGTCGGTCACGGCGATCGTGTGCTCGAAGTGGGCGGCGAGCGAGCCGTCCGCGGTCACGACGGTCCAGTGGTCCGGCAGGACCGCGACCTCCGATCCCCCGAGGGTGAACATCGGCTCGATCGCGAGGCAGATGCCCGGCTGGAGCTCCATGCCGCGCGAGCCGGTCCGGTAGTTCGGGACCTGGGGATCCTGGTGCATCTCCGTCCCGATCCCGTGGCCCACGAACTGCCGGACGATGCCGTAGCCGTGCCCGCGACCGACGTCCTCGACCGCGGCCGAGATGTCGCCGACCCGGTTCCCCGGGACCGCCGCGGCGATGCCGGCCATCATCGCCAGGCGCGTCGCCTGGACGAGGTCGGTCACGGCCGGCCCCGCGTCGCCGACGATGAACGTCCGCGCCGCGTCGCCGTGCCAGCCGTCGAGGATCGCGCCGACGTCGATCGACACGATCTGGCCCTCCTGGATCACCCGGTCGCCCGGGATCCCGTGGACGACCTCGGCATCGATCGAGATGCAGGTGCTGGCCGGGAAGGCGGCCGGACCGCGGCCGTAGCGGCCGCCGCCGAGGTAGCCCTTGAACGACGGCGTGGCGCCGGCCGAGCGGATGTGCTCCTCGGCGAGGCGATCGAGGTGGCCGGTCGTGACCCCGGGCTTCAGCTCCTCCTCGACGAGCGCGAGGACCTCCGCGACGATCCGGCCGGCCCGGCGCATCTGCTCGATCTCGCGACGGGACTTGCGGGTGACCACGTCAGGCCGCCCCCGCCGTCCCGGCCTCGAGGGCGCCGAGCAGGCCCGCGGACACGTCCGGGATCGGCCGGAGGCCGTCGACGGTCCGGAGCGCGCCGGTGGACCGGTAGTGCTCCACGACCGCGTCCAGGTCGTCGAGCTGGCTCTCGAGGCGGGCCCGGATCGTCTCGGGCCGGTCGTCGGCCCGCTGGATGAGCGGGGAGCCGTCGACGTCGCAGATCCCCGGGACCTTCGGCAGGTTCATCGACACGTGGTACGGGTGGCCCGCGGCCTGGCAGATCCAGCGACCGGAGAGCCGCTCGATGAGGGCCTCCGCGGGGACGTCGATGAGCAGCGCCGCATCGACCCGGCTGCCGAGCCCGGCGAGGAACGCGTCGAGCGCCGCCGCCTGGACGGCCGTCCGCGGGAAGCCGTCGAGGATCGCGCCGGCCGCGGCATCGGGACGGCCGAGACGCTCCTCGAGCATCCGGATCGTGACGCCGTCGGGCACGAGCTGACCGGCATCCATGTAGGCCTTCGCCTCGAGCCCCACCGGCGTGGCATCGCGGATCGCCGCCCGGAAGAGGTCGCCGGTCGCGATGTGCGGGATCCCCAGGCGGTCGCGAAGGACCGCCGCCTGGGTTCCCTTGCCGGCACCAGGGGCGCCGAGGAGGACGATGAGCGTCACGCGGTCACCCGCCGGATTCGGCGGGACGCTCGAGGGCCAGGGTCACCGGATGAATCCTTCGTAGTTCCGCATCATCAACTGGGCTTCGATCTGCTTCATCGTTTCGACGACCACGGACACGACGATGAGCAGGCCCGTCCCGCCGAGCGCCACCCCGGCGAGCGTCGGGTCGAGGACACCGGCGATGACCGGGGCCACGGCGACCGTGCCGAGGAA
>DASUMJ010000318.1:0-2597 GCA_036277775.1 Candidatus Limnocylindrales bacterium
TTCGTGGCGATGCCGTATGACCGGAATCCGGCGCTCCGAAGCGACATCCGGCGACCATGCCCCTCTGCGTCATACGAGCGACTCACGCGGGCCGAGCTCGCGGGGCGGGGCCGACCCGACGGCGCCCTGCGTATGACGCCGACGGGCATCACGGCAAGGCACGTCGACATCGACCGTCGATCCGGAACCGGGGCCGATGAGCGACGGACCCGCCGGGCTTCGTATGGAGCAGACGGGCATCAGGAAGCGAAGGTGGAGTCGACCGTCGGAATCCGGTCATATCCCGGCCCCGGGGGCGGACGCTACGGGGCTCCGCCGACCTCCCCCGCGCTCAGCGCCTGCCCGGCACGCCACCGGCGACGTGGCACAGTACGCCTGCATGCGCGGTCACGCGGCGCCCGCCGCCATCCGAGCCGTCCTCCTCGCCGTCGTTGCCGTGGGTTCGCTGCAGCTCGCGGTCCCGGCGCCGGCGGCTGCCGCCGGCGGACGCACGGACACCGCGTCCACGACCTACACCCTGGATCCGGTCGCGGCGCGGCTGGACGTCGCGATCGACCTCACGGTCGTGAACGAGACGAGCGCCGCCATCGACTTCACGGTCGTCTGGCTCGAGGCGGAGGCGACCGCCGTCCGGATCGTCGCGGACCGCGGCGCCGCAACCCGCTCGCTCCTGTCGTCCGGCTACGGCTTCGACCAGTTCGAGATCACGTTCCAGCCGATCTCAGCGGGGCAGGAGCGCCGGCTCCGGATCACGTACCAGGTCCCCGGCGGCGCGCCTCGATCCGACTCGTCGACCCGCCTCGGCCGGGCGTTCGTCTCCTTCTGCGTGATCTCGAACGGGATCGATTCGGGGACCGCGCGGCTCGTCGTGCCGTCGGGCTACGAGCTCGAGGTCGACGCCCACAACGGGACGTTCGAGGCGACGACGCGGGCCGGCGTCACGACCTACCAGACACCCGATCTCGAGGACCCCCTCAACTTCTGGGCCTGCGTTCCGGCGACGACCCGGATGCCTACGTCACCACGACGCTCGAGAGCCCGACCGGCCGGACAATCGAGCTCCAGGCCTGGCCGGAGGACCCGACCTGGCAGGACCAGATGGAGGAGCAGATCGCCGGCGCGCTCGGGACGCTCGAGACCCTCGTCGGGCGGGAGCTCCCGGGCAGCGGCCCGATCATCGTCCGCGAGGTGAGCTCGGTGGAGCTCGGGCCCTACGCGGGCACGTTCGACCCGGACGAGGGCATTGCCCGCGTCAGCGAGCACCTCGAGCTCGGGACCGTGGCCCACGAGCTCGCCCATGCCTGGTTCAACGACTCGCTGTTCGAGGCCCGCTGGCTCTCGGAGGGCTCGGCCGCGTGGGCCGAGTCGACCGTCACGGACGTCCCCTGCGACGAGCCGGGCGAATACCCGGGGTCCGGGCGCATCAACCTCTCGAACTGGCGGTTCGTGGGCCCGCGGGCCTCGGCCGAGGACCTGGCGGTCGTCCGATGGGAATACGACGCGGCGTGCTACCTGGTCGCCTCGATGGTCGACCTGATGGGCGCCGACCGGATGCGCGACGTCCTCGCCGCCCTCCTCGACGACGAGCTCGCGTATCGGAGCGGCGACCGGGTCCTGCAGGGGCGGGGCGGCGCCCAGGATTGGCGCGAGTGGCTCGACGCGGTCGACGAGCTCGGGCTCGTCCCGGCGGGCGTCTCCGACCTCGACTACGCACAGGACCTCGTCGCGGCCTTCGGCGGGGGCTCCGAGACGGCAGCGGCGCTCCTGCCGGCACGATCGCGGGCGCGCGCCCTCTACCGCGACCTCCTGGAGTCGATCGGCGACTGGACGGTCCCCGAGGCGGTCCTGCGCCCGATGGCGGAGTGGAGCTTTACCGGCGCGTCGGTCGCGATCGATTTCACGGCCAGCGCGTACGCCGCCGCGGTCGCGACGAACGCGGCACTCCCCGAGATCGATGCCGTGAACGGCCCCCTGCGGGACCTCGTCGAAGAGGCCGCGACGCAGGCCGACCTCGACGCGGCGGTCGTGGCCGCGACCGAGCAGCAGGCCGCCGCCGAGGCACTCGCGGCCGCTCGGGAGCGCCTCGCCGAGCCCCTCGAGCCGCTCGAGGAGATCGGCCTGTCCGGAACGGACCTGCGTCCGACGCTCGACGAAGGGATCGCCGCGGTCGCGGCCCTGGACGACGAGGCGGCGATGGCGGCGGCCGCGCACATCGAGGCCACGCTTGACGGGGCCGCGGGTCAGGGCACGACCCGGGTGGCGATCGTCGCCGCGGGCGTCGCTCTGCTCCTGGTGCTCGTCATCGGGCTGCTCGTCTGGTCGCGGCGCCGGTCAACCCGCGGGTAAGCGACCGCCCGTACCATCGCCACGTGCCCCGTCTCGATCCAACGTCCCTCCTCGCCGACCTCGACCCCGAGCAGGAGGCGGCGGTACGCGCCACGAGCGGCCCGGTCGCCATCCACGCCGGCGCGGGGAGCGGCAAGACCCGGGTCATCAGCCGCCGGACGGCCTACGCGATCGCGACCGAGGTCGTGCCGGGCGACCAGGTCCTCGTCGTCACGTTCACCGACAAGGCCGCGAAGGAGATGGTCGAGCGG
>DASUMJ010000319.1:0-11100 GCA_036277775.1 Candidatus Limnocylindrales bacterium
CTCGATGACGTGGCCGTCGCGCTCCAGGACGTACCGGACCCGGCTCGCCATGCGGGCGTGCGCCGGGTCGGCGTCCGAGGCCGTGAGGTCGTGTGACTCGGCGCTGTAGAGGCGGGTGCCGTCCGGGAGGATCGTGTCGCCCCCGTCGTGGGTCGAGACGGTGACGGTGCCGGCGATGACGTCTTCGGTCACCTGCCAGCGCGGCGGGTCGGACGTGCCTCCGCCGATCTCCTCGAGCTCGGGCGTTGCGATCCGGAAGGCCGGCACCGCCGCGTCGCCGGCCGGCGGCGCGAGGGGCAGGACGAGTCGAGCGGCCTCGCCGGTCCCCGCGAGGTGGAGCGAGATCGCACCCGGATACGGCGACGGCCAGATCACCGGCCAGCACGCCGACGCGACCGACACCCGGACCCGATGGCCGGCCGCGAAGTGGTACCCCGCCGCCCGGAGCGGCACGCGAACGGTCTCGGCGAGGCCGGGTTGGAGCGGCTCCGGAGCCTCATGCGACCGGCGATGGGTGAGACTTCGGATCCCCATCGTCACCTGGCTCGACGTGCCGTCCGGCGCAACGTCCGAGAGCCGCACCACGAGCGTTGCCACCGGCATGGACGCCGAGACCGGCACGACGAGCTCGGTGACCCCGAGGATCGCGACGGGTTCCGCGAGGGGCTCGGAGGTGAAGACCGGGACGCCCGCCTCGTCAGGCCGGATGTCACGGGCCAGGCCGTTCGGCGCGCTGCCGGCGCCCCACGACAGGCCGCCGCGCGTGCCCATCGTGGCTCGGTGCGGGAACGTCGACGTCGAACCCTGGTCTGGTGGCGCGGCGAGGAGCCCGCCTCGCAACGGTTCGGCCCCTGCTGTGAGGAACAGCACCCGGCGCTCCGCTCGGGCAGTCGCGGTTGGATCGGCCGCCGCCCGCCACCGCCCCGGCCAGGCCGCCGGGAAGGGCTCGGGCGGCGCGAAGTCCCGCTCGAACCAGGTGAGCGCCGGCTCGTCCATCACCCCGTTCGGCTGGCCCTTCAACCAGTGGTCGAAGAAGCGGACCATCTCGTTGAGCCAGTCGAGGTTCGGGCCAGGGTAGCCGTCGTCGGGGACCGCGTGGCTCCAGGTGCCAACGATCGCCCGCCGCGGCGCCGAACAGCGCTCGAGCATCCGGAAGACCGGGTCGACGTAGGAGTCCATCCAGCCGCCGAACATCAGGATCGCCGCCTTGATCCGGTCGTAGTCCGGGGCGAGCGAGCCCTGCCGCCAGTAGGGCCCGTCCCGCTGGTGGCGGAGCCACGGCACGAGCCAGACCGGCGTCGCCGCCAGCCGCTCCCGCCACGCCGCGACCCAGTCCTCGCCCGGGCGCGCCGGCAGCGCCGGGAGGGCATTCGAGGCCACCTGGCTGACGGCGTACTGGGTGAGCTCCGAGGCGGTCACGCAGCCGCCGACGTTGTGGACGTCGTCGAGATAGCGATCGTCGGTCGCGTACATCGGGACGATCGCCCGGAGGTGCGGCGGGCGGAGGGCCGCGACCTGGATCGACGTGAACCCGCCGTACGAGATGCCCCACATCCCGATGTTGCCGTTGCTCCACGGCTGGGCGGCGAGCCACTCCACGCAGTCGTAGCCGTCGCGGGTCTCATCGGCGGTGTACTCGTCGAGCGCCACGCCGTCCGAGCGGCCGGTGCCCCGGACGTCGACACGGCAGAGGACGTAGCCGCGCGCCGCGAGGTACCGGCCGCGGGCCTCGTCGGCGTTCGCTCGCCAGTCGTCCTTGCGGTACGGGATGAGCTCGAGGACCGCCGGGGCCGGCGAGGCCGGCGAGGCACCCGCAGGCAGCCACAGGTTCGCCGACAGCTCCGTCCCGTCTCGGGCGACGATCCGGATGTCGCGCTCGGACCTCACCCCGTGGATCGGCTGGCTGACGCTGCGCTCGCGCTCGGTCACCACGGTCCGAGTCTACGGGCGCGGCGACGCCCCGGACGCCCGCCGTCCCGTCTCGCGACCCGCACCGCCGCCGGTGGCCTCGCCCGACCTGCTAGCGTCGCGGTCATGCAGCGCGAGTGGGACGTCGTCGTCGTCGGGCTTGGCGGGATCGGGTCCGCGGCGGCCCACTGGGCGGCGGCCCGACCCGGCACGCGGGTCCTCGGCCTCGAGCAGTTCGAGCTCGACCACCCGAACGGCGCGTCGCGCGACCACTCCCGGATCATCCGGCTCTCGTACCACCGGCCCGACTACGTGCGCCTCGCCCGTCGGGCGTACGCCGCATGGGCGGAGGTCGAGGTCGCGAGCGGCGCCCGGATCGTCACGAAGACCGGCGGCATCGACATCTTCCCGCCCGGCGGCGCGACGGACCGGGCCGACTACACCGGCAGCCTCGACGCCGAGGGCGTGCCGTACGAGCTGCTCGACGCCGCAGAGGCGATGCGCCGCTGGCCGCAGTGGCGACTCCCGGACGACGCGGCGGTCCTCTTCCAGGCCGAGTCCGGCATCGCCGACCCGAACCGCGGCAACCCGGCCCATCGCGCCCTCGCGACCGCGAACGGGGCGACGCTCCTCGAGCGGACGCCGGTCGTGGCGGTCCAAGGCATCGGCGGCGACGAGTACCTCGTCACGACCGCCGACGGCACCGTCCACCGGGCCGGGCGGGTCGTCCTCGCCACGGACGCCTGGACGAACCGGCTCCTCGCCGGGCTCGGGCGGCAGCTGCCGCTGACGGTCACCCGCGAGCAGGTGACGTACTTCGCCTGCCCGGACCCCGCCGCCTTCGCTCCGGATCGGTTCCCGATCTGGATCTGGATGGACGAGCCGGCGTTCTACGGCTTCCCGACGTACGGCGAAGCCGGGCCGAAGGCGGCCCAGGACGTCGGCGGCCGGGTCATCGAGCTCGCCGACCGTACCTTCGAGGTCGACGCGGAGGCCCACGCCCGCCTCGTCGCCTTCCTCGAGCGGCACCTGCCGGGGGCCGTCGGGCCGGACATCCTCACGAAGACCTGCATCTACACGCTGACCCCGGAGCGTGACTTCGTCGTCGACCGCCTCCCGGACCACCCTGGGGTGGTGCTCGCGCTCGGTGCCGGGCACGGGTACAAGTTCGCCTCGGTGCTCGGGCGGATCCTCGTCGAGCTGGCCCTGGACGGCGACTCGCCGTCGGCCGGCGAGATCGAGGCCTTCCGGGTGGACCGGTCCGTCCTGCTCGAGTCGAACCCCGCGTCGAGCTTCCGGATCTGACGGGCGGCCGCTCGGCGACCGTTCGACGCCTCGGGCGTGCCGGCCGGCGCCGTGCGCGGCGACCCGACGCCGGCGGTGCGCGATGCGGTTCAATGCGGCGTGCGTCCTTGCGATCGGGGATCGCGGTGTGGGACCCTGCGGCCACGGCCGCACGCCGGGGATGAGGAGGAGCCATGCGATCGTCCATCCGTGCCCGTCTTGCCGCCATCGCGGCAACCGTCGGGCTGATCCTCGCCGGCCTCGCGCCGACGGTGGCGCCCACCCTGGCGCAGACCGAACCGCTCGTGATCCGGGCCGGCACGGACCAGGACCTCCAGGTCCTCAACCCGTTCAACTCGATCCTCGTCGTCGACTTCGAGGTCTTCACCCTCAACTACGACCTGCTCGTGAACTTCGGGCCGGACCTCGAGCCGGTACCCGGGTTCGCCGAGACCTGGGACGTGTCCGACGACGGGCTCACCTGGACCTTCAAGATCCGGGAAGGGATGCTCTGGTCGGACGGCGAGCCGGCGACGAGCGAGGACGCCCGGTACACGTTCCAGCTGGCCCTCGATGCCGACGCCCTCAGCCAGGAGAGCGAGGACGGCTACTACCTCGGCGCCGGCTACCTGGAGCCATACCTCCTCAATGCCGGGCTGACCGCGGTCAGCGCGCCGGATCCGGAGACCCTCGTCGTCGAGACGGCGTTCCCGAACACGCTCCTCCTCCAGGCCTACATGCCGATCCTCCCGAAGCACATCTGGTCGAGCTACACGATCGACGACATCGCGAACTACAGCGACACGCCGTTCCTCAACGAGCCGCCGGTCGTGGGCACCGGGCCGTACCAGGCCGTCGAATGGCAGGCGGGCGAGTTCATCCGGTTCGCCCGCAACCCGAACTACTGGGGCGACGAAGGTGCCGCCGAGGAGGTCATCATCCTGACCTTCGAGAGCAGCGACACGATGGTCCAGGCCCTCACGACCGGCCAGGTCGACTACGTCCGCGGCGTCCAGCCGGCCCAGTTCGACGCCCTCGCGAACGAGCCCGACATCGAGACCGTCGAAGGCATCTCGAACGGCTATTCCGAGATCGCCTTCAACACGAAGGGCAACACGGAGGGCTATGGCGGATCGACGTCCGCCCTCACCGACCCGGCGTTCCGGGACGCCCTCGCCTGGGCGGTCGACCAGGAGCGCCTCGTCGAGGTGACCCTCGGCGGCTACGGCGTCCCGGGCGACAGCATCGTGCCGCCGTTCCACACGCGCTGGTACTCGCCGCCGGAGAACCCCCGGAGCTTCGACATCGCCGAGGCGAACCGTCGCCTCGACGCCGCCGGCTACGAGCGCGGCGGGGACGGGATCCGGCTCGACGCGGAGGGCCGCCCGATCACCCTCCGGGTCACCTGGCCGGACTCCGAGGCGGAGCACGAGACCGATGCCCAGTTCCTCCAGGAGTGGTGGGGCGAGCTCGGGATCGGCGTCGACGCCTACCAGACCGAGGAAGGCAAGCTCCTCGAGGACCTCGTGCCACCGGTGTCCGGCGGGCCGGCGAACTTCGACATCGAGCTGTGGGGCTGGGTCGGCGACCCCGACCCGACGTCGCTCCTCAACGTCCTCCGGACCGAGGAGATCGGCAGCTTCAGCGACAGCTTCTGGTCGAACGCCCGGTACGACGAGCTGTTCCTCGAGCAGCGCGCCGAGGCGGACGAGGACGCCCGGTTCGAGATGATCAAGGAGATGCAGGAGATCGCCTACGAGGAGGCGCCCTACATCATCATGTACTACGACGCCGAGCTCCACGCCTACCGGACCGATAAGTTCGGCGGCTGGCGCAACCAGCCGACCGAGGGCGGCACGCCGCTCTTCGGCTACGGCTCGGGCGGCTACAACACCCTCACCGATCTCAACGCCGAGCCGACCCCCGGCCCGACCGATCCGACCTCGCCGACGGCCGGGCCCACGCCCGCCCCGTCGGGGAGCGGCAGCGGCGACGGCGGCGGCGACAGCACCCCGCTCATCCTCGGCATCGTCGGCCTCGTCGTCGTGGCCGCGGGTGCGCTCCTCCTCATGCGACGCCGGTCCGCGGCCGCCGAGGACGAGTGACGATCCGGCCATCGCGTCGCAAGTCGCGGGGGGCGGCCACCCGGCCGCCCCCCGGCTCCATTCACGCCTGATCGATGCGCGGCGGGTACGTCGTCCGGCGGCTCGGGGTCGCCATGGCGACGATCCTCGCGATCGTCCTGTTCAACTTCGTCCTCTTCCGGCTCATGCCGGGATCCCCGGAGCGGATCCTGTTCCGGGGCATCCCGAACGTCTCGGAGGAGCGGCTCGATGCCGCGCGGGCGCGGTGGGGACTCGACGACCCGATCCTCCCGATCGTCATCGACGACGCGGGCATCCGGTTCGAGGCTGAGAACCAGTTCTTCAAGTACCTCGTCGCGACGGCCCAGGGCGACCTCGGGTTCTCGTTCGTCGCTCGCGGCCAGGAAGTCGCGAACGTCCTCGCCCAGCGACTCTGGCCGACGCTCCTGCTGTTCGGTCTCGGTGAGGCGATCGCGATCGTCGTCGGCCTCGTGCTCGGGGCGTACTCGGGCTGGCGGCGCGGCGGCCTCGTCGACTTCTTCGGGAACGGGGCGTCGCTGTTCCTCTATGCGACGCCGTACTTCCTGCTCGGCATGGTGCTCGTCCTCCTGGGCGCGGCGGTCGGGTTGCCGACCTTCGGGATGCTCACGGCCGGGGCGTCGTACCCGGATGTCTGGGCGCGGCTGACGGACCTCTTCGCCCACCTCCTGCTGCCGGTCGCGACGGTCGCCCTCGGGCTCATCGGGCAGTACGCGATCGTCATGCGGAGCTCGATCGTCGAGACGATCTCCGAGGACTACGTCACGACCGCCCGGGCGATGGGTCTCCGCGAGGGCCGGATCCTCGGCGCCCACGCCGTCCCGAACGCGCTCCTGCCGACGGTCTCGCTCATCGCGATCAACCTCGGGTATGTCATCGCCGGGGCGGTGACGGTCGAGGTCGTGTTCAACTGGCCGGGCCTCGGGACGCTCACCGTCGAGGCCCTCGGATCGCGGGACTACCCCGTCCTCCAGGGCGTCTTCCTCCTCCTGTCGATCACGGTCGTCCTCGCGAACCTCCTCGCCGATCTCGTCTACGGGCTCCTCGACCCGCGGGTCCGGACGTGACGGCCGGCGTCGACACCGCCCTCGGGCCCGTCGTCGCGCCGGCGCAGCCGCGAGGGCTCCGGGTCTTCCTCCGTCGCTACGCCCGCCGCGGCGACGGCATGCTCGGCGCCGTGATCCTCGCCGTCTTCGCCCTGCTCGCGATCGCGCCGGACCTCTTCGTCGGCCCGCTCGAGACGGTGGTGACGGCCACGGGCCAGCGCCTTGCCCCGCCGACCGATGGCTTCCCGCTCGGGACCGACCACGTGGGCCGCGACGTCCTGAACCTCACCGTCCACGGGGCCCGGGTGTCGATGATCATCGGCCTCCTCGCGACCGTCGTGACGGTCGTCATCGGCGCGGTCGTCGGCGTCGTGTCGGGGTTCGTCGGCGGTCGGGTGGACGGCGTGCTCATGCGGATCACGGACTTCTTCCTCGTCCTGCCGACGTTCGTCCTCGCGCTCATCCTGACGCCGATCATCCGGGACCTCGTGGGCAGCGGCTCGCGGGAGATCCTCGGGATCCGGATGACGCTCATCGTCATCGTCGTCGTGATCGGGGTCACGAGCTGGTCGTCCACGGCCCGGATCATCCGGGGCCAGACGCTGTCGCTCCGGGAGCGGGCCTTCGTCGACCGGGCGCGGGTCATCGGCGCGGGCTCGGGCCACATCATGGTCACCCACATCCTGCCGAACGTCCTCAACCTCATCGTCGCGAACGCGGTCCTCGTCTTCGCCGGCGCGGTCCTGACGGAGACGACCCTCTCGTTCGTCGGGCTCGGCGATCCGTTCCAGCCGTCGTGGGGGCAGCTGCTCGAGGCCGCCCGCCGGGCTGGGGCCCCGGGCCTCGGGGCGTGGTGGGACTTCCTCCCGCCCGGCCTCTGCATCGTCCTCGTCGTCTTCGCCTTCACCCTCGTCGGGGCGGCGCTCGACGACCTGCTGAACCCGCGACGGCGGGCCCGGGCATGACGACGCCCGAGATGCCGACACCGGCCGACCACGAGACGGTCGCAATCGCGGCGACCGCGACCGACCGCGCGCTCCCGAAGCGCGCCGTCCCCGGCGCCCCGCTCCTCGAGGTCGAGAACCTCCGGACGCACTTCCGCCTCGGGACCGAGACCGTCCACGCCGTCGACGGGGTCAGCTTCCGGCTCGATCGCGGGGAGGCCCTCGGGATCGCGGGCGAGTCGGGCTGCGGCAAGACGACGACGGCGCTCTCGCTCGTCGGGCTGCTGCCGGCGAACGCCCGGATCGTGGAGGGAAGCATCCGGCTCTACGGGATCGAGCTCGCCGATCGTGGCGAGACCGGCCTCCGGCGCTACCGATGGCGGGAGATCGCCGTCGTGTTCCAGGGCGCGATGAACGCGCTGAACCCGGTCCGCCGGGTCCGCGACCAGATCGCCGAGCCGATCGTCCAGCGCCTCGGGGTGGGGGAGAAGGCCGCCCGGAAGAAGGCCGGCGATCTCCTGGAGCTCGTCGGCATCCCGCGGGCCCGCGGGCGCGCCTATCCGCACGAGCTGTCGGGCGGGATGCGGCAGCGGGCGATGATCGCGATGGCGCTGGCCTGCGATCCCGCGATCGTCATCGGCGACGAGCCGACGACAGCCCTCGACGTCATGATCCAGGCCCAGATCCTCGAGCTGCTGGAGCGCCTCCGGGCGCAGCTCGGGCTGTCGCTCATCCTCATCACCCACGACCTCTCGGTGATCGCCGAGACGTGCGACCGGGTCATGGTGATGTACGCCGGTCGCGTGGCGGAAGAGGGCCGCGTGGCCGAGGTCTTCAGCCGGCCGCGCCACCCGTACACCCAGCGGCTCCTCGCGGCGATCCCGAACCTCAACGTCGACCGGCGCGCGCTCGAGACGATCCCGGGATCGCCGCCGGACCTCCGGACCCCGCCGCCCGGTTGCCGCTTCGCGCCGCGCTGCCCGGTGGCGATGGAGGTCTGCCGGGTCGAGGTGCCGCCGGAGGTGCGCTTCGCGGACGGCACGCGGGTGGCCTGCCATCACTACCCGGAGGGCAGCGACGGCACGCCGATCTCGCTCCCGACGGCCGATGCCCTCGCCGGAGCGACCCGATGACCGCCCCGGATCGCCAGGTCGCCGGCCGCCCGGGTCCCGGCGCCGAGATCCTCCGCCTCGAGAACCTGGCCGTCCATTTCCCGGTCCGGGGGAGCTGGTCGGAGCGGCTCTCGGGCCGATCGCCGGGTGTCGTCCGAGCGGTCGACGGCGTGGACCTCGCGATCAACGCGGGCGAGGTCCTGGCGCTGGTCGGGGAGTCGGGCAGCGGCAAGACGACGATCGGCCGGGTCATCGTGAAGCTGACCCGCCAGACGGCCGGCACGATCCGGCTCGACGGCCAGGACGTCTCGCGGCTGTGGGGCGTGCGCGCGCTGCGGGCCTACCGGCGGCGGGTCCAGATCGTCTTCCAGGACCCCTACGAGACGCTCAACCCGCGACAGTCGATCTACGACTTCGTCGCGGAGCCGCTCGTCGTGAACGGGCTCGGCGGCTCGGCGACCGAGCGCCGCGCGACCGTGCTCGCGGCCCTCGACGCGGCCGGGCTCCGGCCGGCCGAGGAGTTCGCGACCCGCTACCCGCACGAGCTGTCGGGCGGCCAGCGGCAGCGCGTCGTCATCGCCGGCGCCCTCGTCATGGGGCCGCAGGTCGTCGTTGCCGACGAGCCCGTCTCGATGCTCGACGTCTCGATCCGGACGGAGCTCCTCCGGCTGATGCTCGACCTGCGCGCGGAGCGGAACCTCGCCTACCTGTTCATCACCCACGACCTGTCGCTGGCGTGGGTGATCGCCGACCGGATCGCGGTGCTCTACCTCGGCAAGGTCATGGAGATCGGGCCGGCCGAGCGCGTCATCCGCTCGCCGCACCATCCGTACACCGCCGCGCTCGTCAGCGTCTCGCCGACGCCGGAGCCGCCGTCGGCGTCGACCGGGCGGCGGCGCACGATCCTCGTCGGCGAGACGCCCGACGCCGCGCACGTGCCCTCGGGCTGCCGGTTCCACCCGCGGTGCCCGCTCGCCTTCGACCGCTGCCGCGTCGACGCGCCGCCGCTGTTCGACGTCGGCGGCGGCCAGTCCGCGGCGTGCTGGCTCGCCGAGGGCGGCCGCGCGCTCCCGGTGCTCCCGACGACGGCGGTGGCGGCCAAGCCAGCGGCGGAGCCGGCTACTCCTCCGGCGTGAGGACCCGGTAGACGACCCAGCCGATGATCGCGCCGAGGAACGGCGCCGTGAGGTAGATCCAGAGGGCCTCGAAGTTCATCGACACGAGCGCCGGCCCGAGCGACCGCGCCGGGTTGACCGAGGCGCCGCTGAACGGGATCCCGACCGCGTGGATCGTGAGGAGCGTCAGCGGGATCACGAGCATCGCGAGATCGGCGGCCTTCCGCGTGACCGTCAGGATCACCGCGAGGAAGATCGCCGTCAGGACGACCTCCACCGTGAACGCCCCGAGGTCGCTGATCCCCGGCAGGTTCTTCGTCCCGGCGACGGCATCCTGGCTGCTGATCGCGAGGATGAGCGCGGAGGCCCCGATCGCGCCGACGGCCTGGGCGAGGACGTAGCCGGCCGCGCCCGCGGCATCGATCCGCTTGTCGAGGAGGGCGCCGAGCGTCACCGCCGGGTTGAAGTGGCCGCCGGAGACGTGGCCGCTCACGGCGATCGCGGCGAGGAGTCCGAGCCCGAACCCGATCGGGATGACGACGAGCGCGGGCGAGCCCTCGAACGCCGTCGTCGCGAGGATCGACATCGATCCCATCCCGACGAGGATGAACGTGCCGACGGCCTCGGCGATCAGCTTCCGTGTGTCCACGACCCCTCCTCCAACCTGCTCCGACCTCGGTGCATCATACCGACCGCGACCGGGCCGCCCGGAGCAGGAGCGCATCCCGCCAGACCCGGCACAGGACGTCGACGAGCTCGAGCCGGTCGATCGCTTGGACGAGCGCCGCCTCGATCGCCAGGGCCGCTCCGGCCTCGCGGGCCGCGCCCGAACCGGCATCCGGGGCCGCCCCGACCGACACCGCGCCGTGCCGCTCCAGGAGCACCGCGCCGGGCAACGGCGGCGCCGCCGGCGCGAGCGCGGCCGCGACGAGCGCCGCGAGCTCGTCGCTGCCCATCGCCGCGAACGGCACGAACGGCAGGACCGGCAGGTGATACGCGGTCTCCGGCAGCGCCTGCGGGTCCGGGACCTCGCCCGCGAGCGTCAGTGCCATCGACACCGGCAGGTGGGCGTGCGCGACCGCCACGACGTCCGGCCGCGCCCGGTAGATCGCCCGATGGATCGCGATGTCCGAGCTGGGAGCCGGCCCGACCGCCGCCGGCCCCGACGCCGGGTCGAGCGGGACGACCGCGAGGTCGGCCGGCGCCAGCTCATCCTTCCGGCGGCCCGTCGGCGTGGCGAGCAGCCTCGCGCCGTCGAGCCGGACCGACACGTTGCCTTCGGCCGCGCTGACGAGGCCGCGGGCGCCGAGGCGCCTGCCAGCCGCGCAGATCGCCTCGCGAAGGGCGCCCTCGCCGGAATCCGCCGCCCGCTCCCGCTCCACGGCGCCGATGGTAGCGCCCGGGCCACGCCTCCCCGAGGCAGTGGCGCGTCAGGCGGCCAGGGCGACGGCGACGGGCTCCGCCGCCGGGTCCGTCACGGTCCAGGAGACCGAGCAGTCATTGCAGTGCAGGATCGGCGGGAGCGGCAGCTCGACGAGGAGCGGCGACTCGCAGCAGGGGCGTTCGGT
>DASUMJ010000320.1:0-6773 GCA_036277775.1 Candidatus Limnocylindrales bacterium
GGCGCACCGGCGGCGGGCCGGCTGCGCCTCGTCGAGGGCGACGCGCTCGACCAGGACCTCCCGGCGCTCGTCCCGCCGCCGTACCGGGTCGTCGCGAACCTGCCGTACCACATCACGAGCCCGATCCTCCATCGGCTCCTCGGCCGGGCGCCCCGGCCGGAGCGGATGGTGCTCATGGTCCAGTGGGAGGTCGCGGAGCGGCTCGCCGCGCCGCCCGGCCGGATGAGCTACCTGTCGGTCTTCGTGCAGTTCCACGCGACCGTCTCGATCGCCCGTCGGGTGCCGGCGGCGGCGTTCGAGCCCGCACCGGCCGTGGATTCGGCGGTGATCCTCGTGGAGCCCCGCCGGCCGGGGTCGGTGGCGGCCCACGACGACCCGGACGCGGCCGAGGCCGAGGACGCACTCTGGGCGCTCGTCCAGTCCGGGTTCCGGGAGCGACGGAAGATGCTCCACAACGTCCTCGTCCGGCAGCTCGGCCTGCCGGCCCCGCGGATCGACGCCGCCCTCGCGGCCGCCGGCATCGAGCGCGACCGTCGCCCGCAGACGCTCAGCATCGCGGAGTGGCTCGAGCTCCGGGCCGCGCTCGATCGGCCGGCCGATGGCTGACGACCGGACCGCGGCGGCGGCCCGACGGCTCACGCCGGTGATCCGGCTCGCGCCGGCGAAGCTGAACCTGACGCTCTCGGTCGCGAGCCGCCGCCCGGACGGCTACCACGATCTCCACTCGGTGATGGTCCCGCTGGCACTCGCCGACCGCCTCTCCGTCGCCCGGGCGGGCGGGCGGGTCGACACGCTCCGCGTCGACGGGCTCGACGCCGGCCCCGTGGACGGCAACCTCGTCCTCCGGGCGATCGCGGCGACGCGCTCGGCCGTGGGACGAGGCGCGGACGCCTTCCCGCTCGCCGCCCGGCTCGAGAAGCGGATCCCCGTCGCCGCGGGCCTCGGCGGCGGGAGCAGCGACGCGGCCGCGGCGATCGACGCCGCCCTCGAGGCCTGGGGGCTCCTCGCCCCGGCGGGCGATGCGGCGGCGCCCCCGGATCCCGAGATCGTGGCGCTCCGAGCCTCGGTCGCGGCCCGGGTGGGCTCGGACGTCCCGTTCTTCCTGGCCGGCGGCCCCGCCCTCGTCGAGGGCCGTGGCGAGCGGGTCACGCCGCTCGCGCCGGTCCGCGGCACGCCGCCCGGCGTCCTCCTCGTGACGCCCGCCCTCCCCGCAGCGACGCCGGCGGTGTTCGCCGCGCTCGACGGTGGCGGACAGGCAGCGGCGCCGGCCGACCCAAGGTCCACCCGCCTGAGCTCGGACCATCTCGCGGCGGAGCTCCGGGGCGGCCTCGACGGCGCCGCGCTCGTCGCCCGGGCGGGCGTCCTCGCGAGCGCGAACGACCTCGTCGCCGCGGCCGGTCTCGTCGTCCCCGGGCTCGTCCTGCTCCGGCGCGCCATGATCCGGGCGATCGGACGGCCGGTCGGGCTGTCCGGCTCCGGCCCGACGCTCTGGGTCCTCTATCCTTCGACGGACGCGGCGGTGTCGGCCGCCGGCGTGGTCCAGGCGGCCCTCGCCGACGGCTCGATCGTCGCCCCGGGAACCGAGCGGCCGTCGATCATCGCCACGGCCATCGCCGGCGGAGCGGCCGGCGCCACGATCGCGACGACGGAGGAACGAGCATGACCCGCCAGGCGGTCTCGACATCGGGGGCTCCCGCGGCCATCGGGCCGTACAGCCAGGGGATCGCGAGCGGCGACTTCGTCTTCTGCTCCGGCCAGCTCGGCCTCGACCCCGCGACCGGCGAGCTCGTCGACGGCGTCGAGGCCCAGGCGGAGCGGGCGCTCCGGAACCTCGCGGCGGTGCTCGATGCCGGCGGCTGCTCCTGGGGCGACGTCGTGAAGACGACGATCTACCTCGCCGACATCAACGACTTCGGGGCCGTGAACGCGATCTACGCCCGGTTCATGCCCGACCCGCCACCGGCCCGTTCGACGTTCGCGGTCGGTGCCTTGCCGAAGGGTGGCCGGATCGAGATCGAGGCGATCGCCCGACGACGCGCCTGAGCCCGGCGCCCGCGACCGTCGGCGCGGACGGGTGCGGCGCCGCGCAGGCGATCGCGCGGGGCAGCCCCGCCTCGATTGACACCCCCGACGCATCGCCCATACCCTTTCGGGACCCGAATGACCCCTTCACAACCCGCGTCGACCGGGCGAACCGCCGCCATCATCCTGGCTGCGGGCCTCGGGACGCGGATGAAGTCCCGCACCCCCAAGGTCCTCCACCCGCTCTGCGGGCGGCCGATGCTCGCCTACGTCCTCGACGCCTGGGCGGACGTCACCCCCGACGTGCCGGCCGCGCCGCCGGTGGTCGTCTACTCGCCGCCCGTGGCCGCGATCCGGGATGCCGGCCTCGGCGAGGCCGTCCGGTTCGCGCTCCAGGAGGCACCCCGCGGCACGGCCGACGCGGTGCGCGCCGGCCTGGCCGAGGTCCCCGACGACGCCGCCGAGGTCCTCGTCCTGTCCGGCGACGTGCCGCTCGTCCTCGGGCCGCAGCTCCTCGCCATCCTCGAGCAGCGCCGGATGGACGACGCCGCGATCGCCCTCGCGAGCGTCTACGCGGCCGCCCCGGGCTCGCTCGGGCGGGTCGTCCGGGGCGAGTTCGGGACCGTCGAGCGGATCGTCGAGGCCAAGGACGCGACGCCCGACGAGCTCGAATCGAACGAGATCAATGCCGGCTGCTACGCCTTCGACGCGGCCTGGCTCCGGCGCCGGATCGACGCCGTGGCGCCGTCCGCCACGACCGGCGAGCTCTACCTCACCGAGCTCGTCCGGCTCGCCCGCGAGGACGGGCGGATCGTCAGCGCCGTCGGCTTCGACGACGACGGCACGTTCGACGGGATCAACGACCGGGCGCAGCTCGCCCAGGCCGAGTGGGCGCTCCGCGTTCGCCGGAACGAGGCCCACATGCGGGCCGGCGTGACGATGCGCGACCCGTCCACGGTCTACCTCGACTGGGGCGTGGAGCTCGCCGCCGACGTCACGATCGAGCCGAACGTCATCCTCCGGGGCGCGACGACGGTCGCGGCGGGCAGCACGATCGGGCCGGGGACGACGATCGTCGATTCGGCGATCGGGCGCGATTGCATCGTCTGGGCCAGCGTCATCGAGCGCTCGACGGTCGAGGACGACGTGACGATCGGGCCGTACAGCCACCTGCGGCCGGGCACCCACGTCGGGACCGGCGCCGAGGTCGGCAACTTCGCCGAGCTGAAGAACACGCGACTCGGACCGCGGGTGAAGCAGCACCACATGAGCTATCTCGGGGACGCCGAGCTCGGCGAGGCCACGAACGTCGGCGCCGGCACGATCACCGCGAACTGGGACGGCCGGACCAAGCACCGGACGACGATCGGGAAGGGCGCGTTCCTCGGGGTCGACACGATGCTCGTCGCTCCGATCGAGATCGGTGACGGTGCGAAGACCGGGGCCGGGGCGGTCGTCACGAAGCCGGTCCCCGCGGGCAAGCTCGCGGTGGGCGTGCCGGCCCGGATCCGCGAGCCGCGGCCCAGGCCGGAGCCGTCCGGCAGGCCGGAGGGGGCCGGCTGACCGTGGCCGTCGAGCTCGTCATCATCATCGTCCTCGTCGCCCTGAACGGGATCTTCGTGGCCGCCGAGATCGCGCTCGTCTCCATCCGCCGATCGCGGGTCGAACAGCTCGTCGACGAGGGCCGCCGCGGCGCCGGAAGGGTCCGTCGCCTCATCGCCGATCCGGGTCGCTACCTCGCCGTCGTCCAGCTCGGCGTCACGTTCGTCGGCTTCCTCGCTGCGGCCTTTGCCGGCGTGAGCCTGAGCGCGCCGTTCGCCACGGCGCTCATGACGGCGGGCCTCGACGAGGGCACCGCCGAGGCGATCGCCCTCATCACCGTCACGGTCCTCGTCTCGCTCTTCACGATCGTTTTCGGCGAGCTCGTCCCGAAGACGCTCGCCCTGGCCCACCAGGAGAGCTTCGCGCTGTCGCTCGCGGCACCGGTCGACTTCCTCGGGCGCCTGCTCCGGCCGATCGTCGCGATGCTCACCTGGACGACGGAGACCATCGCCCGGCTCCTCGGCGCCGAGGTGACCGCGGAGCAGCAGATCTCGGCCGACGAGCTGCGCCTCATCGTCGAGCGGGGCGGGGAGCAGGGGATCCTCGAGGCCGAGGAGGAGCAGATGATCAACGCGGTCATCGAGCTCGGCGAGCGTCGCGTCCATGAGGTCATGGTCCCGCGCGTCTCGATCGTCGGGATCCGGATCGACGCGACCTTCGAGGAGGCGATCGACCTCGTCGTCGAGGAGGGCCACTCGCGAATCCCGGCCTACGAGGAATCGGTCGACGAGGTGGTCGGGATCCTCTACGCCAAGGACCTCCTGCCGTACCTGAAGTCGGACGCCGCGCCGCGACCCGCGCTGCGGGCGCTCCTCCGGCCGCCGGTCCTCGTGCCGGAGTCGATGACGATCGACGACCTCCTCCACGAGCTCCAGCGCCGGAAGGTCCACCTCGCGATCGTCCTCGACGAGTACGGCGGGACCGCCGGCCTCGTGACGATCGAGGACCTCCTCGAGGAGATCGTCGGGGAGATCCAGGACGAGTACGACGTCGAGGAGCCGATGGTCGTGCGGATCTCCGAGGACGAGGCCCGGATCGACGGCCGGGCGGACGTCGACGAGCTCCGCGAGCTCTTCGACATCGAGCTCGAGCTCGAGGACGAGGAGGAGTACGACACGCTCGGTGGCCTCATCTACCACCGGGTCGGGGGCGTCCCGGCGCCGGGCGACACGGTCAAGATCGACGGGCTGACGCTGACCGTCGAGACGACCGACAACCGCCGCGTCGGCAAGGTCCTCGTCGTCCGCCAGCCCCGGGACGAGCGCCGCGACGACGAGGACCGGTAAGGCGGCCTTCCGCGCCGCCGAGGCCCGAAGACCGGCGGTCAGTCCGCCGCCGGCAGGACGTTCGCGTTGAATCGGAAGCGGTTCTCTGGGTCGTAGTCCCGCTTCACGCGGGCCAGCCGCTCGAAGCCGGAGCCATGGCTCCCCCGGACGAGGGCCTCGCCCTCCTCGAGGAGGCCCGGGAAGTTCAGGTATGCGCCGCCGCCGACGGCGGCGACGACGTCCCGACCCCAGGCGATGTTCGCCGCGTCGTCGGCCGCGTCCTCCCAGTTCGACTCGGGGCTGACGAGCCATGGCGCGTCGCGTCGGCCGTAGGCGGTCGCCTCCGCCGGAACTCGCGAGATCGCGCCGAGGTTCGGCCAGATGTCGATCGTCGAGTGGTGCGAGGGCCGTCGCTCGAAGAGCTCGACGAGCCGCTCGATCGTGGCATCGGGGAGCTCGTCCGCGTACGACGACTTCCAGTAGTAGCGCATCGTGCCGGCGGGGTAGTCGGCATCGAAGAACTGCTGCCACTCGACCCACGGCGCGGGGCCGCCCGCGTCGCCGATCGCGCCGCCGCCGAGCGCCGCGAGGGGGGCGAGCAGGCCTGCGCCTTCCTCGAGCGGCGCCGCGGCCGCCGCGAGCACGAGGAGTGCCTCGCCGCCCCGGACCTCGGTCGGGAAGGCCGGATCATCCGGCACGGGCGAGAGGACGATGAGCGGCGAGACCTCGTCGGGCAGGGCCGGAGCCAGCTCGCGGAGGTCGCGGAGCCGGGCCGCGGCGTCTGCCAACGGGTAGACCGCGACGGTCGTCGCGACGATCGGGCCGAGCGGGTACAGCTCGAACTCGAACTCGGTCACGACCCCGAAGTTGCCGCCGCCGCCCCGCAGGCCCCAGAAGAGATCGGGGTGGTCCGTGGCGCTGGCCCGAAGCACTCGGCCGTCCGCCGTCACGACCTCCGCCGAGACGAGGGCGTCGGCCGCCAGGCCGTGCTTCCGGCGGAGCCAGCCGAGGCCGCCGCTGAGCGTGAGGCCGGCGACCCCGGTGTCGGAGACCACGCCGCCCGGCGTGGCCAGCCCGTGGACCTGGGCCGCGGCGTCGACGTCGCGCCAGCGGGCACCGCCGGCGACGCGCGCGCGGCGGCGTTCCGGGTCCACCGTGACGGCGGTCATCTCGGACAGGTCGACGACGAGCGAGCCCTCCCCGACGGCTAGGCCCGCGACGTTGTGGCCGCCGCCGCGGATCGAGACCGGCAGGTCCCGCTCCCGGGCAAGGTCGAGGACGAGCGTGACTTCCTCGGCGGAGCGGACGCGGGCGATCAGCGCCGGGCGGTGGTTGATCATGCCGTTCCAGACGCCCCGGGCGGCGTCGTAGCCGGCATCGCCGGGAGCGAGGAGGCGGGGACCGAGGCGGTCCTCGGCGGGATGGCGGCGCATGACCGAGGGACGCATCGTGCGGGGCTCCTGCGGCGGGATTCGGATCGTTGGCAAGACCTTACCAACCGGTCGGGCGGGCTGCGCGAGCGCCTCGACGAGGACGCGGAGCGGTATCCGTCGTCGGCCGCTAGGCGGCGATGACGCGGACGATGATCTCCTCGAGGCGGGCACGGGCCTCGGGCAGGACGACGCCGGCGGCGTCGAGCTCGGCGAGCGCACGGTCGCGGTGGAGCCGGGCCTGCGTCCGCGTGTACTCCTCTGCGCCGGTGCGCTCGAGGATCGCGACGATCTCGGCGACGGCGTCCTCCTCCGGGGCATGGTTCGCGTAGAGCGCCGCGAGGCGCCGGCGGTCCTCGGGACCCGCATGCTCGAAGGCATAGATGACCGGCAACGTCTTCTTGCGACGGGCGACGTCGGTCGGCTCCTTGCCCGTCGCCTGCTCCTGGCCCCA
>DASUMJ010000321.1:0-15907 GCA_036277775.1 Candidatus Limnocylindrales bacterium
GGAACGGGGACGCGCGTCTGCTACTACTCGTTCACCGACGCGAGTGGCGCTCCAGCCGTCATGGCCCGGGTCGATGTGCAGTACCGGCATCCGCTGTTCGTTCCGTTGCTCGGATGGATCCTGGACGGCCTCGACGGCGCCTCTGACGGTGGCTTGCGCCTCAACGCCATCGAGGACATCCGGGTCGGCAACGCCGTCCTGCTCACCACCGACATCGGCGATGTCACGAGTCAGACGTGCAACCCATGAGGTGCGACGTGGATCGATCCCGCGGCCAGGCGCTGCCTGAGTTTGCCCTGGTCGCGCCGCTGTTCTTCCTCCTGCTGTTCGGCGTGATCCAGATGGGCATCCTCTTCGGCGGCCACATCGGGCTGACGAATGCGGCCCGCGAGGTGGCCCGATACGCCTCGACAGTGCCGGTCGGCCAGACCTCGGGGACGATCACGAACCAGGCGAATCCGGTGCTCCGGCGGAGCATCCCGGCATACAACGGGTCGGCCGTCACGACCGTCGCGTACTGCTGGTACACCAACCCGACCACGCCCGTCACCTACTCGCAGAAGGTGATCATCACGATCCGGTACGGGCATTCGCTGTTCATCCCCCTCGTCGGCGCCGTCATCGACCGCATCGACGGGACCGCCGACAACCGCTTCACAGCGACGGCTCGGGAGGAGATGAAGGTCGAGACGCAGCCGGTGAAGGCCCAGCCGTCCGGCACGGATTGCACGACGCTGATCGGAGCCAACCCATGACCACGTCCGATGCGCCGCGCAACCGCGGCCAGGTCCTCGCCTTGTTCGCGCTCTTTCTCGTCGTCCTCATCGGCGCGACCGCGATCACGATCGACTATGGGTCGTGGCTCAAGGCTCGGCGTGACTATCAGAACATCGCCGATGCCGCCGTCCTCGCCGGCGGCGGCTTCCTCAGCCGCCCTCTCGACAGCACGAAACAGACGTACGCGCGGCGCGCCGCGTGGGAGTCGCTGAACGATCAGCTGAACCTCGGGATCAACGACACGCAGCTCGACACCCTCGAGGCGACCAATCCGCCGCCTGGCACGCCTTCGGAGTTCGCCGGCTACCGACTCTGGGTCAGCACGCCGCCGATCGATGCCGCGACGAAGTACCCGGGCATCTTCCGAGGCGCCACCGACCGTTATCTCTTCGCGTGGGTGGAGAAGGACAACCCGTCGTTCTTCAGTCGGATCTTCGGGCAGGGTGAGCGGACGGTCAGCGCATGGGCGACCGCGGGCGTCTTCCCGTCGCAGTTCGCGGTGATCACGCTCCGACAGAACGGTCAGGGCCCGATGAGCGCACCGAGCGACATCAGCCTCGACGGGACCGGGACCGTCCTCGAGGTCTTCGACGGCGACGTTGGTGGGAACTGGGGGATGAAGCTGACCGCGTCCGCCAATCTCTGGCTTCGAGGCGACGCCGACGTCTACCTCGTGGACTACGTCAGCTGCGGCAACAGCTGCTGGTCCGCGAACCAGGTGAGCAGCGGGCCGCCGTCGCCGGTCCTCGAGGATCCCCAGCAGCTGCCAAGCATCATCGATGACCCCAACTACCCGTTGCCGTCCGTCTTCACGTCACTGCCGACCGGTGCCGGGCTCCCGCCCGCGATTCCGACGGGGCTGGCGACGGATGTCCCGCCGCCTGCTGACCGCGCCGGGGACATCACCTTCACGAATGAGGGGACCATCTCCGGCGTCGGCTGCTCTGCGGACAGTCCGCGGATCGGCCCCGGCTGGTACGACGACATCGTCGTCACAGGGGGATGCCTGATCCTCGATCCCCTTCACGTGTACACGGATCCGCACGACGCCGACGCCAATGGTGACTTCGGCGAGCTCGACGTCCCTGCCAGCCAGCGGCCCGGCATCTTCTACATCACCGGAGCGCTGAACGTGACGAATGCGCTCGTCGTCGGCGACGGCGTAAGCCTGGTGCTCCGCGACCAGAGCCAGCCGGGCCTCAACGTCAGCAACAACGGGATCGTCGACTTGAACACGGGAGCCTCGGACGGCATGCTCGGCAACCCGACCAGGAAGAAGGCTGCCTTCAAGACCGACGGCAGCTACTCGTATGCCTTCGATTCGACCGCGGGCGTCTGGCAGTACACGGCGGACAACAACGACAAGTCGTCCGTCGGGGTGGCGATCTATGTCATCAAGCCTTCCCAGGTCGGAAACATGACTTCGGATGCGAACACGTCCTCCGTCAAGATCGATGCCGGCGCCGCGCTCTCGTGGCAGGGGATCCTCTACGGTCCGCGCGACAACATCAGCCTGTCTGGCCAGCCTAACCACAACGCCATTGGCCAGTTCATCTGCTGGACCGTCAAGGTCGCTGGCGGCGCGACCATCCAGCAGATCTACGACGGCCCCGGCGAAGCCGCGCCCCGCCTGGTCGAGCCGCGTCTCGGGCAGTAGCTGCCGGGCTGGTCGCGGCGCCTTCGCGGGTGACCCGGAGGTCCCGGTCCAGGTAGCCCGGAAGTCCTGCCGATCGGTGCGATCTCGCACCGCTGCAAGGTCGGCCGCAAGGTCCGCGGCGCATCGTGCGCAGGCACTTATCTCGCCTTCGCCGGGGGACCCGAATGCCTCGATTCGTCGGGGCCGGGCGGCGCACTGTGACCGGGGGGTCCAGCGAAATCCGAGGCCTGTTCCGCCGTGGGCGGGAGGGCCAGAGTCTCGCTGAATTTGCCCTGATCCTGCCCGTCGTCCTGCTCCTCACCCTCATCGCCATCGACTTCGGCCGGGTCTACCTCGGCTGGGTCAACCTCCAGAACATGGCCCGGGTGGCGGCCAACTTCGCCGCGAACAACCCGACCGCCTGGGCCACGAACGACGCCGAGGACAAGGCCGACTACCAGGCCCAGATCCTGGCCGACGCCACGCAGAACAACTGCACGCTGCCGCTGGTCGGCGGGGCGCCGACGGCGCCTGACCCGTCGTTCCCGGGCGGCACCGACATCGGGGGCACGGCAGAAGTCCGGTTGAGCTGCACCTTCGCGGTGATCACGCCGCTCGTCGGCCTGATTCTGGGCAACGGCGGCAACGTGACCGTGTCGGCATCGTCGACCTTCCCGATCAAGAACGGCATCATCGCGACCGGCGGCGCGGGCGTAGCTCCGGTCGCGAACTTCACCGGGTCGCCGACGACCGTCACCGAGGGCGGCAGCGTCCAGTTCGCGGACACCTCGACCGGCATCCCGACGATCTGGCAGTGGGACTTCGGCGACGGCCAGACGGCGGTCGACCAGAACCCCCTGCACGCCTACGCCACGGCCGGCCGCTACTCCGTGCGGTTGACCGTGACGAACGCCGACGGTTCCGACAGCGAGTTCAAGTTCCAGTACATCACCGTCGGAACGCCGCCGCCGCTGGTCGACTTCACGGGCACGCCGGTCAACGGCGACGGGCCACTCACCGTGTCCTTCGTCGGGACGTCCACCGACACGCCGACGAGCGTCGTGTGGACCTTCGGTGACGGCGCGACCGACAGCTCCGGCAGCCTGGCGGTCAGTCACACGTACACGACCGCCGGGACCTACACCGTCCGGCTCGATGTCACCGCCCCTTCGGGGAGCGGCACGGTCACGAAGTCGAACTACATCACGGTGGGCGTCGGGGTCTGCGTCGTCCCCAGCTTCATCGACACCTCGACGACCACCGCGCAGACGACGTGGAACGACGCCGGCTTCACGACGACGGTCACCTACAAGCAGGGCGGTCTGCCCTGGACGATCAAAAGCCAGAACCTGACCGGCGGGACGTCGGTCCCATGCAACAGCACGATCCAGGTGAGCAGGAACTGATGCGTCGCTTCACGGCCAGCCGGGCGGCCTCAGGCCCGGCCCACCGATCCCGCGGGCAGGCACTTGCCGAGTTCGCGATCGTCTTTCCGGTCTTCATTCTCCTCGTCGTCGCGGCGATCGATCTCGGGCGGGGCGCGTTCACCTACAACTCGGTCACGAACGCCGCGCGCGAAGGCGCGCGTCTGGCGATCGTGAACCAGGACGTCGCCGCGATCACCCAGCGGACCACGAACCAGACCTGGATGGCCGAGATCGACGCGCCCAACGTCAGCGTCGAGTTCTACGAGCCGACGCCGAACGCCGACCCGACCCAGAACGACGAGTGCGACCCGGTCGGCTACGGCTGCGTCGCGGTCGTGTCGTTCGAGACGACCTTCCGCCCGATCACGCCGATCATCCAGAACATCCTGTTCCCGAGCGGCGTGACGCTGAGCGCGACCTCGGTCGAGGTCGTCGAGTTCACCTGCCCGACCGCGACGATCACCGCCGCGAACTGCCCGAAGCAGCCATGAGCCCGATGTCCGACGGGGGAAAGGACGTGCCTGTCATGCGCCGCACCGATCGACTGACCTGGCCGCACGACGGCAGGCGGGACCGCCGGGAGGGAGGCCAGATCCTCGTGATCGGCGTCTTTCTCATCCTCGGGCTCATCGCCATGGCTGCGCTCGTCCTCGAGGGCGGCAACGCCTTCGCCCAGCAGCGCGCCACGCAGAACGGCACCGACGCCGCCGCCAATGCCGGAGCGGTGGTGCTCGCGGAGCGCCTGAAGGGCGTGGCGAAGACGGACGCCGACGTGGCCGCCGCGGTCAACGCGATGGTTGTCGCGAATGGCCTGTCCGGCTACACCGGCGTGTACACGGACGTCCAGGGCCGGACCGTCGACGCCGCCGGTGCGCTGACCTCGACGTCCGGCAACCCGCCGGCGCCGGTCGGCGGCGGCACGATCCCGCCCGGGGCCCAGGGGGTCGCCGTCCGATCGACGAAGACGTTCGGGACGACGATCGGTCGGGCGGTCGGCCTCAACACGTTCGACGCCAGCGCCGACGCGACGGCCGTCACCGGCCGCCTGGTCGGCGGGCCCTTCATCCCGGTGATCTTCCCGGTGAGCATCACCGACTGCGACGGCAACGGGACGCTCCCGCCGTTCGGCAAGGACCAGTGGGAGACGAGTGATCCGCCGACGACGCCCGGTGGCTATCCGGACGGGCAGGAGTACATCATCCCGCTCTGCAAGACGTTCGGGAGCGGCGGCGGATCGGGGGCTTCGTTCCAGGTCCTCGATCTCGACCCCGACATGACGTGCGAGGAGGAGGCCGCGACCCCGCCGCGGATCGAATGGACGACCTTCCCGGTCTGGGTCGACCTGGACAACGGCAACAACTGCGCGAAGCCGATCGCCGATGTCGTCAACGCCGAGCACCGCCTCGAACCGATCCTCATCCCGATCTGCGACACGGGATCAGGGGCCGGGGTGGGCTGCGAGTCGCAGGCGCACGGCAGCAAGGGCCAGTACCACGTCAGCGGTGTCGTGGCGTTCTACGTCGACTGGATGTACGACAAGAACGGTGGAAACGATCCGCACTGCGAGGAGGCGGTCAGCTCCACCTCGGGGCAGCCGCTCCAGAACGTCATCGGCGGCAACGGCAGCAGCAGCTGCGTCCAGGGCTGGTTCATCGAGTTCATCACCACCGGCCCTGTCGGCAGCGGTCCGGTCGGGAACGCCGAGAGCATCGGTGTCCAGCTGATCCGCTAGCAGCACGCGCGCACGCCGGCCGGCGTGCCGACCCCTCCGACCCCGGCGGAGGGTCTCGACCTCGCGAACATAGGGGTGCCCGCCCACGGGGGGACGGGAGCCCGGGAGCCGCGCCTCACCCAACGAGGCGCGGCTCCTTTCCGTTCCGCTTCCGGCGCGACCGCCCCCGCTCACGCCCCGGGGCCGGGGCGAACCACGCCGTCGCCAGCCGTGGTCCGCGGTGGCGAGTAGGACCATCGGCTGCCGCCCGCGGAGCGCTCGGGCTATGCACGCGGGCACCGATTCAAGCCATGGTGCAAGGCACGGACGCCAGCGTTCCCGGCGTTCGCCCCGACCACAGAGGCTGCACGAATCACGATGTCGATCCGCGCGATCATCCGCCGCTACCGCGAGCGCCCGCTGGGACAGAGCCTGGTCGAGTTCGCGCTGATCCTGCCGGTCTTCCTCGTCATCGTCTCGACGGCGGTCGACCTCGGGCGGATCGCCTACGCGCGGGTCACGATCGCCAATGTCGCCCGCGAGGCATCGTTCCAGGCTGCGCAGACGCCCACGGCATATCAGGCCGGCCAGCCATGCGACCCTGCGGACACGGACGCCAACCTCGTGATCTGTCGGGCGATCCTCGAGTCATCGGGCTCGGTGGTCACGGTCACGCCGGCCGACATCGCGCTGAGCTGCGACCCGGCCTGCGCCTCAGGCCTCGGAAACACGGTCACGGTCACCGCCACTGGGCGCTTCAACCTGCTGACTCCGGTGATGGCCGTCTTCTTCGGCGGGACCACGATCACGTTCACCTCGTCGTCGACGAACCAGATCTCGACGCTGCCGCCGCTGACGCCGGTGGCGGCCACGGCCGTCCCCCCGACCGACACTCCCGCTCCGAGCACCACCGCCACGGCCGAGCCAACGGCGACGCCCCTACCGGACTGCTCGGGCGTGAGCGCGGGCTTCTCGTTCACCAAGACGCCGTCGAGCAACAAGTCGCCGGTCACCGTGACCGTCACGGACACCACGATCTGGAACCCGGCCTGTACGACGGTCTGGGCGTGGGACTGGGGGGACGGCATCACGACGTACGGCCGGATCCAGGCCCCCCATGTCTATTACAACGCCGGACCGACCAACAAGACCTTCATCATCACGCTCGCGGTCACCAGCGGCGTGTTCTACGACACGGCCGGCGGGTACGCGATCCTGGTGAAGCCGTGAGTCGCGGCGTGATTCGCGGAGGGGTGCCTGGACGCGAGCGGGAGCGCGGCCAGACGCTCGTCGAGTTCTCGCTCGTCCTGATCCCCTTCGTGCTGATGCTGATGGCCGTCCTGGATCTCGGACGCGGGATCTACACGAACAACGGCGTCGCACAGGCGGCGCGTGAGATCGCCCGCGCCGCGAGCGTGCACCAGTGCACCGGGCCATGCACGACGGCGACGTGGTCAACCGAGATCCTCGAGGTCGTCAATACGCAGAAGGCCCTCGTGCCGGGCCTGGCGAACTCGGGCATCACGATCCAGTGCGTCGATGTCACCGGCACCGTGGTCCCGGTGGGCGCCGGCCTGGACTGCACCGACGGCAACTTCATCCGCGTCAAGACGAGCGTGTCGTTCAAGCTCATCACCCCCCTGCTCCCAGTCCCGAACCCGTTCACCGTGAGCTCGACAGCCCACGTCCAGGTCCCGTGAGCAAGGAGTCGATTGCCATGGTCGCTGTCTCGATCCGCGCACGGAGGCCAACCCGGCGGCGTTCGCGGCTCGAAGCCGAGCGCGGTCAGCTCCTCGTGATCTTCGCGCTCGCCCTCGTCGCCCTCATCGGCATGGTCGGGCTCATCATCGACGGTGGCGACACGGCGCTCCAGCGCCGCGACCAGCAGAACGTCGCCGACGCCGCAGCGATGGCCGCGGGCTACGCCTTCCTGAACAACGAGGACGAGTTCGCCGCGGCACAGTCCGTCGCCGCTGCGAATGGCTACGTCCATGGTCAGGACAACACCACCGTGGTGGTCAACAGTCACGCAACCGGAATCACGGTCGAGGTCACGCGCCCCCACCGCAACTACTTCTCGGGCATCCTCGGGTTCTCGTCGTGGAACGTGACGACGACCGCGACCGTCGAATCGGGCGTGCCGAACGCGGCAACCGGCACGATGCCGATCATCTTCAACGAGGATGCCTTCGATGATCCGGCCAACCGCGATCCGAATGCACCCGCGACGTTCTCGGAGCCCCCGCCGGGCACCGAGGACATCCCGCTCACCGACGCCGAGTTCAACTGGACCGTCTTCTGCACGGCCGGCAGCGAGACCTGCAACGCCAACTCGGACGTCGTCGAGGACTGGATCGATGAGGACGGTATCCAGGCCGAGGTGACGACCGACTGGATGATCGCGCCCCTCAACGCCGGTTCGCACACCACGCTCTACAGCTCGATGGCCGGCGCCGTCGGCGAGTCCTTCCCGGTGGCCATCGTCGACGACGACGGCGTGCTCCTGGGATGGGGCTACTTCCACCTCGAAGGTGCTGTCGGCGGGAGCACCAAGTCGATCAGCGGCTGGTTCGAGGAAGCATTCGACTATCCCGAGCTCGGCATCGTCCATGGCCGGGGCTCCGCCGGTGTCTTCGGCGGCTACGTCGTCCAGCTCATCGACTAGTTCATCGCATCTTCTCGGGGCCAACGGGTCCGTCCACCCGGTCCCAGGGACTCATCCGGAGCCGCGTCCATCATGGGCGCGGCTCCGCTCCGTTCAGCCGCGGCGATACGTCTCCGGGCGCCGGTTGGCGAGGACCGGGATCTGGCGCCGCACCGCGGCGACGCGGTCCGTGTCGATGACGGCGTGGACGATCGACTCCCGATCCGGGGCCTGGGCCACGACGATCCCCCATGGATCGATGACCATCGACCGCCCGAAGGCGGGCTGGCCCGGCGGTCCGCCGACCTGCGACGGCGCGATCACCCAGGCGCCGTTCTCGATGGCCCGGGCCCGGAGGAGCACCTCCCAGTGGTCGCGGCCGGTCCGCTCGGTGAAGTTCGACGGGACCGCGAGCACCTCGGCGCCGGCGAGGGCGAGGGTCCGATAGAGCTCCGGGAAGCGGAGGTCGTAGCAGATCGTCAGGCCGAGGGCCACGCCCTCCACGTCGGCGACGACCGCGTCGTCGCCGCCGGCGACCCGGGCGCTCTCGACGTCGACGGGACCCATGTCCACCGCGACGTCGAAGAGGTGGATCTTCCGATAGCGCGCCCGGATCGCGCCGTCCGGCCCGAGCAGGACCGACGTGTTGTGGGGCCGGATCGGGTCCCCGGACGTCTCCGCGAGGCTGCCTGCGAGGACCCAGCAGCCGTGCCGTCGGGCGACGGCCGCGAACGGCTCCGTGAACGGTCCCGGGATGGGCCGGGCGGAGGCGCGGAAGCCATCATCGGGGCCGCGGAACTGGAGGTACTCGGGCAGGGCAACGAGCCGGGCGCCCGCGGCCGCAGCCCGATCGGCGAGCTCGGCCGCCCGGGCGACGTTCGCCTCGGGGTCTGATCCGGCATCGGTCTGCACGAGCGCGACGGAGAGCTCCACGCCCGAGATGGTAGGCGACCCGGGCCGCAGCCCGGTTGGGGTCAGATGTCGCCGGCCGGCACGCCGCCGGGCGGGATCTCGTCGCCGGACTCCTCGACGAGCGTCAGCTGGCCGTCCGACGACACGTCGTGGACCCAGGTGTGCTTGTTGATGCAGCCGGCCGGGCAGTCGCCCCAGCCGACGACGAGCGTCACGCGGTAGCCGTCGTCGATCGCCTCGGCCTCCCACCACTTCGAGGCCCCGATGATGTCGGGCGTCAGCTCGATCGCACCCTCGAAGAGCGGATCGCTGGCGATGACGACCGCGGCGGCTTCCTGAGGGGTCGTGACGTCGACCGTGATCGGGGTCGGTGTCGGACCCGGCGTCGGGTTGGGCGAGCCGCTCCCGCCGGCGGCACACGCGGCGGTCGCGAGGGAGAGGACGACGAGCGCGGGCAGGGCGAGTCGAGTCTTCATGGCGCAACGACGGTACCGCGCGCGGGCGAGTTCCGCCGGTAAACGAACCGGCGCCCGAGGTGACGGGCGCCGGTCGGATCCTCCCTCCGACGGTTCAGCGGGCGAGCGAGAGGGCCTCCTGGGTCCGCCGAACCTCGAAGTGGGCGACGTGGGCGAGCGCCTCGTCGACGGTCTTGTGGACGTCGACGATCGCCTGCGGATAGCCGGCCGCGCGGACGAGCAGTTGGAGGTGTGCCGCAGCGGTCGTGGAGTCGATGTCGACGGAGCCTGCCCGGACGACCGCCCACGCGCGATCCACCGCTTCGCGGAACGCGACGTCGTCCCAGTCGTCGATCTTCAGTTCCACGCGGTGTTCGAGCATCTGCGACACCTCCAGCGTCAAGGTACCCAGCCGCGGCTCGACTGACGACGGCCCTCGGGCCCGGACCGGCGGGCCGACCGGCCCGATCCCGGTGGACCATTCGGGAGCCGCCACTCGGCCCCCGCGGCCCTGATTCGGGCCCGCGGCCCGGGCCGGTCGGCCCCCGCAGGTCGGCTGCGCCGGCGGAACGGACCCGTCGCGTACGATGCCGGTCATGGCGCTCCCCGCTCCCCTGCCGGCCGCGCGGCGGGTCACCCGGCTCTCGATGCCGCTGATCGGGGCCTTCGTCGTCGGGGCCATCGCCTACGGCGGGCTGTACACCTTCCCGGCGCTGTCGGTCGCGTTCGCCGAGGAGTTCGGGATCAGCCGGACCGTCGCGGTCACGCCGTGGACGATGTTCCTCGTTGTGACCGCGGTTGCCAGCCCGCTCCTCGGGCGGGCCTACGACGAGTTCGCCGACCGCGACCTCCTCACGGCATCCATGGTCCTGCTCGCGGCGGGCTGGCTCGCCGTCTACCTCGCCCCGGACGTGTCGCTCGTGATCCTCGCGTTCGCCGCGTTCCATGCCGTCGGCCTCCAGCTCGCATTCATCGGCACGTCGACGGCCATCGCCCGGCGCTACGCCGGGGTCTCCGGGACCGCACTCGGGATCGCCTACGCCGGCCCCGGCATCGGCGTCGCCGTGGCCCTGCCGGTCGCGGCCGGGCTCATCGAGTCCGCGGGCTGGCGGACCGCCTCGCTCGCCTTCCTCGGCGCATCGCTGGCCGGCGTCGTCTTCGTCTGGCTCATGACGAGCGGGCCGGCGATCGTCGTCCCCGAGCGTGGTGCCGGCGGCGGCGTCGGGCGGACGCGCGCCAAGGAGACCGAGCTCGCGGCCCGCGCCACCGGGCTCCACGAGACCTCCGCACCGGGCGCCGTCTCGGCGGCCTTCGAGCCGCTCCCGGCGGGCAGCGGCGGGACCGCGGCCGGCCGGACCGGGATCCGCCGGATCGTGCGGACCCGACGCTTCTGGGTCCTCTTCGCCGGCGCCGCGGCGATCGGCGCGTTCGACGAGGGCGTCCTCCAGGCCTTCGTGCCGCATGCCGTCGGGACGGGCTTCGGGGCCGACTTCGCGGCGAGCGCGCTCGGAGCCCAGGCGCTCGCGTATGTCGCCGGACAGGTCGTGGGCGGCACCCTTTCGGATCGCATCGGCCGGCGGATCGTCGGGGTCGTCGCCGCGGCGGTCATCGGTGGCGGGGTCCTGCTCGCCTTCGGGGCGTCGTCCGGCGCGCCCGCGATGGCGCTCGCCGGGATCGCCCTCCATGGGCTCGGAACCGGTGCGACGATCGCGGTCCGGTCGGCGGCCTTCTCCGATGTCTTCGGCGGGCCGAGCTTCGGGACGATCTTCGGGTTGCTCGCGGTGGCGTATCCGATCGGCGGGACGATCGCGGTCTACACCGGCGCCCTGGCGTCGGACCGGGTCGGCTCGTACGCCCCGCTCGTCGCCCTCGTGATCGTTGCCCTCGCCGGTTGGGCTGCCGCGCTGTGGCTGGCCGGCCCCCGCCGCCGCGAGCTGGCCCGACGGCGTCTCGCCATCGGCCCCGCGCCGGAGCCCGTGACGTCGCCATCGATCCCGCCCGCGCCCGTTGCTCCCGCCCGAGAGGAGGCCCCGTGATGCCGTCCGTGCCCGTCCCCCCGGCCGCCGCCGTCGCCGACGCCCTCGTCCGGCTCGGCCGGGTCCCACGGGTCGCCCCGAGCGCGATCCGCCGGCTCGCTCCGGGCTCGCCGATCGCCGGGCCCGCGGTCCCCTGCCGGCACAGCGGCAGCGTCGACGTCTTCCTCGAGGCGATCGAGCGCGCCGGAGCCGGCGGCATCCTCGTCATCGACAACGCCGGCCGCCTCGACGAGGGCTGCATCGGCGACCTGACGGTCGGCGAGGCGGCCGCGGCCGGGATCGCGGGGATGGTCGTCGACGGCTGCCACCGGGACGGTGTCGAGCTCGGCCTGATCGGCTTGCCGGTCTGGAGCCGCGGCTCCACCCCCGTGGGGCCGCTCGCCGGGCGGGCCGGATCGGCGGACCGACTTCAGCGGGCACGGATCGGCGACATCGTCGTCACGCCGGACGACGTCGTGGTGGCCGACGACGACGGAGTCCTGTTCCTGGCCGCCGCCGAGGTCGAGGAGGCGTTCCGGATCGCAGACGAGATCGTCGCCACCGAACGGGCCCAGGCGGACCGGATCAAGGCCGGGACGTCCCTCCGGGCGCAGCTCGGGTTCGACCGCTACCTCGAACGCCGGGCCGCGGACCCGTCCTACGACTTCCGCCGCCACCTCCGGGAATCGGGCGGGGCGATCGAGACCTGACGCCGCGGCGGGTCGCGCTGGCATGGGCTGGAACGCGACTGCAACTCGGCCGCCGCCCTGTTGGGGCGCCGGGACCCCGGCGGGAGCGATCCTCGATGGGCACATCGCCACAGGAGGATTGCCCATGTCCCGATTCGAGCACACCGTCACCGTCGACGTCCCGGTCCGAGAGGTCTACGACCAGTGGACCCAGTTCGAGGAGTTCCCGCGCTTCATGGAGGGCGTCCAGAACGTCGTCCAGCAGGACGACCGGACGCTCCAGTGGACCGCCGAGATCGGCGGCCGACAGCGCACCTGGACTGCCGAGATCACGGATCAGACCCCGGAGACCCGGATCGCCTGGAAGAGCGTGTCGGGTGCCGAGAACGGCGGCGCCGTCCTGTTCGAGCCGGACGGGCCGGACCGGACGAAGGTGACGCTCCGGATGGACGTGGACCCCGACGGGTTCGTCGAGAGCGTCGGAGACGCGCTCGGGTTCGTCGATCGCCAGACGAAGGCCGACCTCGAGCACTTCAAGTCATTCATCGAGGAGCGACGCCAGGCAACGGGCGCCTGGCGCGGCGAGATCCACGGCGAGGAGGTCGTCCGGCGCTGACGCCTGCCCGGGCGGGACCCGCGGCGGGCGGCGGTGGGCGGAACGTTTGCCGGGCTCGGCCGGTACAGAGGGATGCGCCACCCGAGCGGTCGGGCGTCGACCGCCGCGCGCCGATGAGGACCTCCGCCCGTGACCACCGCTGGGCTCTACGACGTCGACTTCGCCTCGCGCGACATCCATCGGGTCGTGCTCGGCCTCGCGGAATCGCTCGACGAGGACCAGCTCCGCTGGCGACCCGACGACTTCGCGACCTCGATCGGTTTCCACCTGTGGCATCTCGCGCGCGAATCGGACTACCTCCGGTCGGTGATCGTCGAGCGCTACACGTTCCTGGGACCCGGCTTCGGCCCGCCGACGGAGATCTGGACGCGGGAAGGCCTCGCCGCCCGATGGGGCTTCCCCGAGGGGCTCGCGACGGCCGTCGGGACGGGCCTGACCGACGAGGTCGCGGCGGCCCTGCCGATCCCCGGCAAGGCCGAGGTCCTCGACTACCTGCGGCGCTCGTACGCCGACCTCGAGGCCTTCGTCGAGGGTGTCGACCAGCGCTTCCCGCCGGGCACGGAGGCGACGCTCGACGAGGAGGCCGCACGGCGCCTCGGCAATCTCCGCCTCAACGTCCTGAACTTCCTCACCCACGACTGCCGCCACCTCGGGATGATGGAGGTCCTCAAGGGCCTCCAGACGGGCTTCGGCTCGGCGACGGAGTCGCGCGACTAGGCAGCGACGGCGCTCGCGGCTCCGTCGAGGGCGCTCGGCGCGGCGCGAGGACGCCCATCGGCGTCGATTCGGGCACCGGCGGCTATCATCGAGAGCCCCCAGGGAGGCGATGGTGGCCGGCCCGGCCACGCGCTGAGTGCCGAACGTGAGATCGAACCCGCCGCTCCGGGATCTTCCCGGCCGTAGCCTCCGCCGGCCACGGCAGCGGACGGACCTCGAGGAGCCGATCCTCGGCGAGCTGTTCAGCGTGGAGCGGCTGGAGCAGCACGCCCAGACGCTCGCCGCGGCGCAGTCCGTCACCGACGCGCCGGGACGCGGGCTCGCGATCCGCCCGCGGGTCGAGGAGAACGGCCGCGTCCTCCTCGACTCGTACCGGCTGCTGGCCCGGGCGATCCGCGACGAACGGGCGATCACCCCGGCCGCGGAATGGCTCGTCGACAACTTCCACATCGTCGAGGAGCAGCTCCGCGAGATCCGGGACGACCTCCCGCCGGACTACTACGACGAGCTCCCGAAGCTGGCGGAAGGGCACCTCGCGGGCTACCCGCGCGTGCTCGGGATCGCCTGGGCGTACGTCGCCCACACCGACAGCCGCTTCGAGCCCGACACCCTGCGCCGGATGGTGCAGGCCTACCAGACGGTGCAGCCGCTGACGCTCGGGGAGCTGTGGGCGATCGCCATCACCCTCCGGATCCTCCTCGTCGACAACCTCCGCCGGCTCGCCGAGCAGATCGTGCGGGGCCGAGAATCGAGGCAGGCGGCCGACGAGATCGCGGATGCGCTCGTCGGGCTCGGGAATGACGGCGCCGACGAGGCGGCGACCGCGCTCCGGCGGCTTCGCCGGATTGATCTCCCGACGGCCAGCCGCGTCCAGCTCTTCCAGCGGCTCCGCGACCAGGATCCGGCCGTCACGCCCGCCCTCCAGTGGCTCGACGGGGTCCTCGCGGCCGAGGGGACGACGGCCGAGGAGATGGTCCGCCTGGAGCACCAGCGCCAGGCGACGATGAACGTGACGGTCCGGAACGTGATCACGAGCATGCGCCTGATCTCGTCCTTCGACTGGGCTGCCTTCGTCGAGAGCGTCAGCCTCGTCGACGAGGTCTTCCGCGAGCGGAGCGGGTTCGCGGCGATGGACTTCGCGACCCGCGACCGCTACCGCCACGCCGTCGAGGAGCTTGCCCGTCGGTCCGGGCGGACGGAGATCGAGGTCGCCCGTGAGGCGGCGGCCATGGCCGACGCGGGGTCGTCGGCCGAGGTTGGGTCGCCGGCCGCCGGCCTCGAGCCGACCGAGGCCGATCGCCGCCGGGACCCCGGCTACTTCCTCATCTCCGACGGCCGGCCGGCGCTGGAGCTCGCCCTCGGCGTCCGGGTCCCTTTGGCCGGGCGGCTCCGGCGCAACTACGTCCGATCCGCCACCGGCGCCTACCTCGGCACGATCGCGCTCGCCACGGCCCTGATCCTCGCGATCCCGCTCGTCTTGTCCCGGGGCGCGGCCGACGCGGCGGCGCTGCTGCTCGTCGCGATCCTTGCGTTCGTCCCGGCGTCCGACCTCGCGATCGCGCTCGTGAACCGGGCGGTCACCGGGCTCATGGGGCCGAGACCGCTGCCCCGGCTCGACCTCGACGACGGCGTGCCCGAGCATCTCCGGACGCTCGTCGTCGTCCCGACGCTCCTCACGAGCGAGGCCGACGTCGAGGCCCAGGTCGGCGGCCTCGAGGTCCACTATCTCGGCAATCGCGACGGCGACCTCCGCTTCGCGCTCCTGTCCGACTGGCTCGATGCGCCGAGCGAGCACGTCCCGGGCGACGACGATCTCCTCGGGGCCGCGGTCGCGGCGATCGATCGCCTCAACGCGCGGCACGGCGAGGCGCCGGGGGGCGGAGCTCGATTCCTGCTCTTCCACCGGTCGCGACGCTGGAACGAGGCCGAAGGTCGATGGATGGGCTGGGAGCGCAAGCGGGGCAAGCTCCACGAGCTGAACGACCTGCTCCACGGCTCGACGACGACGAGCATCGTGAGCACGGGCCGGCCGTCGACGACGCCGCCGCCGGACGTCCGCTTCGTCGTCACGCTCGACGCCGATACGAAGCTCCCGCGAGGGGCCGTGGGGCGCCTCGTCGGGACGATCGCCCACCCGCTGAACCGCCCGACCTTCGACGAGGGCGCAGGCCGCGTGACCCGCGGCTACGGCGTGCTGCAGCCCCGGATCACGTCGACCCTGCCGGTGGAGCACGAGGCCTCGGTCTTCCAGGCGATCTACTCGGGCTCGGCCGGCATCGACCCGTATGCCTCGGCCGTCTCCGACGTC
>DASUMJ010000322.1:0-22926 GCA_036277775.1 Candidatus Limnocylindrales bacterium
GCCGGGCGGCGCGCCGACCAGCCGCGAGACGGAGAACTTCTCCATGTACTCGCTCATGTCGATCCTGACCATCGCCGCCTCGTCGTCGAAGAGGAAGGCCGCGAGGGCGCGCGCCAGCTCGGTCTTGCCGACCCCGGTCGGGCCGAGGAAGAGGAACGACCCGATCGGGCGGCGCGGGTCCTTGAGCCCGGCTCGTGCGCGTCGGACGGCGTCGGACACGGCAGCGATCGCCTCGTCCTGCCCGACGACCCGCTCGTGGAGGGACTCCTCCATCCGGATGAGCTTGGCCGTCTCGCCCTCCATGAGCTTCGACACCGGGATCCCGGTCCAGGCGCCGACGATCGAGGCGATGTCGTCGGCCGTGACCTCCTCCTTGAGGAGCGCACCGGGACCCTGGAGCGCCGCGATCGCCGCCTCCTGCTCGGCCATCCGATCCATGAGCTCGCGCTGGGTGCCGTACTTCAGCTGCGCCGCCCGCTCGTAGTCGGCCTCGCGCTCGGCCTGCTCGATCCGGACCTGGAGCTGCTCGAGCTCCGACTTCGTGGCCCGGATCGCGGCGATCGCGGACTTCTCGGCCTCCCAGCGCTGCTTCATCCCGCCGGCCTCCTCGGCGATCTCGGCGAGCTCCTTCTCGAGGGCCTCGAGCCGGGCCTTCGAGGCGTCGTCGGTCTCCTTCCGGAGCGCCTCGCGCTCGATCTCGAGCTGGATCCGGCGGCGCTCGAGCTCGTCGAGCTCCATCGGCATCGAGTCGATCTCCATCCGCAGCCGTGAGGCTGCCTCGTCGACGAGGTCGATCGCCTTGTCCGGCAGGAACCGCTCGGTGATGTAGCGATTCGAGAGCGTGGCCGCCGCGACGAGCGCCGAATCCGTGATCCGGACGCCATGGTGGACCTCGTAGCGCTCGCGGAGCCCCCGCAGGATCGAAATCGTCTCCTCGACCGTCGGCTGGTCGACGAGGACCGGCTGGAAGCGCCGCTCGAGGGCGGCGTCCTTCTCGATGTGCTTGCGGTACTCGTCGAGGGTCGTCGCCCCGATCGTGTGGAGCTCGCCCCGGGCGAGCATCGGCTTCAGGAGGTTGGAGGCGTCCATGGCGCCCTCGGCGGCGCCCGCCCCGACGACCGTGTGGAGCTCGTCGATGAAGAGGATGACGGTGCCCTCGGCGTCCTTGATCTCCTTGAGGACGGCCTTCAGTCGCTCCTCGAACTCGCCCCGGAACTTCGCGCCGGCGATGAGCGCGCCCAGATCGAGCGAGACGACGCGCTTGTCCTTGAGGCCCTCGGGCACGTCGCCCCGGACGATCCGCTGGGCGAGGCCTTCGGCGATCGCGGTCTTGCCGACGCCCGGCTCGCCGATGAGGACGGGGTTGTTCTTCGTCCGCCGCGACAGGACCTGCATGACCCGCCGGATCTCCTCGTCGCGGCCGATGACGGGATCCAGCTTCCCGGCGCGAGCCTCCGCGGTGAGGTCCCGGCCGTACTTCTCGAGGGCCTGGTACGTGCCCTCCGGGTTCGGCGACGTGACCCGCTGGCCGCCTCGGACGGACGCCAGGGCGTTGAGGATCGCCTCGCGGTTCGCGCCGTGCGCGTCGAGGAGCTTCTGGCCCTCCCCGCCGACCTCGGCCGTCCCGAGGAGCAGGTGCTCGGTCGAGGTGTACTCGTCGTTGAGCCGGCGGGCCTCCTCCTGGGCCCGGTCGACGACGCGCTTGGCGCGCGGATCGAGGGCCAGCGAACCGCCCTGGATCTTGGCCCGTCGGGCCAGGAGCGCGGCAAGCTCTCCCCGGAACGCCGGCAGGTCCACGCCCAGGCGGCGGAGCGTCTCGGCGGGCACGCCGTCATCCGGTTCGAGGAGCGCCGCGAGCAGGTGCTCCGCGTCGAGCACCGGGCTCTGGAGCCGCTCGGCGAGCTGCTGGGCGGCGACGACGGCCTCCTGGGCCTTCTCGGTGAATCGATCGAGTTGCATGGCGGTCTCGGTGTGTTCCTCGTGCGGGACGCGGGTCAGGCCCGCGGATCGGGCTGGTGGGCGAGGTCGAGGAACCGCTCGGCAGCGTCCCTCGCCTCGTCGGACAGGTGGGTGGGCAGCACGACGCGAAGCCGGACGTACAGGTCGCCGGGTCCGCCGCCCTTCAGGCGCGGCATGCCCTGGCCGGCCAGCCGGAACGACTTGCCGTTCTGGGTGCCCGGCGGGATCGTCAGGAGGACGCGGCCCTTCAGGGTCCCGACCGGCACCTCGCCGCCCAGGAGCGCCTCGCGCAGTGTCACCGGGACCTCCCGCTCGAGGTCGGCGCCGCGACGCGTGAAGACGCCGTGGGGATGGGCCCGGATGACGACGACGAGGTCCCGGCCGTCCGGTCCCTTGCCGCTCAGTCGGACGCGGCTGCCGGTGTCGACGCCACGGGGGATCGTCACCTCCAGGCGTCGGCCACCCACATCGACGATCCGGCTCGTGCCGTGGAAGGACTCCTCGAGCGAGACCTCGGCGGTCGCCTCGACCGGCGCGAGGACGCCGCTCGCGGCGCCCGGACGCGCCCGCTGGCCGCCGGCCCCGCGACCCGTTGTCCCGTCCACACCCATGCCGGCGAGGAGGTCGTCGATCGAGGTCGCACCGCCGCTCGAGGTCCGGAATGCCGTCCGTCCGCGCGTGGCCCGGCCGCCCTCGCCCTCCTCGCCGAACATCATCCGGAAGAAGTCGCTGAACCCCTCGGTGTCGCCCGAGGTCCGGAACTCGTAGCGGACGTTGCCGCCGCCCGTCCCGCCGAAACCGGTGTAGCCGGCGAAGGGGCCCCCCGGGCCGAAGGGATCGGGGCCCCGGCCCGTGCCTCCAGCCGGCCCGCCCGCGGCACCGGCCCGGGCATACGCCTCCCAGTCCCGGCCGAAGCGGTCGTACTTCGCCCGCTTCTCGGGATCCGAGAGGACCTCATTCGCCTCGTTGATGTCCTTGAACCGCTGCTCCGCGACCTTGTCGCCCGGCTTCTTGTCCGGATGGTGCTCGCGGGCAAGCTTCCGGAACGCCTTCTTGATCTCGGCCGCCGATGCGCTTCGAGGGACGCCGAGGGTCTGGTAGTAGTCCCGAACGTCAACCATGGCTCAGGAAGCTCCCGAACCAGGCCCCGCCGTTCGGACGAGGCTAGCCCAAGGCGCGACCGAGCACCCGCGCGAGCGCACTCGAACGTGCGTGAGCGCGGGAGCGGAGGTCGCAACGCGGGGATGGCCCGTCCCAACGGCGGCCAAGGTTCACCGCCTCGTCAAACCACGACCGGGGGCTGGTCGGTGGGGAAGTCGGGACGCCGGGGCGGCTGCGGCCGCTCGACCTTCTCGGGGCCCGGGATGGTGATCGGCTTGGGGCGTCGCCGGAGGGCGGCGTCCAGGACCTGGTCCATCGAGTCGACGAGGACGAGCTTGATCGACTTCCGGATCTCCTCGGGGATGTCGCGGAGGTCCTTCTCGTTCTTCTTCGGCAGGATCACCATCCGCGCCCCCGAGAGGTGCGCGGCGAGGATCTTGCTCTTCAGGCCGCCGATCGGGAGGACGCGACCGCGGAGGGTGATCTCGCCGGTCATCGCGACGTCCTTGCGGACGGGGATGCCGGTGAAAGCCGAGATCATCGCCGTCGCCATCGTGATCCCGGCGGACGGACCGTCCTTGGGGATCGCCCCGGCCGGGACGTGGATGTGGAGGGTCTGCTTCTCGAACGTCTCGCGCGGGATGCCGAGCTGGCCGGCATGGGTCCGGATCCAGGACAGGCCGGCGCGCGCGGACTCGCGCATCACCTCGCCGAGCTGGCCGGTGAGGATGAAGTCCTCCTTGCCCTCCATCCGGGTGACCTCGATGGCGACGATGTCGCCGCCGACCTCGGTCACGACGAGGCCCGTGGCCGAGCCGATCTGGTCCTCCGGCTCGAGCTCGCCGTACTCGAACCGCGGCGGCCCGAGGAACTCGACGAGCTTCTTCCGGTCGACGACCGTCTTGCGCTTGCGGCCCTCGGCGACGCTCCGGGCCACCTTGCGCATGACGTTCGCGATCTCGCGCTCCAGGTTTCGAACGCCGGCCTCCTTCGTGAAGGCCTGGACGAGCTCGGTCATCGCCTCGTCGGTGAACTCGATGTGGCTGGGCTTCAGGCCGTGGTTCTCCATCTGCTTCGCGACGAGGAACCGCTTCCCGATCTGGATCTTCTCCTGCTGGGTGTAGCCGGGCAGCTGGATGATCTCCATCCGGTCGCGGAGCGCGGCCGGGATGGGATCCATGAGGTTGCCGGTGGCGATGAACAGGACCTTGCTGAGGTCGAACGGCACCTCGAGGTAGTTGTCCTGGAAGGTGTTGTTCTGCTCCGGGTCGAGGACCTCGAGGAGGGCGGAGGACGGGTCGCCCCGGAAGTCCATCCCGATCTTGTCGATCTCGTCGAGCATGAAGACCGGGTTGCTCGTCCCGGCCGTCTTGACGTTCTGGATGATCCGCCCGGGCAGCGCCCCGATGTACGTCCGGCGGTGGCCCCGGATCTCGGCCTCGTCGTGGATGCCGCCGAGGCTCATCCGCACGAACTTCCGGCCCATGGCCCGCGCGACGCTCTTGCCGAGCGACGTCTTGCCGACACCGGGCGGGCCGATGAGGGCGAGGATCGGGCTGCGGATCGTGTCGGCCAGCGACCGGACCGCGAGGTACTCGAGGATCCGCTCCTTGACCTTCTCGAGGCCGTAGTGATCCTCGTCGAGGATCTTGGCCGCCTCCTTGATGTCGTAGCGGTCCTCGGTCGTGACGTTCCAGGGCAGGCTGACGAGCCAGTCGACGTACGTCCGGATCACGCCGACCTCGGGCGACGCCGAGGGGATCCGGCTCATCCGGTCGATCTCCTTGATCGCCCGGGCCTTCACCTCGTCGGGCATGCCCGACTGCTCGACCTTGTCGCGGAGCTCGCTGACCTCGGCCTGCTGGGGGTCCTCCTCGCCGAGCTCGCGCTGGATGGCCTTCAGCTGCTCGCGAAGGATGTACTCGCGCTGGGTCTTGTCCATCTCCGACTTGACTTCGGACTGGATCCGGCCCTTGAGCTCGAGGATCTCGATCTGGCGGGCGAGGAAGGTCGACACGAGCTTCAGCCGCTCGACGATGTCGACCGTCTCGAGGAGCTCCTGGCGCTGCTCGGTGGTCATGTCGGGGCTGTAGGCGGTCATGTCGGCGAGGAGGCCGGGCTCGGTGATGTTCTTCGCCGCGACGGCCGCCTCGGGCGGCACCGGGGCGCCGGCCTGGACGTACTGCTCGACCTGTGCCTGCACGGAACGCATGAGGGCCTGGATCTCGACATCGGCGGGTGACGCTTCGACGAGCTCCTCGATCCGGGCACGGAGATACGGCTCGGTCTGGGCGAACCCGTGGACGCGGATCCGGGTCTGGCCCTGGACGATGGCCCGGACGGTCCCGTCCTGGAGCTGCACGACCTGGGCGATCTTCGCGAGGGTGCCGACCCCGTACAGCTCGGACGGGTCGCCGATCTCCTCCTGGTCGGCCTGGCGCTGGGTGACGAGCGCGATCGGGCTGCCGGCCTCGACGGCGGCGTTCAGCGCGGCGACGCTCTTGTCGCGGCCCACCTGGAGGGGCACGATCATCTCCGGGAAGATGACCGTCTCCCGGAGGGCGACGAGCGGGAGCTCCTTGATCTTCTGTTCGGTCCGCTCGGCGTCCGGGTTGGACGGTCGCTTCGCCATCGGGTTCTCCTGTTGATGCTGGGTTCAGGCGGTGGTGGGTTCGGGATCGGCCGACGGGGCCTCGGCCGGCGTTCGTTCACCGGCCTCGGCCTCGTGCGTGCCTTCGTCGTAGAGACGCTCGAGGATCCGCGTCCCGAGCCGTTCCTCGAGCTCGAAGAGGATTCGGACCCCGGCGAGGTTCACGCCGAGGTTCTGGGTGAGGTGGCGGATCCACATGACCCGCCGGATGTCGTTCTCGGAGTAGAGCCGGATGTTCGTCGGCGTCCGCGCGGGGCAGACCAGGCCGGCCTCCTCGTAGATCCGGAGCGTCCGGGGATGGACGCTCACGATGCTCGCCGCCACGCTGATCACGTAGACGGGTCGCCCGGGATCACGAGGATCGGGCCGGCGGATGGTCACGCGCACGGGGCTGGTCGCCGCCCGGTCAGGACTTGGAGGACTCGGCCGTGACCTCGGCCGTTCGCTTCGCGGTCGCATCGGTCACCGGGGAGATCCGGATCTGGCGGGGCTTCACCTGCTCGGCCTTCGGGATGCGGAGGCTGAGCATGCCGTGCTCGAAGGTCGCGGTTGCCTTGTCCGGCTCCAGGCCGTTCGGGAGCGTCATCGAGCGGCTGAAGGTGCCGCGCCGGATCTCCTGGACCAGGTAGCTGCCCTCTTCCGCCCGCCGCTGCTCGGCGGTCTTGCCGGTGATCGTCAGCGTGCCGTTCTCGACCGTGATCTCGACGTCCTCGGGCTTGATGCCCGGGAGCGAGGCCTCGACGACGAGCTCGTCGGCGTTCGTCGTGACGTCCAGCGGGAGGCCGGGGCCGTCAGCGGCGCCACCCGCCCATCGGAACGGGCGGAAGTCGTCGTCGAAGAGGCGATCCATCGCCTGGCGAAGCGTCATGAACTCGCCGAGGGGCGAGGGTCGGCGCACGATCGTCATCTCGTGTCACCTCCTGTGCTGATTCCTGCCTGCCCGGCCGCGTCGTTCGTGTGTCGCGGCGGGCGCCCGGGCCACCTCGCACCGGACAGCCAGAATGGTAGAAACATGACAATGACGTTGTCAAGTCTCTGATCCATTGCATTTTCTTGATTCTTCGAGGCCGCCGCCTCGGCCACCCCCGCCGGTGCCGGTCCGCCCGACTCGTCAGATACCGTGCGCGACCGCCTCCGGGTCGTCGCCGATGAGGGCCTGGTGGAGCATCGCCTCGCACTCGCTCGGCCCGATCGCGATGACCTTGTCGCCGACCTTCAGGGTCATGTCCGGCCGGAGCGGACTGGCGACCCCGTTCCGGACGACGGCGAAGAGCGAGCAGCCCTCGGGCATCGCGAGATCCCCGGCCGCCCGGCCGATCGCCGGCGAGCCCTCCTGGAGGTGGGCCTCGATGATCTCGAGCTCGCCCTCGCCGAGTGCGGCGAGATGCAGCAGCTCGTGGACCGGGATGTCCTGCTCGATCGAGCCGAGGATCATCCGGGTCGGGCTGATGATCTCGTCGACCCCGAGGTGCCGGAAGAGGGCCTCGTTCTTGGGGTTGTTCACCCGCGCGATCGTCCGCCGCACGTCGAAGTGGTGCTTCGCCATCTGGCAGATCACGAGGTTGTCCTCGTCGTCGCCCGTCACCGCGGCGACGATGTCCGCGCGGGCGCAGCCCGCCTCGCCGAGGTACTTGCCCTCGCAGCCGTCGTGCGCGACGACGATCGAGCCGATCTCGTCCGCGATCTGGTCCGCGCGTCCACGGTCCTTCTCCATGAGCACGACCTCGTGGCCGTTCTCGATGAGCTCCTTCGAGAGGTAGTAGCCGACCTTGCCGCCGCCGACGACGAGCACGAACATCGCTCAGCCCTCCCGGTCGGACGCGACCGCGCCCATCGTGCCGGCCCGATTCGCCGCGGCCTCGTCGCCGAGCGGAGTGTGGCCATGACCGCCGTGCCCGTTGCTCGGGGCGATGACGCTCGGCACGCCGCTCGGGGCGAGCCCGAGGAAGCCACTGATCGCATCGGCGAGCATCGTCGTCCGGCAGACCGTCGCGACGCCGAGCTCGGCGTAGGCGGCGGCCCGGACGGGGTCGTTGATCTTCGCCACGACCTTGCCGATCCGGAGCTTCTCGGCGGCGACCTGGGCCGCCATCACGTTCCGGTTGTCGCCCTCGGTCAGGGCCAGGAAGATGTCCGCGCCCTCGGCGCCGGCCCGACGGAGCGTGTCCTCGTCGGTCCCGTCGCCGCGCACGGCGCTGCCCCGGAACTCCACCGGCAGGCGGTCGAATGCCCGGGTCGACGGGTCGAGCACGACGACCTCGTGGCCGGCGGCATCGTACGACTCGGCCAGGACCGATCCGACTCGGCCACAGCCCACGATCACGATCTTCACGCTTGGTCCTCGGGTATGGGCTCCCGCACGACCCAGACGGCGCACGGGGCGTTCTTCAGCACGTAGGGGATCGTCCGGCCGATCGCGAAGTCGCCCCCGAACCGCTTGCGGTACGGGAGGCCGAGGACGAGCAGGTCGGCGTCGCGTTCGGTGGCCTCGTCGACGAGGGCCGCGCCGACATCACGGGCCTGGAGGAGGACCGGCTCGATCCGGACCTTGGAGCTCTCTGCCACGCCCTCGGCCGCGTCGAGCACCTGCTGGACCTCCTCGGACCGACCCGCGATGTCCGCGTCGAGCGGCAGCGACCAGCCGACCTCGACGACGTGGACGGCCACGACCTCGGCGTGGATCGGCTTGGCGACTTCCGAGACAAGTCGAACGATGCGCGCATCGCCGGGTCCTCCGGCCAGCGCGACGACGGCGAGCCGGAAGACGGGCGGATTGGTTTCGGACACCGTGTGGTCGGGCGCCTCGGCTAGATGATGGGACGTCGGGTCCCGCTCGGTCCTGGCCTGGGCGGGGCCGTCGCGGACCTCCACGATACACCGGCCCCGGCCGCCACGGTGGCGGGCGGCCCCGCGGGTGGCGGTGGGCCTTTGCCGCGACCCGCGCGCGGCGGGCAGGCGATCAGTGGTCGCGCCGGTACGGGACGTCGGCGATGACCGTGTGCTCGCGGCCGACGATCGCGGCCTTGAGTCGCCGCGCCGTCTGGTTGTAGAGGACCCGGTCCCACCACCGCTTGGCGACGTACTCGGGCAGGACGACGATCGTGACCGGCGCCTCCCGATCCGGGGGCCACGTCTCGGCGAGGACGTCGAGGTAGGCGACGAACGGCTCGACGATCGCCCGGAACGGCGACTCCACGATGACGAGGGGCACGCCGGGCAGCTGGCGTTCCCAGCGGCGCCGGAGCTCCTCGCCCTCCTCGGCGTCCTCCGTGACGTAGACGGCCCGGACGTCCGGAGCGATCGTCCGGGCGAAGTTCACGGCCTGGACGACGGCGCGGTTGATGCCGTTCACCGGGACCACGGCCCGCTGCTCGCGCTGGGGCCCGGCGAAGACGACGTCCTCACGAACGTGGAGCTCGTCCTTCTGGCCCTCGTACTGGCGCCGGATCCCGAGCATCAGGAGGACGAGCAGCGGGATGAGGACGAGGACGATCAGCGACGCCGGTGCCTTGGCCGCCGTGACGACGACGGCGACGATCGCCGTCAGGGTGCAGCCAAAGGCGTTGATCGCGAGCCGGCGCTGCCATCCCGGCGGCCGCTCCCGCAGCCAGTGCCGGATCATGCCCGCCTGGCTGATCGTGAAGTCGATGAACACGCCCACGGCGTAGAGCGGGATGAGGAGGTGCGTCTCGCCGTTGAAGACGACGATGAGCGTGGCCGCCACGACGGCGAGCGCGATGATCCCGTACGAGAACGCCAGCCGGTCGCCGCGGAGCCCGAACTGGCGGGGCATGTGCGAGTCGCCGGCGAGGATCGCGAGCAGCCGCGGGAAGGCATTGAAGCTCGTGTTCGCCGCCAGGAACAGCAGCAATGCCGTGAAGGCCTGGAACAGGTAGAACGGCACGGTGTTGTCGCCGTAGACCGTCCGCGACACCTGGCTGATGACCGTCTGCTTCTCGGGGAACTCCAGGTGGGTGATCCCGAAGTTCACGGCCAGGAACGTGATCCCGATGAACAGGACCCCGAGCAGGACCGCCATCGCCGCGAGCGTCGTCGCGGCGTTCTTCGACTCCGGAGGCTGGAAGGCGGGAACGCCGGTGGCGATCGCCTCCGTGCCGGTCAGGGCGACCGCGCCGGCGGCGAACGCCCGGATGAGGAGCAGGATCGTGACCCCCTCGGCCGTGGTCCGGCCCGCCTCACGGAGCGCCTCCTCGACCACGGCGTCGGGGTAGCCGCCGCCCTCGCCGCCGACGACGATCCGGTACGTCCCGACCGCGATCATCAGGAGCGAGGAGCCGACGAACAGGTAGGTCGGGATGGCGAAGATGTTGCCGGCCTCGCGGAGTCCCCGGAGGTTGCCGATCGTGATGAGCGCGATCGCGGCGACCCCGATCAGGATGCGTTCGTCGTGGAGGGCCGGGATCGCCGAGGTGATCTGCTCGACGGCGGAGGTCGTGGACACCGCGACCGTCATGACGTAGTCGATGAGCAGCGCCGAGGCCGCGATGAGCGACACGTTGCGCCCGAAGTTGCGCTTCGAGACCGAGTACGAGCCGCCGCCGGTCGGGTAGGCGAGGCAGACCTGCCGGTAGCTGATCGCGACGGCGACGAGGAGGACCGCGATCGCGATCGAGACGTGGAGCCCGAGCGTCAGCGCGGCCACGCCGCCGAGGACGAGGACCCGGAGGATCTCCTCGGTGGCGTATGCGGACGACGAGATCGCGTCCGAGCTGAAGATCGCGAGGGCCTTCTTCTTCGAGAGCCGCTCGCCGAGCTCCTCTTCCGACATCAGGGGTCGGCCGAGGAAGAACCGCCGGATCGCCGCGAACGCCCGCCCGCTGCCCGTCGTCGGCGCACTCGCTGCCGCCTTCGCCGTCATCCGGCCCTTGCCGCTCCAGCGGAAGTAGGCGGCGTGCGGCCGCTCGACCCGGACCCGCCGGTCGCCGAGCTTCCGGCCACGGAGGGGCTGCCGTCCGCCGATCACGCGGCCGCGGCCCTCACAGTCCGACCGCGAGCCGCGCCGCCAGCGAGGCGGGCAGGCCGACGGCCCGCATCGAGGCCTGGACCGCGGCGATGTCGTAGGTCGTTCGATGCCAGGTCACCGTGTCCCGGTCCGTGTCGAGGACGAGCCACGAGCTCCTCGGATCGCCGTCTCGCGGCTGGCCGACGCTCCCGGGGTTGACGAGCGCCCGCCGGCCGCGCAGCTCGAGCTCGGAGCCGTCGCCGGGGCTGACGACCTCGATCCGGCCGTCGTCCTCGACGAACGCGACCGGCAGGTGGGTGTGCCCGTGGAGCCCGATCCGGCTCGGCAGGATCGCAAGGTTGGCCCGCGCGACGGGAACCGAGGTGACGTACTCCCAGATCGGCTCGCGGGGGCTGCCGTGGACCAGCGTGCAGTCCGCCTCGCCGACCGACTGCGGCAGGGCATCCAGCCAGGCTCGCGTCGCCGGCGTGATCGCCGCCCGGGTCCACTCCATCGCCCGGCGGGCGTCGGGGTTGAACCACTCGATCTCCGCGCCGCCGGCGGCCGCGGCATCGTGGTTGCCCTTCACGCCGGTTGCCCCGAGGTCGCGGAGCCTGGCGACGACGGCATCCGGCTCGGGCCCGTAACCGACGACGTCGCCGAGGTGCCAGACGCCGTCGACGGCGCCGGTGGCCGCGAGGACCGCGTCGAGCGCCGTGATGTTGGCGTGGATGTCCGAGAGGACCGCGATCCGCATCTCGCCGCCAGCGTAGCAGCGTCCGGGGTCACCAGGGCCGCCGCTTCCGGGCGGCCGGGTCCCGAGGGTAGCCGGGCGGCGTCGGGCGTTCCTTCAGCAGCGTCACGAGCACGTGCCGGTCGAGCCCGAGGCCGGCCGGGACGGCATGGACGGCCGGCGCCCCGGCGCCGAGGGCCCGCGCCGCGGCCACGGCCCCGACGAGCTCGTCGGCGATCTCGCCGCGCTTCCAGGCCACGAGGCGGCCACCGGCCGCGAGGAGGGGGAGCGCCAGCTCCACGAGGTCGGCGAGCGATCCGACGGCCCGTGCCGTCACGACGTCCCACGGTCCTGTTCCGGGTCCGGGCCTGTGCCCGTGCCCGCCCCCGACGGCGAGCTCCTCGGCCCGTCCCTTGACGGCGTCCACACGCCCGGCGAGGCCGATCGCCCGCCGCGCGGCGTCGAGGAACGCGACCTTCTTCGCCACCGAGTCGAGGAGCGTGACCCGCGACGCCGGGAGCGCGGCCGCCAGCGGGATCCCCGGGAATCCACCGCCGCTTCCGAGGTCGAGGATCGTCCGATGCGAACCCTCGTGGAGCACGGCCACGGCGGCGAGGCTGTCGGCGACGTGGAGCCGCGCGACCGCGGCCGGGTCGGTGATCGCGGTGAGGTTGATCGCCGCGTTCCAGGCGAGCAGGAGCCGGACGTGGCCGTCGATGGCGGCCCGTGCGGCCGGTGCGAGCGTCAGCCCCAGGCTGCCGAGGGCGCGCTCGAGCTCGCGATCGTAGGCCTCGGCAAGTGCGGGCAGGGAGTCGACGTCCGTCGGGAGCGGATCTCGCTGGCGGTTCAGGCGTGCCTCCTCGAGAGGTGACGCGCCGCCGCCGGAGAGCCGCCCCCGGCGTCGTCATTCAGGCGCAGCCGTGGTATCGGTCTGGCGCGCCTCGCTCGGTTCGCGGTCGGGTTTCCCCGGACCCCTCGCGAGTCGCGTTCCCCGGTGCCTTCCCGGTGCGGATGCCGGACGTTACGAGGGCATCCCGGCGCCGTCAACGGGGTTATCCACCACGACCCGCGGTTCTGCCCGCGCGGCGGTGGATAACCGGTGGATCAGCTCCGCCCCGTCCCGCGGACGGGACGGCCGAGGGTCCTGCGGACGACGTCGACGACCTCGTCGACGTACCGATCGGCCTCGCCGTGCTCCGCGGCGGTCCGCACGCAGCCCTGGACGTGATCCTCGAGGACGAGGATGGCCAGCGAGTCGACGGCGGCCCGCAACGCGGCCGTCTGCTGGAGGATGTCGACGCAGTACTCCTCGCGCTCGATCATCCGGGCGATGCCGCGGACCTGGCCCTCGATCCGGGCGAGCCGGCGGACGAGCTGGGCCTTGTCCTTCGAGTAGCTGTGACGGAAGTGGTCCGCGCCGTGCGCGCCGGCGGGTCCCGCGGTCGTGACCATGTGGTCGATGGTGCTCCCCTGGCGGTGCCCGGCGACCGGGCCCTCGCGGCGATCATACCCCCTGGGGGTATTGGCGGCAAGGCCGCCCGTGCTCGCCGGAGAACGGCCCGAACCGCTACACTCCCCATGGATGGGTCCCCTGGATCACCTTCGCGCGCTCCTCGACGGCAACGACTGCACCGTCTGCGACGCGCCCGTCCCCTTCGACCGGGTCCGGATCCTCGCCCGCCGCGACGACCTCGTCTTCCTCCAGGTCGACTGCCCGGCATGCGGCAGCACCTCGCTCGGGTTCGTGGCCGGCGAGCCGGCCCGCCGCCCGGTCCGGCCGGAGGCGGAGCGACTCGCCGGCGGCGCCACGGTGAGCTCGGACGACGTCCTCGACATGCACGACTTCCTCGCCGGCTGGTCGGGCGACCTCGCGTCGCTGCTCCGCGGGCCGGTCGCGCCCCGGACGCCTGCCGCGCGGCGCGCCGACCGGCGAACCGGGCGGCCCGCGTGACAGACGCGGCCGCCCTTCCGGTGGACGGGCCGACGGCGCCGTCCGCCGAGGCGGTCGCTCCTGCCCCGGGGCCGCAGCGGGCCCTCACCGGCTCGGACGCATCGGGCCGCCCCTGGCCGCCGTTCGCGCACGGCAGCGAGGCCGAGATGGCCCGGATCCTCGACTTCTACGAGGTCGACTGGGAGTACGAGCCACGGACGTTCCCGATTCTCTGGAACCTCGATGGCGAGGTCGTCGAGTCGTTCTCGCCGGACTTCTACCTGCCCCAGCTGGACCTGTTCCTGGAGCTGACGACGCTGAAGCAGCGCCTCGTCCGGAAGAAGAACCGGAAGCTCCGCCGGCTTCGGGAGCTCTATCCGGACATCCGGATCAAGCTGTTCTACGCCCGTGACTTCCGGGCGATGATGCTGAAGTACGGCCGGCTCGCGCTGGCCGACTCGCTGTCGGGGACGCTCGGCCAGGTGATGCCCGAGCGCGCCGAGGAGGCGCTCGAGGCTGTCCCCGCGCCGCCCGCGGACCGAGCCACGCCCACGGACCGCGGACGGGACGACGAGCCGGCCGCCGCACCGGCTGCTGCAGTCGCGGAAGCCGAGGCCGTCGCGGAAGCCGGCGCCGCGGGTCCCGTCGCCGTCGAGCTCGAGGCGATCGCCGCGCCCTCGGGGCCGCCGGTCGTCGGATCCTCGAGCCGTCGGAACGCCTCCCGTTCTCGTCGCCGCCGGGCAGCCGCGGCGGCCCGCGCCGCCGCGCGGTCGGCCGAGCCGAGCCCGATCCCCACCGCCTCCGGGCGCCACGATGACGGTCGAGCCCGGCGATGAGCGTGACGAGCGCGGACCTCCACGGCGACATCGGCGAGATCCTCCTGACCGAGGCACAGATCCAGGCTCGCGTCGCCGAGCTCGGCGCCCAGGTGAGCGCCGACTACGCCGGACGGCGGTTGACGCTCGTGAGCGTCCTGAAGGGCTCGCTCCCGTTCATGGCCGACCTGATGCGGGCGATCACCCTCCCGCTCCGCATCGACCTCATGGAGGTGTCGTCCTACGGCGGCGCGACCACCGAGTCCTCGGGCCTGGTCCGGATCCTCAAGGACCTGTCGGCGAGCATCGAGGGGGAAGACGTCCTCATCTGCGAGGACATCATCGATACCGGCCTGACCCTGAACTATCTCGTCCGCTACCTCGGCGGCAAGAAGCCAGCCTCGCTGCGGATCTGCACCCTCCTCGACAAGCCCGCCCGGCGGCTCGTCGAGATCCCGGTGAACTACACGGGCTTCACGATCCCGGACCAGTTCGTCGTCGGGTACGGGCTCGACTACGGGGAGCTTTACCGGAACCTCCGGTTCGTCGGCGTGCTCAAGCCCGAGGTCTACGCGGACCCGGGATGACGATGCATCGCCGCCCGGTCGGCCGGGCCCGCCTCCTCGCCGCGCTCGCGGCGGTCGTCATCGTGGCCGGCTGCCTCCTGCCCTGGTGGTCGGTCGGCGGGACCGAGGGCCTGCCCAGGCTCGGCGGGAACGCGTTCGACGGCTTCGGGCTCGTCGTGTTCATCGTCGGCCTGGCGACGATCGCGCTCGTCACGCTGCCGTACGCGAGGGAGCGCCCCGTCGGAGCGGACCGCTGGCCGGCCTACGCGATCCTCGCCGGCGCCGGCTGGATCGCCCTCGGGCTGCGGATCCTCCAGCTCCTCGACCTCCGGGCCTTCCAGTTCGATCAGCCGGCGGAGGTCTTCACCCGCGGCCCGGGCCTGTGGGTCGCGGGCCTCGGCCTCGTCATGCTCGCGCGGGCGGCGTACGACATCTTCCGCGAGCCGCCGGGCCGCTGACCTCCGGGCGGGTCCGCGCAAGCCCGCTGGGGCCTACGCGGCCGGCTCCCCGACCCGGAACCGGATCTCGAGCGTCTCGCCGAGCGCCATCACGAGATCCAGGCGGTACTCGCCGACCGGCCACCGGCCGAGCCGGCCGGGCACCTGCCGGTCCGCCAGGCCGATGACGTGGAAGGTGGCGGAGTCCCAGAGCGTCGGCAAGCGGACGATCCGGACCCCGACCACGGCCGAGCGCATCGATCCCCGGCAGCAGCTGCCCGCAAGCGGACGCCAGAGACGGATCTCGGCGACGCGGACGTGGTCGGGCGTGTTGATGCCGAGCGCGGTGAGGTGATCCGCGGGGCCAAGGTCCACGACGGCCGCCCCGGGCACTGCCCCGGGGGCCGGCGACGGCGCGGGCGACGGCGCCGCTCCGGACTCCGGGCTCGCGAGGGCGAGCGGCCCGGAGATCCCGAACTGGAAGACATAGCCGGCTGGCCACAGCTCCCAGCGCGGATCCGGCTCGCGATAGCCGAAGAGCCGCGGCTCGTAGCCTCGGGCCCGGGCTGCGGGGGTCGGCGCCGGCGCGGCCGAGGGCGGCGGCGAGGCCTCGGCGGTCATCGGCCCGGCCGGACGGCCGCCCCACGGCTTCAGGGTCACGAGCGCGAACGCGGCGGCGAGCCCGATCCCGAGCGCCGGCAGCCAGCGCCGGGGGAGCGGACGGTCGACCGGGACGCGCTGCAGCTCGGCCATGGCGGGACGCCGGGTCAGTCCTCCCCGAGGTACGCCTTCCGGACGGCGGGGTCCTCGCGGAGCTTTGCCGCATCGCCGGTGAGGACGATCTCGCCGGTCTGCAGGATGTAGCCGCGATGGGCCACGTTCAGGGCCATGAGGGCGTTCTGCTCGACGAGCAGGACCGTCATGCCCTGCTCGTTGATCGATCGGATGATGTCGAAGATCTGCTCGACGAGGATCGGCGAGAGGCCCATCGACGGCTCGTCGAGGAGCAGGACCCGCGGGGCCGCCATGAGGGCGCGCCCGATGGCCAGCATCTGCTGCTCGCCGCCCGACAGGGTGCCGGCGCGCTGGGTCCGGCGCTCCAGGAGCCGCGGGAAGAGCCCGAAGACCCGGTCGAAGTCGGCGAGGATCGCCGGCTTGTCCCGGCGCGCGAACGCCCCCATCTCGAGGTTCTCGAAGACCGACATCCGCGGGAAGACGCGGCGGCCCTCCGGCGCCTGGCAGACCCCGAGCGAGACGATCTCGTGCGGCCGTCGGCCGTCGATCCGGTCCCCGCCGAGCGTGATCGAGCCCTCGCGGGGCCGGAGCAGGCCCGAGATCGTACGGAGCGTGGTCGACTTGCCCGCCCCGTTGGAGCCGATGAGGGTGACGATCTCGCCCTCCTCGACCTGGAGCGTCACGCCGCGCAGGGCATGGATCGCCCCGTAGTAGGTGTGGACGTCGTGGAGCTCGAGCAGGGCCATCGTCAGGCGTCCGCGGCCCCGCGGCCGAGATAGGCCTCGATGACGCGACTGTTCCGGCGGACGTCGTCGGGCGTCCCCTCGGCAATGACCTCGCCGTAGTCGAGGACCGTGACCCGGTCGCTGATCCCCATCACGACCCGCATGTCGTGCTCGATGAGCAGGACGGTCAGGCCGCGCTCGCTCCGGAGCCGCCGGATGAAGTCGGTGAGCGACCGTGTCTCGGCGTTGTTCATGCCGGCGGTCGGCTCGTCGAGGAGCAGCAGCTGCGGGCTGGTGCCGAGCGCCCGAGCGATCTCGAGCCGGCGCTGGTCGCCGTACGGCAGGTTCCGGGCCCAGGTGTCCTCACGCTCGCGAAGGCCGACGAGGTCGAGCAGCGCGCGCGCCTGCTCGCGTGCCTCGTATTCCTCGCGGAGCTGGCTGGGGGTTCGCAGGATGGCATCCCACCAGTGGCTCTTGAGGTGGACGTGGAGGCCGACGAGGACGTTGTCGAGGACGGACATCGTGCCGAAGAGCCGGATGTTCTGGAACGTCCGACCGATCCCCAGCGCCGTCACCCGGTGGGGCGGCAGCGACCGGACCTTCGAGCCGCGACGTCCCGCGATCGGGTGGCCGTCGAACACGATCTCGCCGTCGGTGGGCGTGTAGAAGCCGGTGATCATGTTGAAGAACGTCGTCTTGCCGGCCCCATTCGGGCCGATCAGCGAGACGATCGAGCCGCGCGGGATGTCGAAGTCCACCTTGTTGACGGCGAGCAGCCCGCCGAACCGCTTCGTCACGCCGCGGGCGCGGACGAGCAGGTCGTCGTCCGGGACCTCACCGGTCAGGGGCGCGCGGAAGGACTCGATCATGACGGTCCCTGCCGATCCCGGTGATCCGTCCCGGCGCCGCCCGACGGCGTGTCCCGGTCGGCCTCGGCCCCGGCGGCAGCCTCGAGGTCGGCGCTGACCTCCTGCTCGAGCGTGACCGCCTCGGGCTCGAGGAGCGCCTCGGCGCCGAGCGCCTCGGTCGGCGGGGCGTGATGCAGCTCCGCGGCTCGCTGGCGACTGGGCAACAGCCCCTCGGGTCTCAATCGCATCATCGCGACGAGGATCACGCCGAAGATCAGGAAGTTGAGGCTGGCGACGTTGAAGTCCGCGAGCTCCTGCCAGCCGATCGATTCGCCGACGTCCTGGACGCGCTGGCTGATGTACGGCAGGAGCGCCTTGTCGACGTAGACGAGTGCGAGCGCGCCCACGAGCGCCCCCCAGATGTTCCCCATCCCGCCGACGATGATCATGAGCACGACGAGGATCGAAGTCGCGAACTTGAAGAAGTCGGACGTCGTGGCCCCCTGGTAGCTGGCCTGGAGGGCCCCGGCGAAGCCGGCGAAGCTGGCCCCGAGCGCGAACGCCAGGAGCTTCGTCCGCACGGTGTTGACGCCCATCATCTCGGCCGCCAGCTCGTCCTCCCGGATCGCCATCCAGGCACGCCCCATCCGCGAGCGCTCGAGGTTCCGGGCGATCACGATGCAGAGCAGGACGATGACCATGGCGAGGTAGACGGGCGCGATGCCCGAAGCAGCCCCGAAGCGGACGCCGAACAGCGTCGGCGGATCGATCGGGTTGATGCCGAGCGGCCCGCCGGTGAGGTTGGCGTTCTCGAGCTTGATGGGACCGAGCTCGAAGTTCACGTTCACGAGGTTCTTGAAGACGATCGGGACGATCTCACCGAACCCCAGGGTCACGATCGCCAGGTAGTCGCCGCGCAGCCGGAGCGTCGGGGCGCCAAGGAGCGCGCCGAACGTCGCTGCCACGACCGCCGCGATCCAGACGACGATCCAGAACGGCAGGTGGATGCCGGGCACGGCCGAGGAGACCGTCGTCAGGATGTGGATGTCGAACCCGAGCGCGCCCCAGTGCGGCGAGGCGAGGAAGGCCGCGGTATAGGCGCCCAGGGCGTAGAACGCGACGTACCCCAGGTCCAGCAGGCCCGCGAAGCCGATGACGATGTTGAGCCCCAGCGCCATCGCCGCGAAGATCAACATGAAGACCATGATCGTGTCGTCGGGCAGCGGCAGCGGGAACACGTTCCGCGAGAACCCGGCCAGCGCGAACCGGTTGACCAGCGGGTAGACGAGCAGCGCGGCCACGACGAGGGTCAGGGCGATCGTCCGGCGGCGGCGCGTCGCCAGCGCGTGTCGGTAGGCTGCCGGCCAGCGCGAAGCCACCTCGCTGACATGCTGCAACCAGCCACCGAACCCGGGCGGCGGGAGTCGGGGGCCGCCGAGCTCCTGGACCGTCGGCCGGCCGGCGGTCATGCGCGATCAGCCAGCTGCTGGCCGAGGAGGCCGGTCGGTCGGAAGACGAGGATGGCGATGAGCACCCCGAACACGATCGCGTTCGTCCACTGCGCCGACAGGTAGCGGTCACTGAAGGCGTTGACCAGGCCGAGCACGATCCCGCCGAGCACGGCACCGCTCAGGTTGCCGATGCCGCCGAGCACGGCCGACGTGAACGCGTTGAGCCCGAAGCGGAATCCCAGCGTGTAGACCGTCGCGTTGTTGAAGAGGATCTGGACGACGCCGGCCGCGCCCGCGAGCGCGCCGCCGAGGAGGAACGTCAGGGCGATGGTCCGGTCGACGTTGATGCCCATCAATCCCGCGGTATTCGGGTCCTGGGCCGTCGCTCGCATCGCCTTGCCCTGTCGGGTGTTCGCCACGAACCAGGTGAGGCCGATCAGGAGCGGGATCGTCACGACCGCCACGAAGAGCTGCTTGTAGGTGATGGAGATGCCGGTGTCGAGGCCGAGCACCGTCGTCAGGACGTTCACGTTCGGGATGACGTTCTCGAAGCCCTGGACCGCCGGGCCCATCCACAGCAGGCCCAGGTTCTGGAGCACGAAGCTCATCCCGATCGCCGAGATCAGGGGGGCGACCTTCGGCGCATTCCGCAGCGGTCGGTAGGCAACCCGCTCGATCGAGATGTTGATCGTCGCCATCACCGCCATCACGACGACGAGGACGATGATGATGATGAGGATCGCCATGAACAGCGGCGTCTCGCTCGTCAGGCCGATGCCCAGGAACAGGGACAGGGCGAGCATCGACGAGAGCATGAAGACGTCGCCGTGGGCGAAGTTGATGAGCTCGATGATCCCGTAGACGAGGGTGTACCCGAGGGCGACGAGCGCGTAGATCAGGCCGTTCGAGAGGCCGATGATCAGGGTCTGGACTAGCGCGTCATCCATGGCGATGGCGGGTCCTCGGCAGTGGCACGGGCGGTGGCGGGATCGGCCGTGTGCGGGACGCTGGCGGGGGCTGCCGCTCGCGGCAGCGCGGCGGGGGGATCAGCGAAGGCGGGCCCGGCGGGCCCGCCTTCGCAGTGAGCGCGTTCGATCAGGGGGCCGAGAGGACTTCCCTGAAGGTCGGCGGCCAGGACGTCTCGACCTGGTAGCCGGTGAGAGCGATGAGCTCGGTGTCGCCGTTGTCGTCGAACGACACGTCGCCGAGGACCGTGGCGAGGCCACTGGTCGCGAAGACGGCCTTCAGGACCTCGTAGCGATCGTTCGTGCCGGCCGCCTCGAGGGCTGCCAGCGCGACCGCGGCCGCGGCGTTGCCGTAGGCCGTGTACGTGGCCGGGAAAGCGCCGTCGTGGGTCGACTTGTAGTCCTCGAACCACGTCTTGCCGGCGCCCGTGAGCTGATCCGGACCGACGCCGCCGAAGGTCAGGTACGTGTCGTTGCCGGCCGTGCCCGCGCCCTCGTACCACGACGCCTCGAACACGCCGTCGCCGGACATGATCGGGATGTCGGGCATCGCAGCCCGCAGGTCCTTCCACAGCTTGCCGGTGTTCTGGCCGGTGATGGAGCCGACGTAGATGAAGTCGGCGCCGGAGTCCTTGACCTTCTCGGCCAGGGCGGCGTAGTCCGTCGCCGCGGCGTCGAAGCCCTCGGACGTGTCGCCGGGGGAAACGACATCGATGCCGATCGAGTTGGCATGGAGCGCCCACGCCTTCGCGAGGCCCTTGCCGTAGACCTGGGTGTCGTCGAGGACGTAGGCCTTCGTCGCACCGATCCGCTTGGCCCACTCGGCGCCCGCGGCGCCCTGCTTGTCATCCGTGGTGATGACGCGGGTGTAGTTCCGGTACCCCTCGGGGTAATAGGTATCGGGCTCGCCGGGCTCGGTCACGCCCTCGACGGCCTTCGTCAGGCCGGGGTAGGTGTTGGCCGGGCTGATCATCACCAGGCAGGCCTGGTTGAGGATCGGGATGGTGAGCTTCGCGGCACCCGAGTTGTAGTGGCCGATGAAGATCATCGCGTCGGGATCCGCGGCAGCGGTGTTCGCGTTCGACTGCGCGACCGCGCCGTCCCAGTCGCCACCGGCGGCGGCGGACGAGTCGTCGAGGTCCGTGTACTTGATCGTGAAGTCCCCGACCTTCTTGCCGTCGAGGGTGTTCTTGATCTGCTCGACGAGGGTGTTCGTCTGCTCGGTGTTCGTGCCCTGCCGCGGCAGGGACGAATAGACGTGGATCTCGGTGCTGCTCGTGCCCTTCTTGTCCCGGCAGGCCTCCGGGGTGTCGCCACCGGTCGGCGATGTCGAAGCGCCGGGACCGCACGCGGACAGGGCGATCACGGAGATCCCGACGATCGCGCCGAGTTTGGTCAACTTCATCCAGGTACTCCTCCTCATCATCGGTCGAGGCCCTGGCGCGCCGGACCGCGATCCCCTCGCCATCCCACCGGCGCCCTTGGCGGGTACCGAGGACCCGGGGGACCGGGATCGGAATCCGGACAGGTGGTGCGCCAAGCGGGACCACGTCGAGGTGCGAGTTCGGCAGGCGCGCAGGTTGCCGCCGAAGCGATGACGTATGATAGGGCTCGGCGCACCGATTGCAACACTGGTTGGCGCGACCCGGGACGGTTCTTCGAGCGACTTTCGCTCGCGTCCCGCGCGGTCAGCGGCACCGGAAGCGACCCCGGCCGGATCCGGTCGGGTCGGTTGCATCGCAGTGGCGCCACCCGATCGAGGTACCAGCGGCGGCGTGGAATACACGATCCGAGCAGCCCGGATCACGGACATCGACAAGCTCGTCGCCCTCAGCGGCGAGCGGATCGGTGCCCGCGGCTCAGGGACGGCGCTCGATGCTGCGGACCTGCTCCGGCAGCTGGTCTACCTCCCCCATGCGAGCGTCCTCGTCGCGGAGTCGCGACGGGACATCGTGGGCGGCGCGATCCTCGCGATCCGCCCCTCGGTCCGGGCCGGCGGCTACGTCGGCACGATCGACCTCCTCGTCGTCGGTCCGACGGCCGACGCCGACGCGGTGACCGAGTCGCTGCTCGAGGAGGCCATTCGATCGGCCGGCAACAAGGGCTGCGCGTCCGTCGAGGCGCCGCGGCCGGACGATCCCGCCGAACGGGCCCGCTGGGAACACCAGGGGTTCAGCGAGGTCGGTCCGCTCATGGGACGCACGCTTGCGCCGGCCGGGGCCGGCGGGCGGCGAGCCCGTTGAACGTGGCGCGCGAACCGGGAGACCGGTCGCAGTGCCGTCAGGAATAGGAGACCCAGTTTGGGCAAGAACGTCGCCGTCTTCGTGGACGTGGCGAACATCTTCTACGCGGCCAAGGCGGCCGGCGTGGACATCGACTACGTCACGCTGCTGAAGACGGCTTCGGCGGGGCGGGACCTCGTGCGCGCATACGCGTACACGGGCCTGGATCCGGACAACGAGAACCAGCGGAACTTCCACGACTTCCTTCGCCGGCACGGCTACAAGGTCGTGAGCAAGGACATCCGCAAGTACGGCGACGGCAAGGTCAAGGCGAACCTCGACATCGAGCTCGTCGTCGACATGATGAAGACCGCCCGGAACCTCGACATCGCGATCGTCATCTCGGGCGACGGCGACTTCGCGCCGGCGATCCGGGCCGTCCAGGAGATGGGCGTCCGGGTCGAGGTCATCAGCTTCCGCGGCAACACGTCGTCGGACCTCATCGAGGTCGCGGACCAGTTCACCGAGATCACCCAGATCGCGCGGGTCGAGAAGGGTTCCTCCAGGTCCGGCCGGCGGGTCGCGACCGACGACGAGGACCTCTCCATGACCGAGGTCCCCGACAAGCAGAGCGAGGGCACCGGCGCTCGCGGCCGCGGCCGGGGCCGGGGCCGGGGCCGGTCGGAGGGCGAGCCGGCGGCCGCAGCCGCGCCGCGCGGCCGTGGGCGGGCCAGGTCCGCCGCGCCCGCCGGAGAGCCGGTCGCCGCGGTGACGTCCGACGGCACGCCACTCGTGGTGCTGCCGGGCGAGAAGCTGTCACGAGTGG
>DASUMJ010000323.1:0-10542 GCA_036277775.1 Candidatus Limnocylindrales bacterium
CAGCTCGGCGTGGAGCCGTTCGAGGTCCTCACCGTCGTCGACGCCGGCGACGCGAACATCGTCCCGGCGTTCCACGAGCGGGCCCACGCGATGATCTTCCGGAAGGTCCGCGAGGTGGCCGCGACCGGCGCGATCCCGATCATCCTCGGCGGCGACCACTCCATCACCTGGCCCTCGGCGTCGGCCGTGGCCGAGGTCCGCCATCCCGGCAGCATCGGCATCGTCCACTTCGACGCCCACGCGGACACGGCACCCGACAGCTGGGGCCAGATCGCGAGCCACGGCTCGCCGATGCGGCACCTGATCGAATCCGGCGCGGTCAACGGCAAGAACTTCGTCCAGGTCGGCCTCCGCGGCTACTGGCCGCCAGTCGAGGTCCTCGAGTGGATGCGCGAGCACGGGCTTCGCGTCCACTTCATGACCGAGATCGAGGAGCGCGGCGCGGAAGCGGTCATCGCCGACGCGATCGCCGAGGCCCTCGACGGACCGGACTCGATCTACCTCTCGATCGACATCGACGTCGTCGACCCGGGGCTCGCGCCGGGAACCGGCACGCCCGAGCCTGGCGGCCTCCTCACCCGCGAGCTGCTCCGGGCCGTTCGGCAGATCGTCGGGGCGGTCGAGCTCGCCGGGATGGACATCGTCGAGGTCTCGCCACCCTATGACTGGGCCGAATCGACCGCGATGATCGCGAACCGGGCCGCGCTGGAGGCGATCTCGGCGCTCGCGCTGAAGCGTCGCGGTGGCGCGACCGTTCGCCGGGTGGGGTGAGGCCGACGCATCCCTTCCTCGACCACCCCGGCCCGATCCCGTTCGCCCATCGCGGCGGCGCGGAGGTCCACCCCGAGAACACGATGGTCGCGTTCGCGGCCGCGGTCGCGCTCGGCTTCCGCTACCTCGAGACCGACGTCCACGTCACGTCGGACGGCGTCCTCATCGCCTTCCACGACGACCGCCTCGACCGGGTCACGGACCGTCGCGGCATCGTCGCCGAGCTGCCCTGGTCGGAGGTCCGGCAGGCGCGGGTCGGCGGCACGGAGCCGATCGTCGAGCTCGCCGAGCTCCTCGACGCGTTCCCCGATGCCCGGATCAACATCGAGCCGAAGCACGACGCCGCGGTCCCGGCGCTCGTCGGCGCCATCCGGGCCGCCCGCGTGCTCGAGCGGGTCTGCGTCGGGTCCTTCTCGGACCGGCGGCTGGCCGCGATCCGCGAGGGGCTCGGGCGCGACGCCTGCACGTCCCTCGGGCCCCGCGAGATCGCGGCACTCCGGCTGGGAGCGTGGGGAGCACGTCCGTTCCTCGGCAGCCTCAAGCGCCGCCCCGGGCGCTGCGTCCAGGTCCCGCTGCGCGCCCGCGGCCTGCCGCTCGTCGAGCCGCGGCTCGTCGGCGCCGCGCACGACCTCGGCCTGCCGGTCCACGCCTGGACGGTCAACGACCCCACCGAGATGACCCGGCTCCTCGACCTCGGCGTCGACGGGCTCATGTCGGACGTGCCCGGCGTGCTCCGCGCGATCCTCGAGGCGCGCGGGGAGTGGCACGAGCCCGAGGCCGCGGGCGGGTAGGATCGCCGGGATGACCGCCGATCGACCCCGCCCAACCGCCGCCGACACCGGTGCCGAGATCGCCCGGCTCTACGACCTCGACCTGTCGGTCGATCCCGGCGACGTCGACCTCTACCTCGCGCTCGCGGCCCGGACCGACCGGCCGATCGTCGAGCTCGCGGTCGGCTCCGGCCGGATCGCGGTCCCGCTCGCGGCAGCCGGCCACCGCGTCACCGGGATCGACCTCGACCCGGCGATGCTCGCCCGCGCACGGGTGCGCGCCGCGGATGCCGGCGAGGCCGTCGCCGGACGGATCGAGCTGGTCCACGGCGACCTGTTCACGACGCGGCCGCCGGGGAGCGGCCGCTTCGGGCTCGCGATCCTGGCCCTGAACACGATCCTCGAGATCGGCGGCCGGCGGCAGCAGCGCGAGGCGATCGGGGTCATGGCGGAGCTCCTCGGGCCCGGCGGGATCGCCGTCGTCGACGCCTGGCAGCCGCTCGCCGAGGACCTCGTCCGGTTCGACGGCCGCGTCTCGCTCGAGTGGCTTCGGAACGACCACGAGACCGGCCGCGACGTCACGAAGCTCGCGGCGGCCTGGTACGAGGGAGCGACACGGGCGGTGACCCTGACGGTGATCTTCGACGAGGCCGCGCCGGGCGGCAGCCCGGTTCGGTGGACGCGGGTGGACGCCCTCCATCTCGTCTCGGCGGACGAGCTCCGGGCCCATGCCGAGGACGCCGGCCTCGAGGTCGAGGTCATCGCCGGCGACTACGACCTCTCGCCGCTCTCGGCGGGCGCCGACCGGGCGATCCTCGTGGCCCGCAAGCCCGGTGGATCCGGCCCGGACTGACGTCCCGGTTGCGGGCAGGACTGGTGGCCCGGGACGACGGTCCGGGAGCCCGTGGTACCGTTCGGCCCGATGGCAACGAGCGATCAGGTCCGCCTGCTGCTGATCGAGGACGTCCCACAGGTCGCGCAGTACGTCCGCGGCCTGCTGATGTCCCAGTCCGCGATCAAGATCCTCGAGGTCTTCACGGACGGGTCGCGGGCGGTGAGCCAGATCCCCGAGCTCCGGCCGGACGTCATCCTCGTGGATGCGCTCCTCCAGGGGCGGATCAAGGGCATGCAGCTCGTGAAGCAGATCCACGAGGCCGGGATCGACATCCCGGTGATCGTCCTGACGGTCCCGCAGCAGCCGGTCGACCCGGATCCGGGCAAGGGCATCCACGGCGTCCTCTCGATGCCGTTCTCGGGCTACGACCTCATCACCCGGGTCCAGCAGGTCCACAAGGACCACCAGAGCTCGGACGACCGCGGGCCGTCGAAGACGATCGCGGTCTTCGCCCCGAAGGGCGGCGTCGGCAAGACGACGATCGCGTTCAACCTCGCGGTCGCCGCGGCGCGGCACGGCACCCGGACGGTCCTCGTCGACGGGAGCATCCAGTTCGCCGACCTCCGGGCGCTCCTGCGGGTGCCGGCCGACGCCGCCTCGATGCTCGACCTGCCGACCGACCGGATCGTCGAGTCGGACCTCGGCGAGGTCCTGTGGCGCGACACCTCCGGGATCGACATCCTCCTCGCGCCGCCGCGGATCGAGATGGCCGAGATGGTCACGCTGCGAGACCTCGAGAAGGTCCTGTCGCTGCTCCGACGGCTCTACGACGCGGTGATCATCGACATGTCGGTCGCCCTCGACGAGCTGAACCTCGCGCTCCTCGATCGGGCCGACACGATCCTGGAGATCGTCACCTACGACTCGACGACGATCCACAACACGATCGCCCTGGCCGACACGTTCCGGGTCATCGGCTATTCGCCGACGAAGGTCCGCTACCTCCTGAACCGGGCGGACTCGAACGCCGGCATCGACCCCGCCGACCTCGCCCGGGCCCTCGGGCGGGTGCCCGAGCACACGGTCCGATCGGAGGGCTCCATCGTCGTCCCGGCGAACAACCAGGGCGTGCCGTTCGTCCTCTCGAACCCCGAGGCGGGCGTCTCGCAGGACGTCGAGCGCGTCGCCGCCGAGCTCCTGCCCGCCGGTCGGGCCGCGGTGGCCGCCGGCAGCCGCTGACCGGCACCCCGATGTCCGACCCCCGGCCCATCGGCGTCTTCGATTCCGGGGTCGGCGGCCTGACGGTCCTCCGCGAGATCCTCCGGCGGAGCCCGGCCGAATCGACGATCTACCTCGGCGACAACGCCCGCGCCCCGTACGGCACGCGGTCGGACGACGAGGTCCGGGCCTTCAGCACCGAGTCGATCGACCTCCTCGTCGAGCGCGACGTCAAGGCGATCGTCGTCGCCTGCAACACGTCCACGGCCGTGGCGATCGGCGACCTCCGGCGGCGCTACGACCTGCCGGTCCTCGGGGTCATCCGGCCGGGCGCGGTGACGGCGTCGCTCACGACCCGGAATCGCCGGGTGGGGGTCATCGCGACGCCGGCGACGATCCGGTCGCACGCCTACTTCTCGGCGATCAAGGACGAGAATCCCGCGGTCGAGGTCTACGAGCACGCCACCCCGGCGCTCGTGCCGATGGTCGAGGCCGGCGAGCTGACGGGCCCCGTGGTGGAGGCCACGGTGGCGGAGGCCCTCGCCCCGCTCCTCGGGGAGCGCGACGCGGCCGGCGAGTTCGTCTTCCCGCTGCCCCCCTCGGCCCGGATCGACACGCTCCTCCTCGGCTGCACCCACTACCCGCTGCTGCGGGCGGCCCTCGCCGCCGTCACCGGCGATCGGATCGCGATCGTCGACTCCGCGTCCGCCACCGCCTCGGCGCTGAACGAGCTCCTCTCGATCAACGGGCTCGAGGCACCGGGGAGCAGCCGCGGGACGGCCGCGGATGCCGGGCGCGACGGGCACGAGCCGCCGCCCGGGGGGACGGTCGATCCGACCCACGTCCAGCTCACGACCGGCGACGTGGACGCGTTCCGGACGATCGCGGAGCGGATGTTCGGCGACGCGTTCCCCGACGTGTCGGGGGTCGAGGTGAGCGCCGGGCGGCGCTCGGGGGCCGCGGGATGACCGGGCGGCCCGGCCAGGGCGGCGCGAGCGGCGGAGGGCCACGCCGCCCCGACTGGACGAGCGACCGGCGCTGGCAGGCGGGGTTCCTCGTCGGCTCGGCGCTCGGGGTCGCGGCCACGGTCCTGGGACGCCGGGCGGAGCGGTCGGCGCGGCGAGGCCTCGTCGACTGGGCGGACGTGGAGCGGCTGGCCATCGAGCGCGCCTCCGCGGCCCCCGGCCGCCTGAGCCCGCTCGAGCTCCGGGCCGCGGAGGCGGCCTACCGCGACGCGATGTCGGTCGTCGTGCCGCGGCTCTCGGCCGCGCTCGGGACGCCGCTCCCGGGCGTCGTCGACCGGGCGTCGGTCGTCGACCGGGCCGGCTGGGTCCGGGCCAACGTCGTGACGTTCCGGTCGCTCATCTCCCGGATCGAGGGCGAGCTCCTGTCGCAGGTCGTCCCGCCCGGCGGCGGCCTGGCGTCCGCGGCGATGGTCATCGCGAATCGCTGGGTCACGACGCGGCAGCTCGGGTTCCTCCTCGGCTTCATGGGCACCCGGGTCCTCGGCCAGTACGACCTTGCGCTCCTGTCCGCCGAAGCGGAGGACGGCCGGCTCCTGTTCGTCGAGGAGAACATCCGGGCCACCGCGCGGGCGCTGGATGTCCCCATCGGGCCGTTCCGGACCTGGATCGCCCTCCACGAGACCACCCACGCATTCGAGTTCGAGGGCCATCCGTGGCTCAGGCCGTACCTCGCCGATCGGCTCGAGCGGCAGCTCTCCATGTTCAGCGGCTCTGCCTCGACGCTCGGCCAAGACGCCGTCAAGGCCCTCGGGCGGGCGCTCCGCGGCGAGGGGGCCGGCGAGCACTGGATGGAACGGCTCATGTCCGACGAGCAGCGGACGCTGTTCCGCGAGACGCAGGCGGTCATGAGCCTCCTCGAGGGCTTCAGCGACTACGTCATGGACGAGGTCGGGAAGGGGCTCGTCCCCGGTGTCGAGAAGATCTCCGCCCGCTTCCACGAGCGCCGTGAGCACCGGTCGGGCTTCGAGCGGGCGGTCCTCCGGCTCACGGGCATGGACCTGAAGATGGAGCAGTACAAGCGCGGCGAGAAGTTCGTCCGGGCCGTCGCCGAGGCGCGCGGGCGCCAGGCGCTCGACCGGATCTGGGAATCGCCGGCGACCCTGCCGCTGCCCGACGAGATCGGCCGGCCGGCAGCGTGGATCGCCCGGGTCCTCGACGGCGGGGCTCCCGGCGAGGCGGGCGGCCGGCCATGACCGCGGAGCGCCCCTCGCCGACTGCCTCGCCCGGGCCCGGGAGTGGCCCCGGCGGCGTCCCGGCGGCGATCGCGGTCAGCCCGATCCTGTCGGCCCGGGTCCGGGCCGGCGACCTCGAGGCGATCCGCGCCGCGGCCCCCGGAGCGCGGATCGTGAACCTGTCCGTCGAGGGGCTCGCCGACGCCCCGGTCGAGGACGTCGAGGTCCTGCTGCGCGGCTTCCTGAGCTCGGAGGCATTCGACCGGCTCGTCGCGCGGGCGCCGCGCCTCACCTGGGTCCACTCGGCGACCTCGGGCGTGGAGCGGGCCCTCACCCCGATCGCCCGCGAGCGCGGGCTCGTCGTCACGAACGCCCGAGGCGTCTTCACCCGCCCGATCGCGGAGCACGTCCTCATGCTCATCCTCGCGATCAGCCGGCGGCTGCCGCAGCTCCTCGAGCTCCAGCGCGAGCGGACCTGGCAGCCGCTCCAGGGCGTCGAGCTCCGGGAGCTGACGATCGGCGTCATCGGCTACGGCTCGATCGGGCGGGCCGTGGCGTCGCTCGCCGGGGCGTTCGGGGCGCGGGTCATCGCCCTCCGACGGAACGTCGGGGGTGGGGGAGCGACGGGTTCGGCCCCGCCGGCGCCGGCCGGCGCGGGGGACGGCGACGACCCGTTCCCGTTCGAGCCTCGGCCGGATCGAATTGTCGGTCCCGACGGGCTCCACGAGCTCCTCGGGGCGGCCGACTTCGTCGTCCTCGCCGCGCCGCTCACCCCCGAGACCGACGGGATGATCGATGACGCCGCGTTCGCCGCGATGCGGCCCGACGCCTGGATCGTCAACGTCGCCCGCGGCCGGCTCATCGACGAGCGCGCGCTCCTCCGGGCGCTCGAGGAGGGGAGCATCGGCGGCGCGGCCCTCGACACCTTCCGCGAGGAGCCGCTCCAGTCCTCGTCGCCCTTCTACGACCTCCCGAACGTCATCGTCACGCCCCACACCTCGTGGTCGAGCTCCCGGGTCCTCGACCGGAGCGTCGAGCTCTTCTGCGACAACCTCCGCCGCTACGCCGCCGGCCGGCCCCTGCGCAACGTCGTCGACCCCGGCGCGGGGTACTAAGCGTTCGATTCGAACCCTTCGCGTGACGTCACGCCAAGCGAGCGCGCGATGCCCCCGACATCGTGGCGGATCTAGCCCAGCGGCCTGGAGGATCTCAGGGCTACGACCTCGACAGGGTCGGACCGGCCGCGGACGCTGAGCGTCCGATGCTCCAAGGACGGCGAGTCAAGGCCAGCGGCTGCGGCGGCGCTGATCGACACGAGCAATTCACCAGCGGCAGCCTCGCCCGCAAGGCGAGCGGTCGTGTTCACCACGTCGCCGAGCGCCGTGAAATCACGCACGGCTCCACCCGCCCCGGTCGACCCTACGAACGCGTTTCCAGTGTGCACGGCCGCCCCTACGGGAATGGGGCCACTCTGACTCGCGTCAGCCCGCCCGACGGCATCGAGCAGGGCGCGAGCCGCACGGACTGCGGCGGCCGAATGCTCGGGCCCGCTTATGCCGACGAAGAAGAGTCCGATGACCTCATCGCCCACGAACTTGTCGACCATGCCGTCGTTGTCGAGGACCGCGCTCGAGGAGAGCCGATAGAAGCGGTCGAGGAACAGGCGGAACTCGGTGGGACTCGAGCGCTCGCCGATGCCTGTAGAACCTCGGATGTCGGCAAACAGGAGGCTCACCGGGATCTCGGCGCCAAAGACCCCGAGCTTGTTCAGGCTCTTGATGCACGAGCCGCAGATGGCCGGGTTGCCGGAGAAGCGAGCGAACCCGACGTGTCGCAGCACCGCGCCAGCAGGGCCCTCGAAGGGTGCGGCGCAGAGCTTGCAGTGCGGTGCGTGAGGGAGGTGCCGCATAACGCGACGCATGCGGGCGAGACCCGGGTCCTCGCCTGAGAGGAAGCCGCGCATCGCATCTTCGGGTGTCGAGGGGCGCGGCATCGCGGCACACTCCGACTGCTTGATCTGAGGCGCGAGTATCCCACCCAAGAATCACAAGTGTCACCTGTGCCCGAGCACCCGGGCGACGTTGGCGAACGCCGGCTGACTAGGTCGAGTGACATTCCCGCACGCCAAGTGAGCCGATCGCGGCTTCTCGTAGGCCACCGCTCCTCCCGACTTCCGGGAGGGTTCGGGCCCCTGACCGGCTCCCTGTTCGTGCGATCGCAAGGGGACCTGCTGACGGGCGACACTCGAGGTCGCCAAGCGAGGGCCATCGCAGCGATCCAGCGGGTCACCTGCCCAGTACATCCCGTAGGCGCCGTGGGGAGCCCTCGTCCCGGTGCTCTGACCGGCGACTGGCCCCGCCGGAGTGCGGTACAACACCGGGTGTGACGACACGCCGCCTCGACCTCACCCGCGGGCAGGTCCTCGCGTACCGGCGAACGGTGGGAGCGCTCGACGCGCGGCTCCCATCGGGGACGGACTCGCTCCGGCGCTCGGCGTGGGCCGGCCTCCAGGACAGCATGCCGCGTGCCGCGCTCCTGTCGATCCATGCCCGCGTCGAAGGGACGGGTCCCTCCACCTGGGAGGACCCGGCTCTCGTCCAGCTGTGGGGGCCGCGCTACAGCGCCTACGTCGTGCCGGCGGCCGACGCCGCCATCTTCACGCTGGGACGGCTGCCGGCCGAGGGGAAGGATCGGCGGTTCGCGGACGAGACGGCCACGATGCTGGACACGTTCCTCGGCGGCCGCAGATTGACGTACGGCGAGGTGGGGCACGGCCTCGGCGTGCCGCCGAACCGCCTGCGGTATGCGGCGCCGACGGGCTGCGTCCGCATCCGCTGGGATGGGGCCCGGCAGCCGACGGTCTGGACCGTCGCGGCGCCGACCATCGACCCGGTCGAGGCCCGCCTCGAGCTCGCGCGCCGATACCTCCACGTCTTCGGGCCGACGACGCCCTCGGCCTTCGCGACGTGGGCCGGGATCACGCCGGCCGCCGGCCGGGCAGCCTTCGACGGGCTGGCCGAGTCACTCGTGCCGGTGACAACCCCCGTCGGCGAGGCTTGGCTCCTCGCTGACGACGAGACGGTCGCTCGGGCCCCGGCGGAGATCGAGGCTCCGGCCCGGCTGCTCCCGAGCGGCGATGCCTACACCCTGCTGCAGGGGCCCGACCGCGAGCTGCTCGTGCCGGAGGCGGACCGTCGGAACGCGCTCTGGACGCCACGCGTCTGGCCGGGCGGGGTCCTCGTGGCTGGCGAGCTCGCCGGCACGTGGCGGCGGGCCGACGCGGCCGTCACGATCCAGCCCTGGCAACCGCTCTCGGCGCCGGAACGCGCGGCCGTCGAGGCCGAGGCCGTATCGCTGCCGCTGCCCGGCGTCGCGGGTCGGATCACGGTCCGCTGGGTCGACTGAGGATGGTGCTCAGCCGCCCCCGAGATCGACGCGAACCGTGCCCGAGACGGTGATGCTCGTGTTTCCGGCGCCGTCGCTGAGGCTCTGGGCCCACTGGTAGCAGCGGCCGTCGAGGAGTCCGGTGACGAGGATCGGGCTCGGGTCGGTCACGGCCGGGCCGTCGTCCTGGAACTCGCCGCAGGCCTCGCCGGCCGCGACGGCGACGCGCCGCTGGAGCGATCGGCGGCGAACTCCGGTGACGTCGTCGGCCTCCGTCCAGGCCACCGTGTAGCTCGGCTCGGTGATGACCGTCGTCGATTCGACGGCCGGCGTGGAGAACGTCGTCGTCGGCGAGACCTGGTCGATGACGAAGCTCGGGAGGTCGTGCGGGAAGCAGAGCGGCGTGGAGAGCGAGGTCCCGGCGCTGTTCGTCGCGGCGAACCGGACGCAGATCTCGTCGATGTCCGGGATGTCGCGGGTCGTGATGCTCAGGGGACCGGCGTCGACCAGGTCCTGGGCCACCGGGAGTTGCTGGTCGAACACTCGCGTCGTGACCGGCCCGGGACCGATCTCGAAGACGACGTCGGTCGGGTCGCCCTGGGGGTCGACGCTGCCGGTGAAGGTCCACTCGCCGTCCCTGGCCTGCCACGTCTGGTCGATCTGGATGCCGGCCCGTTCCGGCTCCGGGGTCGGCTCCGTGGTCGGTGTCGTGGCGTCGCAGCCGACGAGCGCGGCGGCGCCGACGAGGGCGACGAGGGCATGCCTCAGGGGAACCATCACCGGCTTCTACCGTCGGACGGGCGGATCGGTTCGACCCGGAGCGCCGACCGTGCCCCTGTGTCACGATTCGCGGCGACATGCAGATCGCCATCGTCGGTCTCGCCGGGAGCGGCAAGACAACCGTCTTCAACACCCTGACCCGGGGCCATGCCGAGACCGGCGGGTTCGGCGGGCTGACCTTGAACGTCGGGGTGGTCAAGGTCCCGGACGACCGCCTCGACCGGCTCGCCACGATCTTCCACCCGAAGAAGATCGTCCATGCCGACGTGACGTACGTGGACCTGCCGGCCCCGCCGGCATCGAGCGAGGGCCACGTCGGGACCGAGGAGCTGCCGGCCGAGCACCTCGCGCGGCTGCGGGACTCCGACGCGCTGCTCCACGTCGTCCGCGCGTTCGAGGACCCGTCCGTGCCGCACCCGGACGGCGAGGTCGATCCCGCGCGGGATCTCGAGCGACTCGATCTCGAGTTCATCCTGGCCGACCTCGCGATGGTCGACCGGCGCCTCGAGCGGCTCGGGTCGTCGGGACGGCACGGGACGCCCGCGGAGCGCGAGGCGAACGAGCGCGAGGAGGTCATCCTCCGGCGC
>DASUMJ010000324.1:0-9224 GCA_036277775.1 Candidatus Limnocylindrales bacterium
CGCGGTCGCGGCCTCGAAGACGTTCGTGACCCAGGTCACGACGCTCGCCGTCCTCGCGGCGGCGATCGGCCGGCTCCGCGGGACGATGACCGAAGCGGACGAGCTGGCCCTCGGGGCCGCGCTCCGGAAGCTGCCCGAGGCCGCGGCGCGGGCCATCGAGCTCAACGCGCCCGGATCGCGGGATCTCGCCCGACGCTACGTCAACTCCCGCGGCTTCATGTTCGTCGGCCGCGGCCCGACGTACCCGGCCGCCCTCGAGGGCGCCCTGAAGTTGAAGGAGATCAGCTACGTCCACGCCGAGGGCTACCCCGCGGGCGAGCTGAAGCACGGGCCGATCTCGCTCCTCGACGCCGAGTGCCCGCTCGTCGCCGTCGCGACCCGATCCGCGACGTACGACAAGCTCATCAGCAACGTCATGGAGGGCCGCGCCCGCGATGCCCGGGTCATCGCCGTCGCGACCGAGGGCGACCCCCAGATCGAGCGCTACGCCGACGACGTCTGCTGGGTCCCGGACACCCACGAGGCCGTCTCGGCGGTCCTGGCGATCATCCCGCTCCAGCTCTTCGCCTACCACACCGCGATCGCGCGCGGCACCGACGTGGACCAGCCGCGGAACCTCGCGAAGTCGGTCACGGTCGAGTAGGGGATCGTCCGGCGTGGCGAGGGCCGACGATGACGGCGCTGGGGTTGCGGCAGCCCTCGCGGGCATCCCCGCGGGCACGACCGAGGTCGGCATCGACATCATCAAGGTCGCGCGGATCCGCGAGACGCTCGAGCGGTTCGGGGCGCGATTCTCGGGCCGCGTGCTGACGCCGGGCGAGCGGCGCTACGTCCGCGACCGACCCGAGACGTTCGCCGGGCGCTGGGCGGCCAAGGAGGCGGTGAGCAAGGTCCTCGGGCTCGGCGTCCGCGGCATCGGCTGGAAGGACATCGAGATCGAACGGCTGCCGACGGGCCAGCCGGCGGTCCGGCTCCACGGCCGGGCGGCCCAGCGGGCCGACCAGCTCGGGATGGGCCGGATCGCGCTCTCGATCACCCACGAGTCCGACTACGCCGTCGCGATCGCCTTCGGCGTCCGGACCGCCGGGGGCCGGTACGTCTTCCCGCTCGACATCGAGGACCGGCTCGACGACCGCGAGCGGCGGCTGCTGGCGCGGATGGAGCGGCTGCGGGCGCTCCACGAGGCGACGGCCGCGGAGCGCGACCGTGGCTGAGCGGCGCGTTGGGTTCGGGCGCCGGGCCTCGGACGTCGAGGCCGGCGGGACGATCGACGCCCCACCGGGCGGCCCGTCCCTCGACGATCGGGCCGCGGCGTCGCTCCTGCCGACGCGGACACCGCGCGGCCACAAGGGGACGTTCGGCAAGCTCCTCGTCATCGCCGGGTCGCTCGACTACGCGGGCGCGGCGCTCCTGGTGTGCCGGGCCGCGGGCCGCGCCGGCGCCGGCCTCGTGACGCTCGCCGTGCCCGAGTCGCTCCAACCGCTCTTCGCGGCGAAGGTCGTGGAGGCGACGACGATGGCCCTGCCCGAGGACGACGTCGAGGAGGTCGACCCCGAGCCGGCGCTCGCCCGGATCCTCGACCACGAGCACGACGCGATCGTCCTGGGCCCGGGCCTCCGTCCCGGCCTCGCGACCACCGAGCTCGTCCGGGAGCTCCTCGCGGCCGGCGACGAGGAGGCACCGTCGCCGATCGTCCTCGATGCCGAGGCGCTGCGGTCGATGGCGACGCTCGGCGAGTGGTGGACCGGGGCGTCGCGTCCGGCCGTCCTGACCCCGCACCCCGGCGAGTTCGCCAGGCTCCGGGCCGGTGCCGGCGTGGATGCCGAGAGCGACGGCGATCTCGCGAGTGACGACGCCGCCCGCTCGGCCGCGGCCCGCGACGCCGCGACGGCGTGGCACCAGGTCGTCGTCCTGAAGGGCGCCAAGACCGTCATCGCCGACCCGGACGGGACCGTGTCGGTGGCACCGTTCGAGAACCCGGCCCTCGCCAGCGGCGGCACCGGCGACGTCCTTGCGGGCGTGATCGGGTCGCTCCTCGCCCAGGGCCTGCCGCCGCCGGCCGCCGCCCGGCTCGGGGTCTACCTCCACGGCATGGCCGGCGAGACGATCCGCGACCGGCTCGGTGACGCGGGCCTCCTGGCGTCCGACCTGCCCGACGCCATCCCGGCGGCACGGAAGCGCCTCGTCGGTGTCGCGGACCGCCTCCGCCCCGGGAAGCGCCTCGGGTTCACGGTGCGCGAACCGGCCGGAGCCACCGACTGAGCCGCCCCGCGCCGGCTCGGTCGATCGACGAGCGGCTCGCGGCCGCGGGCCTCCCGCCCCTCCCGCGAACCGCCTGGCTCGAGATCGACCTCGACGCGCTCCGGGCCAACCTCGCGCTGCTCCGGGAGCGGGCCGGGGCGGGCGTGCCGGTCCACCCGGTCGTGAAGGCCGACGCGTACGGCCACGGTGCGATCCCGGTCGCCCGCGCCCTCGAGGCCGCCGGGGCCGACGGCTTCTGCGTCGCCGCCTACGACGAGGCCGTCGCCCTCCGCGAGGGCGGCATCCGCCGCCCGATCCTCGTCCTCTTCCCGATCCCGCCGGCCTGGGCCGCCGACGCCGCACGACGCCGGATCATCGTCGCCGTCGGCCAGATGGAGCCGCTCGAGGCCCTCCTCGCCGCGATCGCCGGGGAGCCGACCGGATCGCGCCGGCTGCCCCTCCGGATCCAGCTGGAGGTCGAGACCGGCCTCGGACGCGGCGGGTTCGACCCGGACCAGCTCGAGGCCGCCGCGGCCCGGATCGCCGCCTCGCCGCGCGCCCGGCTCGACGGGCTCTGGACCCACCGCCAGGCGGCCGAGGACGCGGGGACGACCGCCCGGCAGCTGGAACGGTTCGAAGCCGCCGCCGCCGCGCTCCGTGCGGCCGGGGTCCGGCTGCCGCCGCGGCACGTCGCGGCCTCGGGCGCGCTCGTCCAGGAGGAGGTCGCGGCGTACGACGGGGTCCGCCCGGGCCTCTCGATCTACGGCCTCGTGCCGGACGAGCTGCACGGGACCGTCGCGGCGTCGGTTCGGGCCGCGCTCCGGCCGGTGCTCGAGCTCCACGCGCGGCCGGTCCGGGTCGCCGACCTCGCTTCCGGGTGGGGGATCAGCTACGGGCCGAGCTTCCGGACGGCCCGTCCCAGCCGGATCGCGACGCTCCCGCTCGGCTACGGCGACGGCTGGCCCCGATCCCTCTCGAACCGGGCCGAGGCCCTCGTCCGGGGCGTCCGCGTCCCGCTCGTCGGCAACGTCGCGATGGACGCGGTCATGGCCGATGTCACCGACGTCCCCGGCGAGCCCGTGTCGGTCGACGACGAGTTCGTCCTCCTCGGCCGGCAGGGCGACGACGAGATCCCGGCGGCCGAGCTGGCGCGCCGTCGCACCACGAACACGTGGGAAGTGGTCACGAGCCTGTCTCGGCGCCTGCCCCGGGTGTACCATGCCCCGTCCGGGCCGGAGGGGGTCCGAACGCTCGTCTCCGGAGGACGCGGGTGACGCGGCTTGAACTATGGAACGGGGACATCTGTGTCCTCGAAGTGGACGCGATCGTGAATCCCGCCAACCCCACGCTCTGGATGGCCACCGGTGTCGGCGGCGCGCTGAAGCGAGCGGGTGGCGACGCGATCGAGTTCGCGGCGGTGCGCCAGGGTCCGCTCGGGCTCGGTGATGCGATCGTCACGACCCCGGGCACCCTCGCCGCGCACGCGGTGATCCACGCCGTATCGCTCGATCGCGACCGGCGGACCTCGGGACCCGTCCTCGAGGCGGCCGTCCGGAGCGCGATGGCCCGGGCGCGCGAGATCGGGGTGACGAGCATCGCCTTCCCGGCCCTCGGCACGGGCGTCGGTGGCTTCCCGCTCGACGAGGCGGCCCGGATCACCGTGGACACGGTTCGCGACGAGCTCGAGCGGAGCGAGGGGATCGAGCACGTCGTCTTCGCCCTCCGCGGCCTGGCCGCCTACCAGGCCTTCGAGCGGGCCCTCGCCGCGGCTCCGACCCCGGCCGCCGAGCCGGATGCCGGACCGGACGCGGTGGCGGCCCACGCCGCGACGGCCGAACGGACCGATCAGGGTGGTGACGCGTGAGCGAGCTCGGCATGCCCGGCTTCGAGCCGACCGAGGAGCAGCGCGACGAGCTCGTCGAGCAGGTGGCCCGCGAGATCCAGCTCCGCGGCCTGACGGCGCCGGCGGTGCACTTCCTCCACGCCAGCCGCCCGTACCGGCCGCTGGGCGCGAACGCGATGCTGTTCTTCGATCCCGTGCTCCGGAGCCTGTTCGGGGGCGATCTCGCCGGGGCGACCGCGATCCTTGCCGACGACGACGGTATCGAGCAGCTCATCGAGCGGCTCGAGGAGCTCGACGAGGAGACCGCCTGGGACGCCTGAGGCGTCGAGCGGCCCGCCCGGCGACATCGCGATCCGACGCGGGCCTCCAACCCCGGCCTCGATCGCCGGCCGGGCCGTTCGGCGGCCGGGGCCGGTAGCATGGCCTCGTGACCAGGGCACCCAGCGCGCTCGTCGTCGTGGACGCCGGCGCGGCCACCACTGCCGTCGCGCTCCTCGGACGTCCCCGCGACCGGTGGCGGCTCCTCGGCTCGCTCGCCGTGCCCGCGGGCGCACCCGAGGCGGACCTCGTGGCCGTGCTGGCAGCCCGCGTCGCGGGGGCAGATCCCGAGCTCGCCGAGGCGGTCGGGCTGGCCGACGGGCAGCAACTCGGCGACCTGCCGCGACTCGCCAGCCGGAGCGCTCCCCTCCGAACCCTCGCGGTCCTCGGGGCATCCCGCCGCGCGGTCGCCCTCCTCGAGCAGGTCGCCGCCCGGACCGGCTGGCGGGTCCAGGGAGCATCCACCGAGAGCCACGACCCCCGCGAGATGACCGAGCTCGCCCTTCGGGCCGACGTCTCGGCGGTCCTGGTCGCGGCCGGCGATCCGCCGGGCCCGGACGAGCGAGCCGCCCTCGACGACCTGGCCAGCCTCGTCGCCGCGGTTGCGCGCCGGCGGCCCGAGCTCCGGGTCATCCTCGGCGGGTCGCTCCGTGGCCGGCAGGCCTGGACGGAGAGCCTGGGCGACGACCCCGGCGGCGACCCCGGCCGGATCGTCGAGGCGCCGTCGGTCGGGAGCCGCCGAGAGCCGGACGAGGGCCTGCGATCGATCCTCGACGGGCTGCTCGACGACCCGCGCGACGGGCGCCGGGCGCTCCGCGCCGCGGTGGCGTCGCTGGCCGATCTCCTCGATCGGCGGATCGAGCTCTTCGAGGTCGGGCATGACGGCGGAGCCCGGGTCGTCGCGGCGCCCGGGGCAGCCGGCGACGATCCGGCGAGCTCGTCGATCGTCACGGCCCGTGGGGCGCTGGTCCCACCCGACCCCGGTGACGCGCTCGTCGACCAGGTCCTCGGCTGGACGGCGGGGAGCCAGGATCGCCATCGGATGGGCGACCGACTTCGCGACCTGCGGTCCGTTCCGTGGGCCGACGCGACTGGTGACGGCGCCCGACTCAGGCTCGCAGCGGCCCGGGCCGCGCTGACGCGGATTGCGGCCGCGACCCCCGAGCTCGCCGAGCTGCCGCCCGCGGACGTCACGATCGTCACCGGCGGGGCGTTCGCCGCGGCGCCGCCCGCCGCCGTCGCGCTCGCGCTCGCCGACACGGTCCGCCGGACCGGGGCCACCCAGGTCGCGACGGACCCGGCCCGACTGCTCGGGCCGATCGGCACGATCGAGGACCCCGCCGAGCGGCGCTCGCTCCTCGCCGACGTCGCCGCCGACCTGCTCGTCCCGCTCGGGAGCATGGTCCTCGCCGCGGGCCTCGGCGCTCGCCGTGACGACGCGCCCGTCGGCCGGCTGCTCCTCGAGCACGGCGGGGAGACGACGCGGCACGAGCTCGCGGCCGGCGAGCTGGCCTTCCTCGACCTGCCCCCCGGGACGCCCGCGACCGCGACGTTCGAGTTCCGCGAGACGGCTCGGCTCGGCCGCCGGACCCGCCACGTCGCCGTCCCGGTGAGCGGCGGCATCGCGGGCCTCCTCGTCGACCTCCGTGACATCCCGCTGCGGCTGCCCGACCGCCGGGACCGACGGCGGGCGGTGCTCGGGTCGTGGGCCGGTCTCGCCTGGCCCGGGGACGATCGATGAGCGACCCGACCGGGACCACCCGAGCGGCCGCGTCCGAGCCCGCCGCCCGTGGCCCCGTCGCCGGCGCCGCCGGGGCCGTGGCGTCCGGGCTGTCGCTGGTCCGCGGCCGGCCCGTGGTCAGCGGCCCGGTCGAGGTCGCCTTCGCGATCAGGCCGGGTGACCGCCCCCTCGTGGCGATCGGCCAGGCGGTCGTCCGCGGGACCCCACTCGCCGACCTCGTGCGCGACGCCCGCACCGCCGTGACGGCCGGCCCTGCCGATCCCGCGTCGGCCGTCCCCGGCGACTTCTGGAGTGCGCCGGCCGCGCGCGTCGGGGCTGCCGAGACGGCCGAGCGGGGCGAGCTGCTGTTCCGGAGCGGCGGCCGCTGGCGCATCGGGACCGGCGAGCATCCCGAGCCGCTCGAGGCGCCGTTCGCGGGGATCGTCGCCGATGTCCGGCCGGGGATCGCCATCCGGCTTCGGGCGCCGGCCCGGGCGGTTGCCGGCCGCGAGGTCCTCGCCGGCCCGAGCTCGGGCCGGCTCGAGATCATCGCCGCGCGCGATGGCGAGGTGCGGGCGTCGGAGATCGACGTCGGCGGCGCCGGCGCGGTCCTCGTCGTGGGCGCCCACATCGACGCGGAGGCCATCACCCGCGCCCGCGCCGTCGGGGTGCGCGGCATCGTCGTGGCCGCGCTCGGGGTCAAGGAGCGGCGCGACGTGCTGGCATCCGAGCGTCGCGGCCAGGCAGCGGTGCACGGCCTCCCGCCGTTCGCGATCCTCGTCCTGGACGGGGCAGGCCGCCAGTCGATCGCCTCGCCGGTCATGGCCGTGCTCGAACGGCTCGCGGGCCGGACCGTGGCGATCGTCGGCGACCCGCCGTGCCTCGTCATCGACGACTCCGGCGTGGAGCTGCCGCCGCCGGAGTCGGACCTCGTCCGTGTCGTGGCCGGCCCGCTCGCGGGTGCCGAGGGCCGATGGGCGGGGCTCGCCGGGCCGCACCGCTTCCCGGGCGGCGTCCAGCTCGAGGCCGGCTGGGTCCGATTCGCCGGCCGACCGCCGATCGCGATCCCGATCGGGGAGCTCGAACGGTTCACCTGACCGGCGACCGGCAGGTCGCCAGCCCATCGGCTACGCTCGGGCGATGACCCCCACCGCACGGCGCTCGGCGGAGCGCACGACCAGGAGCCCCGACGCGACCCAGCGTCTGGCCGCCGCCATGTCCGAGGTCGCCCGGCCGGGCGACCTCCTCTGCCTGTGGGGCGAGCTCGGCGCCGGCAAGACGGCGTTCGCGAAGGGCTTCGGTCGGGGGCTGGGGGTGACCTCGACGGTGAGCTCCCCCACGTTCGTCCTCATGGCCGAGCACGACGGCCGGCTGCCGCTCTTCCACCTCGATCTCTACCGGCTCGCCGGCGCGGCCGACGCCTGGGCCGGCGGGCTCTTCGACGACCGCCAGGCAAGCGGCGTCACGCTCGTCGAGTGGCCGGATCGGCTCGGGCCAGCGCTGCCTGCAGCCCGGGTGGACGTCCGGATCGACGGCTCGGGCGATGCGCCTCGCCGGATCCGGATCGAGGCGGGGGACGAGAGCCTCGGTCGCTACGTGGCGGCTGCCGAGGCTGCCGGCCTCGGCGAGCCGGCCGCGATCCGATGACGGGCACTGCCGGCCGCCGCGGGTGGCTCCTCGCGATCGACACCGCGACGTCCCGGATCGTCGTGGCGGCCGGCGATTCGTCGGGTGCCCTCATCCGGGCGATCGAGGGGCCGGCCGGCCACCGCCACGGCGAGCGGCTGCTGCGAGCCGTCGAGCAGCTCCTCGCCGAGGCCGGGCTGGAGCGCGACGATCTCGCCGGGATCGTCGTCGGCACTGGTCCGGGAGCCTTCACCGGGCTCCGGGTGGGGCTCGCGACGGCGAAGACGCTGGCCCACGCGATGGATCGACCCATCGCGGGCGTCGCGACCGGCGCGGCGCTCCTCCGGGCGGCCGCGCAGCCCGCGGCCTCGGCGACCGGCGGCCCCGTGCTCCTCCTGCCAGCCGGTCCGCACGACCGCGTCGAGGTCCGCGACGATGCGGCACCGCGCCTCCTGCCGGGCGGCGAGGAGCCGGACCTGCGCCCCGGCGAGGTCCTCGTGGCGGTCGATCTCGACGGGCGCGCCCCGGCCGACGCCGTCGCGCGCGGCGCCGCCGCGCTCGAGGGTCTCGCCGCCGCGCTCGTGGCCCTCGGCGCCGGGCGCCTCGCTGCCGGCGCGATCGACGATGCCGCCGGGCTCATCCCGGAGTACGTGACGCTCCCGCGCGGCGTGCGCGCGGCGAGCGGGGAGATCGCGTGGTCGCACGGCCGCCGGTGAGGCTCCGGGTGGAGCCGATGACCCTCGCCGACCTGCCCGAGGTCCACCGGATCGAAGCGGCCAGCTTCAGCGTCCCGTGGCCGGACGAGGCCTATCGGAGCGAGATCCAGGCGAACCGGCTCGCGTCGTACCTCGTCGTGCATGCCGAGGGCATCGACGGCGTCATCGCCTACGGCGGGATCTGGCTCATGGTCGACGAGGCCCACATCACGACGTTCGCGGTCGACCCGGCGTGGCGTCGCCAGCGGATCGGCGAGACGCTGCTCCTCGCGCTCCTCGATCTCGCCGTCGCGCGACGCGCCCGCGAGGCGACCCTCGAGGTCCGGCTGTCGAACGTGCCGGCCCGCCGGCTCTACGAGAAGTACGGGTTCCGGCCGGTCGGGCTGCGCCCGCGCTACTACTCCGACAACGGCGAGGACGCCCTGATCATGACGACGGAGCCACTGACCGGCGCCAGCATGCGCGGCCGGATCGCCGGCCTCCGCGCGGCGCTCGCCGCGGCCCCGCCGCCGACCGGCCCGGCGGACCCGCGCGATGCCCGACTCGACGACGGCACGATCGGCGGCCCCGACCGTCCGCCGCGACCGCCGGCTCGCCCGGGTCCGGCGCGCGGGGGTGTCGGATCGTGAGCGGACCGCTGATCCTGGCGATCGAATCCTCGTGCGACGAGACGGCGATCGCGCTCGTCGAGGGCGGCCGCCACATCCACGCGAACGTCGTCGCGAGCCAGGTGGCCCTCCATGCGCCGACCGGGGGGATC
>DASUMJ010000325.1:0-7704 GCA_036277775.1 Candidatus Limnocylindrales bacterium
GGCTGAGCCCGGCCGCGAGCTCGCGCTCGATCGACGACGGCGAGCGCGCCTCGGCCAGGAGCCGCGCGAAGCGAGCGGCGCGCTCGGACTCCGGCACGGCCTCGAGCCACCGGGCGAGGAGGACCTCACCCTCGCGATAGACGAAGACATACGTCCGCCAGAGCGGATGCTCGATGAAGTCGAGCCGCTGCCGAGCCCGGGCCGGCGCCTGGCGTCCGACCGTGACGAGGTAGTCGACGACCTCCGCCCGCGAGCGCCCGTCGACGTGCCGGAGCAGCGCCGCGTTGCCGCCGATCCCACGCAGGGCCCGCCGGGCGCGCCCGACCCGGACCTGCGTCTCGGCGAGGGCGCGGGCGGCGGATGGATCGTCGGCGGCGGGGATCCCGGCGATCCGGAACAGCGCCTCGAGCGTCGCGGCCTCGTCCGCCGGCGGGACCGCGAACCGGTAGCCGAGATCGGCCAGGCCCTCGTGGATGAGGCACTCCGGGGTGTTGATCGAGAGGAGCGTCAGCTCGACCCGGCCCTCGCCGTCGACGAGCCGAGCCTCCTTCGTCGAAGCCTCGAGGTGATGGCCCGGGTAGGTCTCGTGGGCGACGGTGTGCACGAGGTCGCCGGCCCGGATCGGCAGGTCCAGGTTGATCTCGACCCGCGAGCGCCGGCCGCCCTCGTACCAGTTGTAGCCGGACCAGGGCCGGTCGCGGACCATGGAGACCCGGGTTGCCTCGCCGTCCGGCAGCCCGAACAGCCGCTCGGCCCTGGCGCGGAAGGTCGCCGCGAGGTGGTCGGCCGCCGCCGGGACGCGATCCGGCGGGATCGTCACGCGCTCGTCCCAGGCCGCGAGCCGGTCCTCGAGCGGCGCGTCGCCGGGCAGGAGCGCGTCGAGCTCCGCGGCGGCCCCCTCGAACGTGGCGTCGTCGACGCGACCCATCCGGTGGTCGAAGCACCGCTCGACGAGCGTCTCGTAAGGGAGCGCCTCGCCGGCCGCTTCCCGTGCCTGCGTCTCGAGTGCCACGAGCTGGGCTCGCAGCCACTCGCGTCGCTCGGGGTCGGCCACCTCCGACGGGAGCCGGTCGCGGAGCGCGGCCGCGTCGTCGGCGAGTCGCGCCGGCGGCCGTCGCTGCTCCATGTCGGCTGCGGCCTTCAGCTCGGCCGGGCCGTAGTAGGCATCGACGAGGCCGGGCCGATGCTGGTCGAGCCGGAGTGCGACGAGGAGATAGTCGCGGGCGATCGGGTCCGGGGCGGGGACGAGCCGGACGCCGCCGACCGCGGGTACGCGGTCCGGCACGCGGTCGGTCATCCGGTCCCGCGCTCCCCGGGGGTCCCGGTCTCGCCGACGAACGGCATCCGCTGGCGATCGGCGGCATCCAGGCTCATCCGGAGGACCGCCGTCTTCGCCGCGACGACCGTCCGGACGTAGTCGGCCGCCTCGTCGTCGCGCATCGGGCGACCTCGGACGATCGACGTCGGGCGCCCCACCTGGAGCCACGACAGGTGGTAGCGGTCCATGCTCCCCCACGCCGTCGAGAGGAGATCGTCCGACAGCTGGAGCCACGTGCGGAAGGCGTCGAGCGATGGGTTCTGGAGGAGACGCTCGCCCTCCGCGACGAGCTGGCCGGTCCGGGCGATCAGCTCATCTCGGGTCATCGCGCGGCCGCGCCCCCGGCCGCATCCTCGCCGGCGTCCGCGTCCGCGTCCGCGCCCGCGCCTTCGTCCTCGCCCGCGCCCTCGCCGCGGATGAACGCCTCGCGATCGGCACGGGCCCGGAGCGTGATCGGCCCCGGCCGGCCGACCCCGATCGGGCCGCCCTCGAAGCGGGTGACCGGGAGGATGCCGGCGACGCTCGAGCAGAGGAACGCCTCGTCGGCCTCGGCCAGGTCGCGGGTCGTGAGCCAGCCCTCGAGCGGCCGGAGCCCCGCCCGCTCGGCCCAGCCGAGGATCCAGCTCCGCGTGGTGCCCGGGAGGATCGCGCAGCCGAGGTGGGGCGTCGCGAGCTCGTCGCCCCGGACGAGGAAGAGGTTCGCGCTCGTGGCCTCGGACAGGTGGCCGTCCAGGGTGAGGAAGAGGGCATCGTCGGCGCCGGCCCGACGGGCCGCGATCCGCGCATGGACGTAGTCGGCGCGGCTCGTCGTCTTCAGTGTTGCGAGCGGGTTCTCCGGATCTCGTCGGATGTCGCTCGCCACGAGGTGGAGCCCGTCGGTGAGGTGGCCGGGCGGCGGCGGCAGGACCGGCCAGGCCTGGATCGCGACCGTCGGGCCCGTCCCGGCGCCGCTCGGGAGGAGGCCTCGGCCGGCGAACGCCCCACGGGTCACCGTCAGGCGCACCGAGGCGTCGCCGTCGGGTCCGGCGAGGCCCTCGGCCTCGAGGACCGCGAGGATCCCGGTCGTGACGGCGGCATCGAGCCCAGCCGGGAGATCGATGTCGAGCCCGGCGGCAGAGCGGCGTAGGCGGGCGAGGTGCTCCGACAGCTCGGTGACGATCCCGCCCCGGGCCCGGAGCGTCTCGAAGATCCCGTCGCCGAGCTGGAAGCCTCGGTCGAACACCGAGATGTGCGGTCCGATGGCGGGCAGGAGGTGCCCGTCGAGCCAGATGTGGCCCGGGCCCTCGCTGTGCGCGCCGGCGCTCACCCGGCGACCTCGCGCGCCCCGATCGCCGAGAGCGGCCCCCGGGCCTTGGCGACGGTCTCGTCCCACTCGGCCGCCGGATCGCTCCGCCAGGTGATCCCGCCGCCGACGTGGATCGTCAGCCGCGCGCCGTCGGCGACGAACGTCCGGATGAGGATGCTCGTCTGCATCGCGCCGTCGGCGCCGATCCAGCCGGCGGTGCCGGTGTACGGGCCGCGTCGGACCGGCTCGTGGGCCTCGAGCAGCTGCATCGCCCGGATCTTCGGGGCACCGGTGATCGAGCCGCCGGGGAACGACGCGGTGAGGAGCCGGAAGGCATCCACGCCGGGCGCGAGCTTCCCGGTGACCGTGGAGACGAGATGCTGGACGGCCGCCGTCCGCTCGAGCCGGCAGAGGCGGGGGACGCGGACGGACCCCGGGACGCAGACGCGGCCGAGGTCGTTGCGGAGGACGTCGACGATCATCACGTTCTCGGCCCGGTCCTTGCCGGATTCCAGGAGCTCCCGCGCGAGCGCCCGATCCTCCTGCCGGTCGCGGCCGCGTGGCCGCGTGCCCTTGATCGGGTCCGTCGCGACGCGCCCGTCCGCGGTCAGGCCGAGGAACGGCTCGGGGGAGGCCGAGACGATCGCCCGCTGCGCCCCCGTGACGGGGCTCCGGCCCAGGTCGAGGAACGCGGCGAAGAGCGCCGGATCGCCGGTTCGGAGGCGGCGGTACAGGGGCCAGGGGTCGGCGCGGAACGGGGCCTCGAGGCGGCGGGTGAGGTTCGCCTGGTAGATGTCGCCCCGGGCGATCTCGGCGCGGACGGCGTCGACGCCGGCCTCGAAGGCAGCCCGGTCGAGGCCGGACGTGAGCTCGATCTCGCCGGAGACTGCCCGGGGTTCGGCGGCGCGCGGCGGCCCCGGGTTCGCCAGTCGCTCGCGAACGGCGCCCAGGCGGTCGTCGAGCCGGGCGACCCGCTCGTCCAGCGCCCGTCCCCCGAGCCACGCAGCCCCGGTCCGGCGGTCCCAGGCCACGACCCAGTCGTGGAGCGCCAGCCGGAGCAGCGGCAGCTCCTGGTCCGCCGCCGCGATGGATGGCAGGCGTTCGAACCGGCGGCCGAGGTCGTAGGAGAGGTAGCCGGTGAAGCCGCCGGTGAACCGCGGCGCATCGGGGTGGGGGATCCGGTCGGCGGCCAGCCGGCCGAGGACCCGGCGGGCCGTGGCGAAGGGATCCGGACCGTCCGCGGGCGCCTCGAGGACCGCGACGGGGTCGGCGGCCAGGTACGTCCACCGCGCGTTCCGGCCCGGCCGGGCGCTCTCGAGCAGCGCGAGCCCGGGCAGGTCGCGCAGCCGTTCCGCGGCGTCCATCGGGGCGACGGCATCGAGCTCGGGGAGCCGGATGCAGCGGACGCCGGGCGGGAGGTTCGTGGTCCGGGAGGCCGGCGCTCGGAACGAGGTCACGCTGCGATGATAGGCGCGAGATGCCGGAAGCCGAGATCCACGTCCGTCCCGCGACCAGCAGGGACTTCGAGGCGATCGAGCGGGTCGCGGTCGCGAACGACGAGCCGACGACCGCGCCCGGCTGGCCCGGGTGGCTGTACCTCGAGCACCTCCTCGCCACGGCGACGGTCCTCGTCGCCGAGCGCGACGGGGCGCTGCTCGGCTACGGCGGCGCGGCGGTCGTCGGGGGTCGCCGGCCGGCCGCCCACGTGACGGACCTGTTCGTCGATCCCGCCGCACACGGCCGCGGTGTCGGGGGCCAGCTCCTCCGCGGGCTCGTCGCCGCCGTCCCCGTCCCTGACTGGACCACGTGCAGCTCCTCGGAGCCGCGGGCGCTCACGCTCTACGTCCGGGCGGGGATGCGGCCGATCTGGCCCGTCATGTACCTCGACGGACCGGTCACGAGCCCGCCCGGCGGGCCGGCCGGCGCGCGGTCGGTGGTAATGGCTCCCGACGAGGCGGCCGGGCTCGAGCTGGGCTGGAGCGGCCGCGACTTCGTCACCCAGTATCGCCACTGGGCGGCGAGGCCCGGCGGGAGCGCGTTCCGGGTCGAGGTGGGGGGTCGGGTCGCGGCGGTCGGAGCCGCACGGGAGGGCCGGATGGGCCCGGCCCGGGTCCTCGACCACCTGGCGATCTCGCCCTCCGCGGATCCGGGCGCGACGCTCGTGGCGGCGCTCGCGACGGACGCGGTCCGCGGTCGATACGCCGACGCCGACACCGACCCGGACCCGGCGATCCGGCTGAAGCTCGCACTCGCCGGCCCGAGCCCGGCCGTGCCGCAGCTCCTGGGGCTCGGCTTCCGGATCACCGACCACGACACCTTCTGCGCCACGGATCCCGCCCTCGTCGACACCGCGCGGATCGTTCCCGACCCGAGCTTCGGCTGAGGGTTCGCCCCGGTCGCCTGCGCCGGATCGTGTCTCGCAGACATGGGACCCTGCTTTGCGACGGCCCCGGCGCCACCGCCGCGGGCCCACGCACGATCCCATGCCCGGCCGGCACGAAGGCGTGCGTCGGCGACGCGAACCCGGCCGTCAACGACACCGCCGACGTCGGCCACGCAGCTTCTCGCGCCTGCGAGGCACGATGGGCCGCGGCGGCAACAGGCAGGCGGAGTAAGCCGCGAACGAAGGGCCGCCGGCCTGGTCGGCCGGCGGCCCTTGAGCGGCACTCGCGGAGGACTCGCGCTCAGCCCTTCTCGATCGGCACGCCGATCATGCTCCCCCACTCCGTCCAGGAGCCGTCGTAGTTCCGGACCCGGTCATAGCCGAGGAGCTCGTGGAGGACGAACCACGAGTGGCTCGCCCGCTCGCCGATCCGGCAGTACGTGATGATGTCCTTGTCGTTCGTGACGCCGTTCGCGGCGTAGAGGTCGCGGAGCTCCGCCGCGCTCTTGAACGTGCCGTCCTCGCGGACCGTCTGGGCCCACGGCACGGACGCGGCGCCCGGGATGTGGCCGGCCCGCTGGGCCGTTTCCGACAGGCCGGGAGGGGCGAGCAGCTCGCCCTTGAACTCGGCCGGGCTCCGAACGTCGACGAGCGCGAGGCCGGCGTCGCCAAGACGCGGCAGGATGTCGTCCCGGAACGCCCGGAGCGAGAAGTCCGGCTCCGGCAGCTCGTAGTCGGTCGCCGGGTAGGACGGGACCTCCGTCGTCGTCGGGAGCTCCCGCGCGGTCCAGAGCTTCCAGCCGCCGTCGAGGATCTTCGCCCTGCGGTGGCCGTAGAGCTGGAGCTGCCAGTAGGCCCAGGCTGCGAACCAGTTCTGGTTGTCGCCGTAGACGACGATCGTCGTGTCCGGCCCGATGCCGCTCTCCCGAAGGAGCCGGCTGAAGTCTGCCCGGTTCGCGATGTCGCGGGTCAGGCCGTCGGAGAGCTGGGTGGTCCAGTTCCAGCCGACCGCTCCCGGGATGTGCCCGGCGTCGTAGATCGTCGTGTCGACGTCGACCTCGACGAAGCGGACGCCGGGATCGTCCAGGTGGGCGAGTGCCCAGTCGGCGGAGACGAGCGCAGGATTCGCGTAGCCGTTGTTCTCGGCCATGGATGGGTTCCCTCCTCGGGATGGCAGGCGCGCCGGGCGCGCCCGGGGACGTCAGGGACGCAGGAGTGCCGGCGGGTGACCGGTCAGTGCGACCGGGCCCGCCAGGGACACACGCAGCGGCCCATCGACGGGGTCGTCGAGCAGGCAGCCGGGATCGGCTCGTGTCGGTCAGTCATCGCCGGTCGTGCGCTCGCGGCGGCTGAACGCGATGAGCGCCTCGTGGCACTCTGAGGCCAACCGCTGGGCCTGCCGGACGATCCATGGATCGACCCGCGTCGAGTCCTCGACGACGACCGTGGCACCGAGCGGGCCGTCCTCGAGGACGAGTCCGCCGGTGCTCCGATAGTCCGCGGCCCAGTTCGACGCGAGCTGGACGAGGGCGTCGGCCACCACCCGCTCGCTGAAGAGCCAGTCGAGGTACCGCGCGTTGAGCCGGTCTACGATCGCGCCGAGCCGGACCGGGCGCCCGCGCTCGAGCCGGGCGACGAGGTCCACGACGCGGAGCACCGCGAACGGGTCGCCGGATTCGGCGACGACCGGCGGGGCGATGGCCGGATCCGGGAGGCCGGCGGGCGCCTCGCGGAGCTCGCCGATCTCGGAGCCGGTGGTCAGGGTCACGGGACGGACGCTCCCCGGATTCGGGCTGGGGTCGTGAGCCTACCCGAAGCGGTCCAGGGGCGCAGGCGCGCCGCCGAGCGGGACGAAGCCGGGTGCGCCGCGCGCGGCCGAGGCCAGCTCGCCGCGGAGGCGGTCGAGCTCGGCCAGGCGGCCGACGAGGATGGGGCTCGTGACGCGCGGCGCCATGGTCGGGATCATCGGACGCCCATCGTCGCCCTCCGAGCGGCGTTCGCCATCGGGCGGCGGCGGTATTCGCGACGGGCGGTCGGCTTTAGGCGGGCCCGAAAGGGGGCCTGACGGCGGACGGTCCCGCGGGCGGGTTCAGCCCGCGGAGGCAGGGGCGGGCGCGGTCGTTCGCCGTCGCGACGACGCTACAGCAGCTCCCCGTGGGCCGACGCGGTCGGCTCGCCCTCGCGTGGCCGCGGCTCTTCGCCCGGACCGTAGGCCCGTTTCGGTTCGGCGTCCGCGGCCGGCGTCGCGCCGGCCTCGATCACCTGCAGCGGGGCGCCTGCCCGCCCCTCGATCGCCCCGACCCCGAACGGCACCCACTTCGACGGATCCTGGAGGCGGTGGGCCTCCTCGTTGCCGCGGCGGTGCGTCTCCTCGAAGCCCGACGGCTCGATCCACATCCGCTCGCCCTCGAGCAGGCCGAGGACCCCGGACTGGCCGGGCTCGGGCCGCTGGGCAAGGCAGTACGCGCACGAGCCCGGGTCGTGTCGCTGGTACGTCTCGGGCTCCTCGTAGGTCGTGATGTAGCCCTCGTAATTCCGGAGCACGACCTTGTGGTCCGAGTAGCTGATGAGGTAGTTCGGCATCACCGGGATCTTGCCGCCGCCGCCCGGGGCATCGATCACGTACGTCGGGACGGCGTAGCCCGAGGTGTGGCCACGGAGGCCCTCGATGATCTCCAGCCCCTTGCCGACGGGCGTCCGGAAGTGGCCGGAGCCCTC
>DASUMJ010000326.1:0-2205 GCA_036277775.1 Candidatus Limnocylindrales bacterium
CCGCGCGAGGCGCTCGGGACGGACCGGTTCTCCGGGCTCGTCGGGTCGGGCTCGTCGTGGCGGATGGAGCCCGGCTGGCGCGGCGACGCGCCGTACCGGACCGGCTACGGCGGGCCGCTCGCGTTCCCCGGCGGCGACCGCGGCGGCGTGCGACCCGGGTACCGTCCGGGCGCATCGGGATCGTGGCGGCCGGCCCGCGGTGGCACCGCGTCGGGTCGCGGGCCCGGTGGCGGACCGGATGGACCCGGCTCCGGTTCCGGTTCGGGCGGCGGCCTGCGAGGATCGGGCGGGCCGCCCGCCTCGGTCGACGCCCCGTTCGTGGCGGGCGAGATCGCCGACCGCGGACCGCTCGAGCGCGGCAGCGTGCCGGTCCCCGAGCCGCGGGCCCGGGACGCTCGGGAGCTGTCGCGGCAGCGCGAGTGGCGGGAATCGGCGGCCCGGGCGATCGACGCCCTCCGCGTCGACGAGGGCACCGCGCCGGTGAACGCCGGCGATCTCGAGGCTGACGACGAGGCCCTCGCCGACCGTGCGATCGCGACCGCGGTCGAGGAGGCGGGCGAGGACGGTGCCCTCCGGGTGGCCGGCGCCGAGGGGCTGCCGACGCTCCGCGTCCTGCCGCAGGGGATCAGCCGGAAGCGGCTCGAGCAGGCGATCCGCGAGCTCCAGCTGCCGGTGATCATCGCCCGCGACGTCGATGAGGCCGACGTCGTGATGACGCTGCGGACCGAGTACAAGCAGAAGACACCGCTCATCCGCGAGGCCGAGGAACGGGCAATGCCGATCTACGTCCTGAAGACGAACACGATCCTCCAGATGCAGGCCTCGCTCACCTCGATCTTCGCCCTCGAGATCGACCCCCGCGACGCCGCGCTGCGCGAGACGGAGGAGGCGATCGGGCTCGTCCTGAAGCGCTCGGAGCCGGTCGAGCTGTCGCCCCAGAACGCCTACATCCGGCGCCTCCAGCACCAGATGGCAGAGCGGGCGAACCTCGTCTCCCGGTCGCGTGGCCGCGAGCCGTACCGCCGGGTCCGGCTCTATCCCGACGCGGCGAAGAGCGCCTGGCGGTAGGCAAGCCGGTCCTGGGTCGCGACCCAGGCCGTAACCACCAGCCGGAGCGCGCGTCTTAACAACCGAACGTGGCGCCGAGCCGCGAACACGGGTCACGGGGCAAGGGAGGTCGGCCATGCAGGCCGCGCGGCGGATCTACCTGTACGTCATGTCGGGAGTCACGCTCGGCGTGATCGCCGTGGGCCTGGCGACCCTGCTCGACACCTTCATCACGGGAACCGGAATCCTCGAGCACCCCTACGTCGGGCCCGGCTCGCGCCAGCAGGTGAGCCAGTCGATCGCGATGCTCGGCGTCGGGCTGCCGGTCTGGGCCGTCCACTGGTGGATCGTCCAGCGGGGCCTCGGGGCCGACCGCGCTGACGGCGACGCCGAACGCGAGTCGCCGATCCGGGCTGCGTATCTGACGATCGTGCTGCTGGTGACGTTGCTCGTCTGGGTGAACGCTGCGAGCGGCCTCGTCCTCAGCCTCGTCGTCGATCGAATGCCGTCCCTCGAGCTCTATGCGTATGGCGACCCCGTGACGTCCGCGTCCTGGGCGGTGGTCGGGCTGATCTTCTGGCTCTACCACGGGTTCGTGCGACGCGACGACCTCGGCGCCGGCCACATCAGCGGTGCGGCAGCCTGGATCCCCCGCCTCTATCTCTACGGCGTCGCGCTCGGCTCGCTGCTCGCGGCCCTGTCGTCCCTCGGACCCGTCGTGACCTACGCCATCGGGTCGGGCCCCCCGGGCGACCCCTACGTCGGCGACGATCGGTACTTCCTGTGGCAGGCGGTCCAGAGCGGGATCGCCCTCGTTGCCTGGGGGCTGGTCTGGTTCGGCCACTGGCGCTACGCCGAGGCGATCGTCCGGTCGGACGCGTGGCGTGGCGTGTCGGAGCGCGAGTCCCGGACCCGGGTCGCGGCCTTCGTGGCCACGATCATCGTCACGGCCGGCATGTCACTGGTCTTCCTGGCCCTGGCCGTCGATGAGCTCGTCTCGCCGTTCATCGTCGAGCGGCCCGACGGGGCCCCGATCCGACCGATCGCCGCGGCCTTCCTCATCGCGATCCCCTGGCTCGCCGCCTGGTGGGCCCACGTCCGCGGCCTCGGTCGCGAGCCGTTGGCCGCCGACCCGCTCCGCGCCCTCCACCAGGAACG
>DASUMJ010000327.1:0-3002 GCA_036277775.1 Candidatus Limnocylindrales bacterium
CCGTGGCGCACGTCGCCGGCGGCGAAGATGCCGGGAACGCTCGTCTCGAGGAGGAACGGGTCGCGCTTCGGCGTCCAGCCCCTCGGTCGGCGCCCGTCCCGGATCAGGTCCTGTCCCGTGAGCACGAAGCCTGACTCGTCGAGCTCGACGAGGCCGCGGAGCATGTCGGTGTGCGGTTCGGCGCCGATGAAGACGAACATGGCGTCGGCCGGCCAGCTCGAGGTCTGCCCGGTCGTCGCCTCCTCCGTCGTGACGGACTCCAGGTGGCCGGTGCCGGCGACGGCGACGACGTGCGTGTTGGCCCGCACCGTGATGGTCGAGGCCCGCTCGATCTGGTCGACGAGGTACTGCGACATGCCGTCTGCCAGGGAGCGGCTGCGGATGAGGATCGTGACCTCGCGGGCGTAGCGCGACAGGAACAGCGCGCCCTGCCCGGCGGAGTTCGCCCCGCCCACCACGACGACCTTCCTGCCCCGATAGTGGACCGCCTCCGACGTCGCGGCGCCGTAGTACACGGAGGCGCCCACGAGCGGCTCGACCCCCGGGACGTCGAGGGTGCGCACCTGCACGCCCGTCGCGATGACCAGCGCGTGGCAGCGCAGCTCGCTGCCGTCGTCGAGGACCACGATGCGGTAGGAGTCCTCGATCCGCACGGCGCGCACCTCCTGCGCGCCGAGGATCTCCGCCCCGAGCCGCCGAGCCTGGGTCGCCGCGCGGCGCGCGAGGTCGGCGCCGCTGATGCCGTTGGGGAAGCCGAGGTAGTTCTCGATGCGCGCGCTCGTGCCCGCCTGCCCGCCCGGGACCTCCATCTCGACGACCGCCGTCCGCAGCCCCTCCGAGGCGCCGTAGACGGCGGCGGCGAGGCCGGACGGGCCGGCCCCGACGATGATGAGGTCGTAGAAGGGCTGGAGCGCCGGCGCCCGCAGCCCCACCTTCGACGCGAGCGTGTGGATGTCGGGCTCGACCAGCGCTGTGCCGTCGGGGAAGAACAGCACCGGGATGCGGGACGGGTCGCCGACCGTCCGGACCACGAGCTCCCGGGCCTCGGAGCTCTTGTCGATGTCGAGCCACTGGTAGGGGATCTGGCTGCGCGCCAGAAACTCCTTGACGGTGTGGGACTTGGGCGACCACAGCGTCCCGGCGACCCGGATCCCCTCGTAGGGCGTGGGGACGCTGGCCAGCCAGTCGCTGAGGAGGTCGTCGAGGACCGGGAAGAGCCGTTCCTCCGGCGGGTCCCAGGGCTTCATGAGGTAGTAGTCGAGGTCGATGGTGTTGATGCTCGCGATGGCGGCGTCGGTGTCGGCGTAGGCCGTGAGCAGCACCCGCTTGGAGTCCGGGAAGAGCGTGATGGCCTGGGCGAGGAACTCGACGCCGGTCATGCCGGGCATGCGCTGGTCCACGACGAAGAGCGCCACCGGTGTCCCGCGCCGCTTGAACTCCTGCGCGGCCTCGAGCGCCTCAGCGCCGGAGCCCGCCCGGACGATCCGGTAGTCCTTCTTGTAGTGCCCCTGGAGGTCCCGGGCGATGGCGTTGAGCACGTGCGGCTCGTCATCGACCGTGACGATCACTGGCTTGGGCATGTCTCCTCGTTCTGCTCGGTTTCACGACCCGTCGGTCGGGTTGAAGTCCTGCGGTAGTCGGATCGTGAAGACCGTCTTCCCGGGCCGCGACCGGACCGACATCTGCCCGTGGTGCTTCTGGACGATGAGGTTCCGGGAGATGTTGAGCCCCAGGCCGGTGCCCTCGCCCAGCGCCTTCGTCGTGAAGAACGGGTCGAAGATCTTGGGCTGGAGCTCCTCGGGGATGCCGGCGCCGTCGTCCTCGATCTCGACGACGACCCACGGGTCCTCACGCCGGGTCCGCACGACGAGCGTGCCGGTGCCCTCCATCGCGTCGATGGCGTTGTCGATGATGTTCGTCCAGACCTGGTTGAGCTCGCTCGCGTAGGCCTGGATCGTCGGGAGGTCCTCGGCGTAGTCGCGGACGACGTTCACGCCCTTCTTGAGCTTGTTGTGCAGGATGATCAACGTGTTCTCGAGGCCCTCGCGGACGTCCACCTCCTGCACGGGCGCCTGGTCCATGTAGGTGTACGTCTTGAGCGAGCGGACGAGCTCGGCGATCCGGCCGGTGCCGATGATGATCTCGCCGACGAGGCTGTAGACGGCGTATTTGAAGGCCAGCCAGTCGAGCACGACGGGGAGGGCGCGGTCGTTGAAGGCCGCGCCGAGGTCGTCGAGCCCGGCAGGCTCGTAGCCGAGGCTGACGAGCGCGGGGACGCAGTCGTCGGCGACGTCGATGCCCCGCTCCGCCAGCCACTCTTCGAGTGCCGTCTCGCGGTCGCTGCGGGCGAGAGCGCTGAGCTGGAGGGGCTGACGCGCACGCTCCCGGGCGACGTCGTCGAGCTCGATGAGCCGGTTGGACTCCTCCTCGGTGAGGTTGAGCTGGCTCATGCGTCGCTGGACGTCCTGCCACCCCTCGAACCGCGCCTGCAGCTGGGCCGCGCCGCGCTGCGCCGAGGCCGCGGGGTTGTTGAGCTCGTGCGCCATGCCCGCGCTGAGCTTGCCGAGCGAGGCCATCTTCTCCTGCATGATGAGCTGGCTCTGCATCTGGTTCAGCTGGGTCAGCGTGTGCTCGAGCTCCTCGTTCTTGCTCTTGAGCAGGGCCGTCTTGTCGCGCAGCTCCTGCTCGCTCTGGCGCAGCGCCTCCTCTGCCTCCTTGCGCTCCCCGATGTCCCGGATGATGCCCGTGTAGTAGCGCTGGTCACGCACGGTCCAGGTCGACAGGGAGAGCTCGATCGGCACCTCGACGCCGCTCTTCGTCCGCGCCGCGAGCTCGACGGTGGTGCCGATGACGTGGGCGACCCCGGTGGCGGTGAACCGAGCCATCCCGGTGCGGTGCAGCTCGTGGTACCGCTCGGGGATGATGAGCTCGAGCCGCTGGCCGATCGCCTCCTCCTCGGTGAAGCCGAGGATGCGCGTGGCCGCCTTGTTCCAGCTGACGAT
>DASUMJ010000328.1:0-11889 GCA_036277775.1 Candidatus Limnocylindrales bacterium
TCCGGATCGCGAGCCCCTGCATGCGCCTTCCTCACAGCTTCCGGACGAAGGCCACGCGGTCCTCCGAGCCGTAATCGTAGCCCGCGATCGCCGGCGTTCCGTACAGGACGGAGGTCCCAGGACCGTCCTCGGCCACGAAGCCCATCGAGCGGTGGAAGGCGACCGAGGCCCGGTTGCCGGGCCACGTGATCGCGTGGACCTCGCGGGCGCCCGCCGCCCGTGCATCCTCGAAGAACCGCTCGTAGAGCTGCCGCGCCACGCCCGACCGCCGCAGGTTCGGGTCGGTCGCGACCATGTGGCAGTAGGCGACGTCGGGCCGGTCCGGCGACACGAAACCGACGAGGAATCCGGCGAGGCGGCCGTCCGCGTCCTCGGCGAGCCACGACGTCCCGGTGAAGTGCTGGAGCCAGAGCCGCGGCAGCAGGACGTGCAGGGCCCGCCCGTCCCACCAGTCGTCGACGACCCCGACCACCCGCAGGTAGTCGGCCTCGGTCGGGCGGCGGAACGCGAGCTCGACCGCGCGCCGCGTGCGATCCGGGCTCACCCGCGCCAGCGTACCGGTCCAGCGCCGGCACCCCAGGCCGCCGCGATCCCGGCGATCGCGGCTTCTGCGGGCGTCCAGGGCCCGAGGACCGTCCAGATGTAGTCGAGCGGGCCAAGCACGCCGCCCTCGGCAAGGCTGTAGAGCCACGTCCCGATCGCCCCGACGGCGACCGCCGCGACGGCGAGCACGATCGCCACCCGCGTTGCCCGGCCGCGCGGGAGCAGCGCGGGCAGGATCCCGTCCGGGGACGTCGCGGGCGTCGCGGCGAGGAGCCCGATCGCGGCGCCGCCGATCCCGGCGAGGGCCAGGAGCCCGCGTCGCTCCGCGAGGACCCCGCCGACGAGGACGAGCCCGATCGCGGTGAGGAGCGCCACGAGCATCGCCGGCACGAAGGCCCGGAGCGCGGCGCGGCTGTCGGCGCGGGTGTCGGCGCCGGCGGGAGGCGCCGCGTAGCGCGCGGAGGGTGGCCGCTCGAGGCGCGCGCCCGGCGGTCGGTCGCCCGGCTCCGGTGGTGGCATCGACGGTCCGGTCGGGGCGGTCATGGACGGCATCGTATCGGCCCCGGCACGGGCGCGGGCATCGAGCGCACGCTAGACTTCGGCCTCGTGAGCCACCCCTCGCTCGGCCTCCCGCCCCGCGACCTCGGCGCCGGTCATCCGGCCGCCGCGACCGCGCTCGTCGCCGCCCGGTCCCGGCTCGCGGCGCGGGCGCTCGAATCCGCCGTCGATGCGGACCCGGAGTTCCGAGAGCGATACAGCGAGCTGGCGCTCCGCGAGCTGCTCGCCGACATCGAGGCGATGGTCGACCAGCTGGCCGTCGCCGTCGGCTCCGGCGACGCGGACGTCCTCCGGCACTGGGCCGACCAGGTCTCGCCCCGCTACCGGAAGCGCCGGGTCCCGATGGACCACCTGATCGGGATCGCGGAGGGGCTGCGGGCCGCGGCCGCTGGCGCGACGGCGCCCGATGCGATGCCGACGGTTCACGCGGCGATCGACGCCGCGATCGCGGTCTATCGCTGGCACCGCCGCCTCGGCGGCGATGCCCGCAAGCGCAACCCGGTCATCCACTTCATCTACAAGGGCGCCTGATCGTGACGATCAAGTGGGTCCAGGTCGATCCGCTCGTCATGAACGGCGAGCCGTTCTGCTACGGCTCCCGGATCACCGTCCGGCAGCTGCTCGAGTTGCGGCGAAACGGGTTCACCCTCGCCGAGCTCGCCAAGGACCACCCGGAGCTCCGGCGGATGGGCATCGCGGCGGCCTACACGTTCGCGGCCCAGCACCGCGACCGGTACGCGGAGTTCTTCGAGCCCGACGGGTCGCTTGCCGGCCCGGGCCTGACCCGGTCCGAGGCCGCCGGGCTCCCCGAGGTCTACCAGGCCCCGGGCATCGTGGTGAAACCCCGGGCCTGACGCCCCCGCTCGGCGCCTATCCCCCGAACCAGGCGGTCAGCCGATCTCCCTCGAAGCGTCGCTTCGCGTCGAGGTTGTCGGCCGAGTCGTCGCCGAGCGCCACCGCCGGTGGGTCGGCGAAGAAGTCGCCCGCGACGACGGTCGCCGCCCCGTGGCCGGTCTCGAGGAAGCACTGCCCACGACCCTCGAACGTGGCCGTTGGCGCCAGCCCTGCGAACGCATCGGCGATCCGGGACGCCACGACCTCGCCGGCGGCATGGGCGAACACGCCGGCCTTCGGCAGGGCCATCCCGTTCGCCAGGGGGATCGCGGTCACGTCGCCGATGGCGTACACGCCCGCGAAGCGGGTCTCCAGCGTGTGCCGGTCGACGGCCACCCACCCGCCCGGGCCGGTGAGGCCGGCCTCCACCACCACCCGTGGGGCGCGGTGCGGGGGAACGCCGAGGAGCAGGTCGAAGGGGATCCGGACGCCGTCGGCGGTGCGCACCGCGCCGGGCTCGACGGCAACGGCCTGGGTCTTCGGCCGGAAGGTGATGCCGGCCGCGGCGAGCCGGCCGTCGAACGACGCGCAGCCGTCCGTGCCGAGGATCGGGAGCGAGCCGGGCTGGGGCGTGAAGACGGAGACGCCGCCCGGGGTCGCGTCCCGGTCGAGCCGCTCGGCCAGGAGGAGCGCCAGCTCGAACGGGGCGGGCGGGCACGGGTACGGGACGCCGAAGACGCCGACGACGAGCCGCCCGCCCGCGAACGCATCGATCGCCGCCGCGCCGGCCGCCGAGGCCGCGGGGTCGTAGACGTCGATGGCGTGGTCGCGGAAGCCGGGGATCGCATCGGGGTCGCGCTCCGCGCCGAGGGCCACGACGAGCACGTCGGCCTCGAGCCGCTCGGCGTCGACGGTCACGGTCCTCGCACCGGGATCGATGGCCTCGACCGTCGCCTGCCGGACGCGAATGCCCCGACGCTCGAGGCTCGCGAGCTCGCGCTCGCCGGCGGCGAGCGACGCGGCGCCCGTGAGGGCCCAGTTCTTCCGGAGGCCCATCACGAAGGTCGGGCGCCGCTCGACGAGGACGACCTCGTCGCCGGACTCGAGCCGGCCCCGCAACGCGACCGCTGTGGCAATGCCGCCGAATCCGCCCCCCAGGACCACCACCCGCCGCATCGCCTACCTCCAGGCTGGAACGTCGCGCCAGTCTACGACGGGACCCGTCCGCCCTCGCCGCCGAGTCGCCGGACCGGGTCGTCGGGGCACTGGTGGTACGCTCCGATCAAGCACCTGGAGCGCCCCACCCCCATGACAGACACCGCCGACAGCACCCAGCCCGCCGCCGCGCCCGCGTTCGATGCCGAGCGCCGCGCGACCGAGCTCGCGATCCTCGACGCCCTCCGGGCGGTCGTGGACCCGGAGATCGGAATGAACGTCGTCGAGCTCGCCCTCATCAAGCAGATCCTGCTCGGCAAGGACGAGACCGAGGTCAAGATGATCCTCACGACCCCGTTCTGCCCGTATGCCGGATCGATGATCCAGCAGGTCAAGGAGCAGGCGGAAACGGTCGTCGACCACCCCGTGAAGGTGACGCTGCTGGCCGAGCGCTGGGACCCCCGTGACGCGGGCCTGATGTGGTGAGCGCGGCCACCGCTGCGATGACCCGGTGACGGCGTTGTCGCCTGCGCGCGCTCGCTCACGCACGTTCGGGTGCGCTCGCTCGCGTGCTCGCCTCCGCCTTGTCCTCGGGCCCCGCAGCGGCGGCCTGGAGTGGTGAGCGTACGACGGTGAGCCGTCGATCTCCGATCGCATCCGCCGTCGCCACGACGAAGGGCGACGACGGCACCACGGGTCTGCTCTTCGGCGGCGACCGGATCCAGAAGGACGATCCCCGGACCGAGGCCTACGGCACGATCGACGAGGCGGTCGCGGCCCTCGGCCTGGCCCGGGCGAACCTCGGCGTGAAGCGCCGGATCGGAACGCTGTCGCCGGCCCTCGGCGGGCTCGGCGAGCTGATCCTCCGGTTCCAGCGCGAGCTCTTCGTCGTCGGCGCCGAGCTGGCCACGAACCCTGACGCCTGGGATCGCCTCGAGGACGGCCGGACCCGGGTCTCCGCGGCCATGGTCGACGACCTCGAGGCGGTCCTCGTGGAGGCCGAGGCGTCGATCACCCTGCCGACCGAGTTCGTCGTGCCCGGCGAGACCGTCACGAGCGCCGCCCTGGAGGTGGCCCGGACGATCCTCCGGCGAGCCGAGCGGCGGGCCGTGACCCTGCGCCGGGCGGGCCTGGTGCCAGGAGACAACCTCATTCCGTATCTGAACCGGCTCGCGGACCTGTTGTGGGTCTTGGCAAGAGCCGCCGAGCAGGCAGAATCACGCCGGGCGACTCCCGCCCGCCGGGAGCCGCGTCCCGGCCCGCGTTCGCGGGCTGCAGGACCGGGAGGAGGAGAACGATGACCGCGCAGACCCCGCAGCAGGGCCAGGTCGACGTCTATCCGTCGGTCGCGCTCCAGACCGGGTTCCTCGCCCAGGCCTTCCTCTGGATGTTCGCCGGGCTGGCGCTCACCGCGGGCGTGGCATTCGTCGTCCAGGGCAACCCGACGGTCATGGGCACCGTTGCGGACCTGTGGCTCCCCGTCGTCTTCGGCCAGCTGGCCCTCGCCTGGGGCATCGGCCTGGGGATCGGCCGAATGAACGCGACCCTGGCGCTGGGGCTGTTCTTCGTCTACGCCGCGTCGCTCGGCTTCACGATCGGCGTGATCGTGTCGCTCTACACGACCGAGTCGGTCTTCACGGCCTTCCTCTCGGCGTCGGCGATGTTCGGGGCGGCCGGGATCTACGGCGTCGTCACGAAGCAGGACCTGACCGGCCTGGGCGGGATCCTGACCCTCGGCATCTTCGGCCTGTTCGCCGCGATGCTCGTGAACCTCATCATCCCGAACGGCACGTTCGGCTGGATCATCTCCCTCGTCGGGGTCGGGCTGTTCACGGTCCTGACCGCCTACGACGTCCAGAAGATCTCGCGTGGCGGCCTGGTCGAGCGGGCGGGGTCGATGGAGAAGGCGGCCGTGCTCGGCGCCCTCCACCTCTACCTCGACTTCGTCAACCTCTTCCTGTTCCTGCTGAGACTGCTCGGCAGCAGGCGCTGACCGGGGCCGGTCGAGAGGATCGACTCGATCTTCGACGCGGCGAGGGGCCGGGCCCAGTTGTAGCCCTGGCCCATGTCGCAGCCGAGCTCACGGAGCCGGCGCGCCTGGCGCGGCGTCTCGATCCCTTCGGCCACCACGCTGATGCCGAGGCCGTGGGCGAGTGACAGGACGGCCTGGACGATCGCGACGTTCCGGTCGGTCTCGTCGAGCTCGGTCACGAACGACCGGTCGATCTTGATCGTGTCGAGCGGCAGCTGCCGGAGGTAGGCGAGCGACGACCAGCCGGTCCCGAAGTCGTCGAGGACGAGCCGGACACCGAGCGCCCGCAGCTCGGCGAGCGCCCGCAGGCCGGCCTCGGAGCGGTCCATGACGACGGTCTCGGTGATCTCGAGCTCCAGGGCCGACGGGTCGAGGCGGCTGTCGCGGAGGACGTCGGCGATCGACGCCACGAGTCCCGGGTCGCCGAACTGGCGAGGCGACAGGTTCACGCTCATCACGAGCCGCTCGCCGGGCCAGCGCTCCCGCCACGCCTGGGCCTGGTGGCAGGCCATCGCGAGGACCTGGACGCCGAGCGGGATGATGAGGTCGGTCTCCTCCGCGAGCGGGATGAACGCCGCCGGCGGGACGAGCCCGCGCCGCGGGTGCTGCCAGCGGACGAGGGCCTCGAAGCCCACGATGCGTTCGGTCCGCAGGTCGATGATCGGCTGGTAGTGGGCGATGAGCTCGTGGCGCTCGATGGCGCCGCGGAGGTCGGCCTCCATGTCCACCCGCTCGAGGGCCTCGCGGCTCCGGAGCGGGTCGAACCGGGCGACCCGGATCGTCGGGTCGGCCTGCGCCTGGACGAGGGCGACCTCGGCCTCCCGGAGCAGGTCGCCCGCGCTCGTCGTGCCGGGCATCCCGCCGGCCACGCCCATGCTCGCCGAGATGAACCAGACCCGGCCGTCGAGCTCGAGCGGGGCCTTCAGCTCGGTCAGCACGGCCTCGCTGAACTGCGTCGCGCGCTCCGTGCCGCCCGGGCGGAGGAGGATGCCGAACTCGTCGCCGCCGAACCTTGCCACGACGTCATCCGGCCCGAGGGCCAGGCGGACGCGTCGGGCGACCTCGCGAAGCACCCCGTCGCCGGCGGCGTGGCCGAGCGACTCGTTGATCACCTTGAACCGGTCGACGTCGAGGAGGATGACGGACACGATCCCCGGTGCGCCAACGTCGCCGCCGTCCCACACGAGGGCCTCGTCGATCGCCTCGAGCAGCAGCTCGCGGGCCGGGAGGCCGGTGACCGGATCGACCGGCTCTCGGCGGGCCGCCTCCTGGAGGCGGGCGTTCTCGAGCGCGAGCGATGCGAGCTGGGCGAATCGGTTGACCGCCTCGACCTCGGGCTCCCGCCACGTCCGGTCCTTCGAGCCCGAGGCCAGGCCGATGACGCCGATGACCCGGCCCTGGGCCGACAGCGGCACGCCGAGCACGGCGCCGATCGCCTCCGTCGGGAAGTCCGGCGACCGCCCCGCGAACGTGTCGTAGTCGTCGACGGCCGCCGGCCGCCCGGTCCGGAAGACGGACCCGGCAAGCCCCCGCTCGACCGGCATCCGGTGGCCGATGAAGGCCTCGAACAGCCCGAGGCCCTCCCGGAGTGCGAGGTGTGCTCCGTCGGGCTCCGCGAAGTAGAGATAGGCGTGCGGCGTCCCGAGGAGGCGGGCCGCCCGCGCCAGGATCGTCGCGAGCAGCTCGCTCGGGCTGCTGCCCTCGAGGAGCGCGCCGGCCGTCTCGTCGAGCGCGGCGACGAACGGATCGCGCGTCCCGGACCGGAGCCGCGAGCCCTTGGCGAGGTAGAGCGCCGCGTCCGCGGTCTCGACGAGGGCGTCCTTGGCCGCCCCGTCATCCGGGAAGCAGGCGACGCCGATGCTGATCGAGATCGCCGGCGTCCCGTGCGCCGGCCCGATCGCCTCGATCGCCGCGCGGATCCGCTCCGCGACCTCCTCCGCCCCGATCCGGCCGCTCTCGGGGAGGATCACCGCGAACTCGTCACCGCCGTAGCGGTAGACGTGGTCGCTGCTCCGGACACCGCCCTCGATGGCCCGGGCGACCCGGACGAGGAGCTCGTCCCCGGCCGGGTGGCCGAGCGTGTCGTTGTAGGCCTTGAACCGGTCGAGGTCCATCATCAGCACCGCGAACGGCCGGTCGCCGGCGGTCTCGATCATCGTCCCGAGCTCCCGCTGGAAGCTGCCGTGGTTCCGTAGCCCGGTCAGCGCGTCACGCTCCGCCTGGACCTTCATCTCGCCGTGGGTCTCGGCGTTGCGGAGCGCGATCGCGGCCTGGGCGGCGAAGAGCTTCGTCAGCTCGAACTCGTTCTGGCTGAAGTGCGATTCCTCCTCGCCCATCCGGCCGATGTTGAGGGTCCCGAGGACCTCGCCCTCGGCGATGAGCGGGACGACGATGAGCGACTCGGCCTCGTAGGGCGTGCCCGGGATCTGGACCGAGCGCGGGTCGGCGAGAGCGTCGTTCGCCAGGACCGCCTCGTGGTGATCGACCGCCCAGCCGGTGATCCCGGTGCCGAGCGGCGCCTCGTAGTTGAGGATCAGGTCGGCGAACCGGTCCCGGGCGATGACCGGGCGGCGGACGCCACGCTCGAGGTCGACCCGGTAGATGGTCAGCGAGTCGTACGCGACGACGGCCTTCAACGAGTCGGCGATGAGCTCGAGGACGCCGGACGGGTCCAGCGTCGAGAGCAGCCGCTCGTTCACGGCGAGCAGCCGGCGCTGGCTCGCCAGCTGGTGCTCCAGCTCGGCCTGCTGGCGGTGGAGCTGCTCGAGGCGCTCGGCGTTGACGAAGGCCTGGGCGGCGTACCCGGCGAAGATCGTGAGCGTCGTCTGGTCGTCGGCGTCGAAGCGATTCCGTCCCAGTCGCGACACGACGATCACGCCCCGGACGCGGCTCTCGAAGGCCATCGGGACGCAGAGCATCGACTCGGGGCCGTCGGCACGGCCGACGACGACGCTCCGGCGGTCGGCCTGGGCGTCGCCGATCATGAGCGTCTCGTTGTGCTCGGCGACCCAGCCGGTGAGCCCCGTACCGACCTGGACCCGGAGCATCTCCGTCGTCGGGTTCGCCGTTCCCATGAAGACGCCCTCGAAGGCGATCGGCTCGCACCAGCCGGTTCGCTGATCGACGCGATAGATCCGGATCGTGTCGAACTCGATGAGCGTGCCGGCCTCCGCGACGATCGCCTCGCCGATCTCGCGCACGTCCTGGAGGCCGTTGAGCCTCGAGGCGAGGTCCTGGACGGCGCGGAGGCGCGCCGCGAGACGGTCGACGGACTCGACGAGGCGGGTGTTGCCGATGGCCGTGGCGATGCTGTCGCCGAAGCTCCGCGCGAGGGAGACGGCGTCGGACGTCCAGTCGTACGACGCATGGTGATAGAGCGCGATGAGCCCCTGCGGCTCGTCGCGGAAGACGACGGGGACGAAGCATACGGAGGCGATCCCGCTCCGTCGGTAGCGCTTGCGCATGTCCGGCGAGATCCCCGGGTCCTCGATGTCGCGGTAGACGAGGACGCTCTTCGTCGCGACGGCCCGACCGCCGGCCGTCTCGGCATCGGCCGGGAGCGTTCGCACGTAGTCGATGATCTCGGCCGGCACGTTCCGGGAGGCGGCGTGCTCGAACGGGTGCTCCGCGCCGGCCTTCCAGAGCCACAGCCCGACTCGGTCGGCGCCGAACAGTCGGATCGAGTCGTCGAGGACGTCGTCGAAGAGCCGGGCCATGTCGTGGGTCCCGGAGAGGTCGGCCGCGAGGCGTCGGAGCGTGTCACCGCCGGCGGCCTCGCGGTCGCGGGCCGGCAGCAGGCTCAGGGTCGGGGGCGTCCCGAGCGGCCGTGCCCGGGCGTGGCGTCCCGCTCCGCGACGCCTCGTCGCGAGGAACCGCTCGAGATCGTCGCGCCTGACCCGCTGCTCGCCGCGGCGCGGCCCACCCACTGGTGCCAGCCTCCCGGCAGTGCACCAGCCACGGACGGTGGCGCGCCGGACGCCCGCAACGGACGCCGCTTCGGACAGCGTCAGCAGCTCCCCCGATGGTGCGGCTCGGACGGCGAGGGCCATGCGGTTCGGGGTACCTCCGGCCCGGTCGCACAGCGCGCGGCCGGGTTCGAAAACGCCGGTGCCTGGGCGCACTGCGCGGCACCGCGGCAACCGTAGCCGCGGGAACTCGCCCGAACGATAGGAAGGGAGTACGGGGCCGTGCGACCCGGATGGCCGGCTCAGCCCGGCGGCTGCAGCTCCGCGATCGATCCGAGCACGAGGTCGGCCGACGGCGCGAGGGCCCTCCGGTCGCCGACGCCGGTGAGGACGCCGACCACGAGCCCGGCCCCGGCGCTCCGGCCCATCGCGAGATCGGCCGGTGAATCGCCGATGACGGCCGTGCGTGCCTCGGCGACGCCGAGCGACCGGCAGATCGCGTGCACCGCGTCCGGCGCCGGTTTCACCGGCAGGCCGTCGTCGGCGCACGCGGTCGCCGACACGAGGTCCGCGACGCCGAGGTGGGCGAGCGTCCGCTCGGTGGGTTCGCGATCGTCCGACGTCGCGACGGCGACGAGGATCCCGCGGGCGCGCAACGCGCCGAAGAGCGGTCGCAGCTCGGCGACCGGCGTCGCCAGGACGACGGGATCCGGGGCATGCCACGCGTCCGCGACGATCCGCCGTGCCTCGCCGGACGCGAGTCCGGCGGCGGCGACCGCCTCGACGACGCGATCGCGGAGACGGGCCATCGGCGTCGCCGCAAGGCCGCCATGCGGCAGGACCCGCCCCGTCGCGACGTCGACGCCCATCACGTCGTGGAGCACTCCGTCGAGGCGGCGCCCGCCGTTCGCCGCGGCCACGCGGTCGCCCAGCTCGGCTACCCAGCCGGCCCACATGCGGTGGAAGTCGATGAGCGTGCCGTCCTTGTCGAAGATCGCCAGCTCCATGCCGGCAAGGGGCCATCCCCGATCGCCGGTGTCCCGCCTCACCGTCCGGCGGGGCGACGCACGGAACGGCTCGCGGGACGGCTCAAGGCACGGACCAGCCGGTGCGATGCCTCACAGCTTCGCTTCGGCGGCCGCGACCTCGTCCCCGGCAACGACGACGGCGTCCGACGGCAGGACGAGCGGCCCTTCCGGCGGGAACGAGACCGCGATCGTCGAATCGAGCTCCGGCAGGGTGAGCGTCGGCTCGTTGAACTCGTCGAGCACGACGACCACGCCGTCGGCGACCTCGACCCGGATCCGGACGATCGAACCCAGGAAGCTCACGTCGGCAACCCGGCCACGGAGGTGGTTGGATCCCGCCGGCCCCTCGCCGAGCGAGACCATCTCCGGGCGCAGGGCGAGGGTCAGGGCGCCACCCGCCCGGGCCTCGATCGGCCTGGCGATCCGGATCTCCTGGCCCGCGACCGAGAGGCGCCCGGCGGCGGGATCGATGACCGCCGCGGGCAGGACGTTGAGCGTTCCCACGAACGAGGCGACGAACCCGGTCGCCGGGAAGTTGTAGACCTCGAACGGGGTGCCGGCCTGCTCGATCCGGCCCTCGCTCATGACCACGACCCGGTCCGAGAGCGAGAGCGCCTCCTCCTGGTCGTGGGTCACGTAGACGGTCGTGATCCCGAGCTGGCGCTGGATCGAACGGATCTCGTGCCGGAGCGCGACCCGGATCTTCGCGTCGAGGGCCGAGAGCGGCTCGTCGAGGAGGAGCACCTCGGGCTCGAAGGCCAGCGCCCGGGCCAGCGCGACCCGCTGCTGCTGGCCGCCCGACAGCTGGTACGGGTAGCGCGCCCCCTTGTCCCCGAGGTGGACGAGCTCGAGGAGCTCCCCGACGCGCTTTCGGATCTGGTCCGTCGGGCGCTTCCGGACCTTCAGACCGAAGCCGACGTTGTCGGCGACCGTCATGTTCGGGAAGAGGGCATACGACTGGAAGACCATCCCGACGTTCCGGCGGTTCGGCGGCCGGTTCGTGATGTCCGTGCCGTCGAGCGTGATCCGGCCCTTCGTGGGGACCTCGAAGCCGGCGATCATCCGGAGGGTCGTCGTCTTGCCGCAGCCCGACGGCCCGAGGAAGCTCACGAACTCGCCGCGCGCGGCGGAAAGGTTGAAGTCATCGACGGCGACGGTCGTGCCGAAGTGCTTCTGGACCCCGGTCAGTTCGAGGAAGCTCATCGTCGGGTCTCTGCTCCTAGCGTGCGCCGGCGACCTGGACGCGCGTCCGCGCGCCGCGGCCGAGGAAGGCGATCGCGCCCATCGCGAGCCACGTGAGCCCGAAGCTGATGAGCGAGACGGCGGCTGGCTGATACGGCTGGTTCCGGCCCAGCAGCGAGAGGTACGGGCCGAAGGCATCCGTCCGGGCGAGGAAGTTCGCGATCGTGTACTCGCCGATGACGATCGCGAGGGTCAGGAACGCACCCGAGAGGAGGGCGGTCCTGAGGTTCGGGAAGATGACCCGCCACAGGATCCGGATCCAGCCCGAGCCGAGGCTCTGGGCGGCCTCGGTGAGCGTCCGGACGTCGATCGCCGCCAGGCCCGTGTCGACGGCCCGGTACATGTACGGGAACGACAGGATCACGTACGCGCAGACGAGGACGAAGTCACTGCCGAGGTCGGTCGCGGTGAGGACGAGCGGCCGGCTGCTGTAGACGCGGATGAGCCCGAAGACGAGGACCACCGGCGGGATGACGAACGGCATCAGCGTCACGAACTCGACGAGCGGCCGGAGGTGCGGGACCTTGAGCCGGACCCAGTAGGCGGTCGGGACGATGATCAGGAGGCTGATCACGATCGTCAGGACCCCGAC
>DASUMJ010000329.1:0-2138 GCA_036277775.1 Candidatus Limnocylindrales bacterium
GCGTACGTCAGCGTGCTGAGCGTCTGGAGCGTCCCGAGCGTCCGGCCGCGGATCGAGTCCGGGACGACGCGCTGGAGGACCGTCTCCCCGACGACCTGGGCGATGAGGGCACCGGTGGCGATGACGCCGAGCGCGATGAGCGCCGCGACGAGGCTCTCGACGAAGCCGAGGGCGACGAAGCCGGCGCTGAGGATCGCGGCGCCGATGAGCATCGGGATCCCGAGGCTCGGGCGGAGGACGATGGAGCCCGAGCCGACCGCGCCGATGACGCCGCCGACCCCGATCGCCGCCCACAGGTAGCCGGTCGCATCCTCCCCGACGCCGAGCCGGTCGACGGCGAAGATCACGAGGGCCACGCTGAGCCCACCCCACAGGAACCCGCTCACGACGTCGAGGAGGGCGAGGCCGGCGACCGGCCGGATGATCTCGCCGAGCTGTGCTCGGAACGCTCGCTCCGCGGCCGCGGGCGACGCTTCTGGAGCGCTCGCTCCGGCCGCAGCGGCCGGGGAGTCGGCATCGGCCATGGTGGCTGCCGACTCGGCGGCCACGGCTCCCGCCGGTTCGGCCGCCGCGGCACTCGCCTTGGCGGCGCGCGGGTCGTTCGGCGGCAGCGTCCAGAGGACGACGACCGGGGCGAGGAACGAGACGGCGTTGATGACGAACGCCCAGCCGAGGTCCGTGGCCGCGATGATGAGGCCCGCGACGGCCGGGCCGATGATGAACGTGATCTCGCTGAGCGTGGCGTAGATGCTGTTCGCCGGGCCGAGCTCCTGCTCGTTGCGCACCAGCGACGGCAGGTACGCGCCCATGGAGGGCCGGAAGAAGACGGCGAAGCAGGTGGCGAAGATCGCCAGGCCCACCGTCACGAGGACCGGCCCGTCGAGGAAGGTGTTCGCGGCGAGCCCGATCATCGCGACGCCCCGGATGATGTCCGTGACGATGAGGACGAGTCGCCGGTCGTACCGGTCGACGACGATCCCGGCCGGGACGGACAGGACGATGTACGGGATGATCCGGGCCCCGCCGATGATGCCGAGCAGGACCGGGTCCGAGCTCTCGCGATAGACGACGACGAGGAGCGCGACGAGGTAGAGCCAGTCGCCGATGTTCGAGACGAACTCGCCGAAGAAGAGCCGCAGCAGGTTGCGGTTGCCGGCGATGGCGCGGTAGGCGGCGATCACGGCAGCTCGGCCCCTCCCTCACGGGTCTGCGTTGCCTCGCCGTCCCCGCCGGCGTCGGGCGTGAGCATACGAGGCGGGGTCCCGTCGCGCACGTCGATTCGCGACGGTTCCGGGGTCCCGGACGAGGTCGCGCGCGAGGAGCCGGCAGCGGCCGGAAGGAGGCCCTGGGGAGCGGTGCCCCGCGACACCGCTCCGACCGACGCGCGACCACCCCGGACCGACCCCAGGCCCTCGCCACCGCACGTCGGGATGGGACCGATGGGCCATCGCGCACCGGGACGTGCGTTCATGCACCGGGGGGGCCGACGCGGGTACCACTCCGGCCCCCGCCGAGCGTGACGAAGACGCTATGGCGATGCACCGGCCTCGGAGTGCACGCTCTCCCTCGGAACGCGCTCAAGTGGGGACAGCGATCCGGACACTGGGGGATGCACCAGTTGGAGCCGCCGTTCACCGCCCTGGCACCACTCGTCCCGCTGGCGATCCTCGTGATCCTCGTCCTGCTCGTCGGCGCCCTCATCGGGAGCGCCGGGTTCGCGCTCGTCCACCGCCGCCAGATCCGGCGGATCGCGGAGCTCACCGAGCAGCTCGCCACCGGCGGCGAGCCGGCGTCCCCGAAGGCGATGCGCCGGATCCGTGACCCCCGGCTCCGGGCAGGCTTCGATCGTCTCGGCGACAGCCTCGCCCAGACGTGGGCGCTCGCGACCCGCGACCAGCTCACCCAGGTCGCGAACCGCCAGACGCTCCTCACGCGGCTCGACGAGGAGATCGAGCGGGCAGCCCGCTACGGCCGGCAGCTGTCGATCGCGATGATCGACATCGACCACTTCAAGCGGCTGAACGACACGTACGGCCACTCGGCCGGCGACCTCGTCCTCCACCGGATCGCCCAGGCGATCGAGGCGAGCGTCCGACGGGTCGACATCGTCGGGCGTTACGGCGGCGAGGAGTTCATGA
>DASUMJ010000330.1:0-3625 GCA_036277775.1 Candidatus Limnocylindrales bacterium
TCACTCGATCGGGCGCTCGGTCGAGGGCGGGCCCGTGACCACGCGGGCCGCCCAGCGCCTGGGGCGCCGCGAGGGCCGGAACGTCCGCGTCCCGCGCGAGCCCGATCCCGCTACGGACGCCGACGTCGAGGCGGACGCGGAAACACCGGCCGGGGCCGGCTGACCCCGGAGCGACCGCCCGCGCGCGTCGATGCGGCCTCGCGGAGCTCGGAACCGATCAGCGCGGTCCGCTCGACGAGCCCTCTAGCCGGCTCACCGCCGCGGCGCGGCTGCTGACGCCGAGCTTCCCGTAGACGTGCTCGAGGTGCTTCTTGACCGTGCCGGGCGTGATCCACAGTTCCCGCGCGATGACGGCGTTCGACTTGCCCTGGCCAGCGAGGTGCACGACCTCCCGCTCGCGGATCGTCAGCGAGGCGGCGGTGTCGGGCCCGTCCTCCCCCACCGGCACGAGGTCCTGGAGATGGCGTCGAAGGGCGGCCCGCGCCTCGCGGGCATGAAGGTACGGCCGGAGCAGCTCGAGGACGTCCCGATCGCGCTCAGAGAAGTCCGGGTCCTCCCGGCCGCGGCAGAAGAGCAGGGTTCGCTGCCAGCCGGGCCGGGCGGCCAAGCCGAGGTCGAGCTGGTGGCGGATCCCGCCGGGCCCGAAGTACTCGCGATAGACCGGGGACTCGCGGTAGCGGCGCCAGGCCGCGACATCCGAGAGCCGCGCCGCCGAGAGATCGCCGGTGGCAGTGCGATACCGGGTGATGGCGTCCGGGCCGACCGTCCAATAGAGCGAGTCCAGCTCGTCGACGTGTCGGCCGGCGGAGCTGACCATCAACGGAGTCCGGCGACCGATGAGGTCGTTCTCTCGATAGAGCGCGTGCGCCTTGCAGCCGAGCGTGGCATCCAGGTGGCCGAGGACCACCGGGGCGTACGGCATGTCCGGCTCGAGCTCGCTCGTGGCGGCCACGAAGGCGAGGATCGCCTCGTAGTCCGCGTGACGGAGGCGGCTCGCGACGCCCCGGCTCACACTGCCAGGCCCGATTGCGTCCGGGCCGAGGTTGCCGCCGCGGCACGGCCGGCCACCCCGAGCTTCAGGTAGACGTTCTCGAGGTGCTTCTTGACGGTCGCCGGCGCGATCCACAGCTCGGCTGCGATCTGGGCGTTCGTCCGCCCGAGCCCGACGAGGTTCAGGATCTCCCGCTCGCGCGCTGTCAGCAGCGCCCCCGTCCCGCTCGGACGGTCGCCGGCCGGCGCGGCGCCGTCGAGCTCGCCTGCGCGCCGCCGTAGCTCGGCGCGGGCCTCCCGGGCGCGGAGGTGCGGCCGGAGCAACTCCAGGACGGCGCGGTCCCGGTCCGAAAAGTCGGCCACGTCGCGCTCGCGCTGGAGCAGGATCGAGCGGAGGTTCGTGCGCTCGGCGGACAGGCCAAGGTCCAGCGCGTGCTCCAGCGGCGACGGCAGGTAGTACTCGCGGTAGAGCGGCGTCTCGTGGTAGCGGGCCCGGCCGATGACGTCGGACATCCGAATGGCAGTCAGGTCGCCGGTCCTCGTCCGGTAGTCCGTGATCGGGCACGGGCCGACGGCCCAGTACAGGTCGTCGAACTCGCCGTGGATGTCGTCGAGGAAGCGCCGGGCCTCGACGTCGACTGCCTCGTACTGAACCGAATCGCACGGGATCAACGCCCGCAGCGCGGCGAGCAGCTCGGCCGTGTAGGCCTCGCCGGCATCGAGGTCATCGATCCGTGCGAGGAAGTCGAGAATCGCCTCGACATCGGCCCGCCTGATGTAGCTCGCAGTCCAGGGCGCCACGCGCAGTTCCCCTCCGGGTGCCGCGACCATACGCCCGGCCATCGATGTCGTAAATACGCCGAACGGCGAATGGGCAGCGAGCGACGCCGGGTCGATGCTCGACCTCCGATTGAGCGGCGCACGCCGAGGAGCGTGCGGAGCTGTGGAGGACCCGAGCGATGCGCACCCGTTCCAGGTTGATTGGGATCGCAGCCGGTTCAGGGCTGGTCGTGGCGAGCGCGACGCTCGCCGCGGCGATGGGCCTGGGCTCCTGGTCCCCGGCGGTGACCGCCGAGTCGATCGCCGGCACGAGCACGAGCCTCAACTCGTCCTCCCTCGACGGCTGCGCGTTCGTCGCGCAGCGCGGCGACGTCCTGTACTTCGCCTCCGATCGCGCCGGCGGAGCCGGCAAGCTCGACATCTGGTACTCCGTCCTCCGCGCAGATGGGACGTGGGGGGACCCGACGAACTTCACGGCCGTCAACAGTGCCGAGGACGACTTCTGCCCGACGGCCCACCGTAACGGGCGGACGTTCCTCTTCGTGAGCGGCCGCGCCGGCGGCTGTGGGGCGACCGGAACCGCGGACATCTACATGGCGCGGCGTCACGAGACCCGGGGCTGGTCGGTGCCGGCGAACCTCGGCTGTGCCATCAACAGCTCGGCCGGCGAGGCGAGCCCGTCGCTGACCGACACCGAGCTGTACTTCTCGAGCACGCGTGCAGGCGGCCTTGGCGGAAGTGACATCTACGTCAGCGCGTTCGACGGCGCATCGTTCGGCCCGCCGACGCTCGCAGCCGGCCTGAACACGGCCGATAACGACTTCCGTCCGAATGTCCGCCGGGACGGGCTCGAGGTCTTCATCGACTCGAACCGCACCGGCGGGATCGGCGGCCTCGACATCTGGACCGCGACGCGTGCGAGCACGTCGGATGCGTGGTCGGCCCCGACGAACCTCGGCGGCGCCGTCAACAGCACTGCGAACGAGCTGCGCCCGTCGCTCTCGTGGGACGGCACGACGCTCTACTTCGGCTCCACCCGAGCCGGTGGCGAAGGCTCACAGGACCTCTACGTCACGACGCGCCCGAAGCTGACGGGCTCGGACTAGGCCCTCGAGGCAGGGCGCCTGACGTCGGGACGGCACTCCGCGACGTTGCCCTGCGATCCTCGCCGCGTCAGGCGCCGGAACGGAGCTCGAGTCGACCGTGGAGATCATCCGCACGGATCGGCTCGAGCTCGTTCCGCTCCTTGCGGCGTTCGTCGATGCGGTGCGACAGGGCGACAGGGCGGCGGCGGAGCGCGCGATCGGGGCACGCGTCAGCCGCTGGCTCATGCGTGAGCCGTCGCACCTGGTCCAGCTGCTGCTGGCCCAGAGCGGTCCGGGAGCTGGTGGCCCCGGGGTCGTCGGATGGCTCGTGGTCGCCGTGGGGCGGAGCGGCAGGCGGCGGGTCATCGGTTCCGCCGGGTTCCACGGACCGCCCGACGAACGCGGGCGGCTCGAGATCGGCTGCGTGATCGAACCCGCGAGCCGGCGCCGCGGCTACGCTGCCGAGGCCATGCGGACGCTCGTCCTGCGAGCCGTGGAGGACCTCGGCATCACGCGCTTCGTCGTGGCGGTCCCATCCATTCTCGGGTCGTCGGGTGGCACGGCCCTCGAGATCGGCTACGGGCCCGCTGACTGGCCCGGCGACACGCTCCGCGCCCTCCTTGGGGAGCCCGCCCGGACGCGCCCGCCGGCCCGCTGAAGCCCGACCGGCCCGCTTCCGACGAACGCCGCGCGTTCAGCGGCGGGCCCTTCGGCCTGCCGGCCCCGGGGCGATGGCGGGCGAGTCGACACGAAGCGCCGGCCGGGGCGGC
>DASUMJ010000331.1:0-12674 GCA_036277775.1 Candidatus Limnocylindrales bacterium
GCCGCGCTGCTCGAGGATGGCGGGCGGGTCGTCGTGCCGTCACGGGACGACACGCCGGCGGATGGCGCGACCGCGGGGACGGGCGGCCCGGGAGCCGGAGCTGGGGCGACCGGCGACCTCGTGGACCTGAACCGGGCCACCGCCGCGGAGCTCGAGGCGCTGCCCGGGATCGGTCCCGTGACGGCGGCGAAGATCATCGACTCGCGGGCGGAGACGCCGTTCGCGTCGGTGGACGACCTCCGGACGCGGAAGCTCGTCGGCCAGAAGACCTTCGACGGGCTCCGCGAGCTCGTGACCGTCCGCTGATCCCCCGTTGACCCGCTGACTCGTGGGGATCAGCACCGGTCTCGCCGTCGGCGCCGTCGCAGCCGCGCTGATCCTCGCGCCGGAGGCTGCCGGCGCGCCCCGGCTCGCGGCGTCCGTGCTCCTCGCCGCGGTGGCGCTCGCGGCCGCCTCATGGCTCGCCGGCCTCCTGTGGCGCGGGCGCGCCGCGGCGTCCCGGCGCCGCGGGGCGATCGCGATCGCTGCAGGTACGGGCGCCATTGCGCTCCGGCTCGTCCTCGCACCGCCGGTCGTGCCTGCGATCGACGTCCCGCTGCCGCCGGGTGACGGCCCCTGGTCCGCAGTCGTCATCAGCGTCGGGCCCCTTCGCGAGGGCAATCGGCCGGCCGTCGTCGAGCTCGGCGACCCGGCGGGGATCCGCCTCGCCGCGACCCTGCCGGCCTGGCCAGCCGTCGTGCCCGGTGACCGCATCTCGATCAGCGGCGAGCTCGAGCCGCGGCCGGAGGGGGAGTACGGTGCCTACCTCGCGCGGATCGGAGCCGCCGGCATCGTCCGATCCCGGTCGGTCGAGGTGGTCGGGGCCGGCGTCGACGCAGCACGATCCCTCGAGGGCCTGCGGCGCGGCGCAGACGAGGCGCTCCGGCTCGCGATCCCGGAGCCCGAGGCCGGCCTCGCGTCGGGCATCCTCATCGGACTCCGCGACCGCGTCGACCGCGAGCTCGCCGCCGCGTTCACGACCGTCGGGGCGAGCCACGTCGTCGCGATCTCGGGCTGGAACATCGCGATCGTGGCGGCCACGCTCGGGGCGCTCGCGGGGCGGTTGGCGCGACGCCGCCGAGCGGCGCTGACCGCGGCCGCGATCGTCGCCTACGTGGTGTTCGTCGGCGCGTCGCCCTCGGTCGTGCGCGCCGCGGCGATGGCCGGGGTCGTGCTCCTGGCCCGGGAGCTCGGCCGCCCGAGCCGGGCCGCCGCGGCGATCGGCTGGGCCGTCGCGCTGCTCCTGCTCGTCGATCCGCGGCTCATCGACGACATCGGCTTCCGTCTCTCGGCCGTCGCCACCGCCGGCCTGATCGTCTGGGGGACGCCGCTGACCGCGCGACTCTCCGGTCCGGCACCCGGGCGGGTCCGCGCCTGGCTCGCGGAGTCGCTCGGCGTCTCGCTCGCCGCCCAGCTCGCGACGCTGCCGATCGTGGCGTTCGAGTTCGGACGGCTCTCGATCGTCGCCCCGGTCGTGAACCTCGGGGTCGTGCCGCTCGTCGCGCCGGCGATGGCGGCCGGAGCCGTGGCGCTCGCGACCGGGAGCCTGGCGCTCGCCGGGCTGCCGGGAATCGTCGCGACGATCGGCGGCCTCCCGGCGTGGGCGCTGCTCGCGGGGATCGTCGGGCTCGTCCGGGCCGGGGCGACCGTCCCGTTCGCGAGCCTCGAGCTCGCACCGCCGTGGGACGCGGGGGTCGGCGTCGGGGCCGCCGCGGTCATCGTGCTCGCCGATCGGCTCCTGCGGCGGCGCGCCGGGACGCGCGGTCGGCCACCGCCGGCGCCCCCGGCCGGGACCACGACGCCGCCGGCGCGGACCGGTGCTGCACCACCCCATCGCGCCGTCGAGCGCGGCCTCGCGATCGGGATGGTCGCGGCCGTCGTCGCGCTCGGCGTCGCCGTCGTCCACCGCCCGGACGGGATCCCTCGCCTCGTCGTGTTCGACGTCGGGCAGGGCGACGCCATCCTCGTCGAGGGCGAGCGCGGCGGCCGGCTCCTCGTCGACGGCGGGCCGGACCCCGGCCGCCTCCTCGTCGCGCTCGACGAGCACCTCCCGCCGTGGGACCGGCGGATCGACGTCGTCGTCCTGAGCCATCCGCACGAGGACCATGCCGCGGGCCTTGCCGCGCTCCTCGCCCGCTATGGCGTCGATCGGGTGATCGAGCCCGGGATGACCGGCCCGGGGCCAGGCTACGCGGCTCTCAGCGGGGCTCTCGCCGGCAGCGCGATCGAGCGTGGCACGCTGTCGACGGGCGATCGGCTGGCGGTGGACGGGATCCGCCTCACGGTCCTGTGGCCGGACATCGGCAGCGTCCCGGAGACGCCGCCGGACGGCGGGACGGGGATCAACAACGTCTCGATCGTGCTCCTCGGCGAGTCGGGTCGCCACCGGTTCCTCCTCACCGGCGACATCGAGGAGGAGATCGACCCGACGATCCTGGGCCGCGGTCTCGGACGGGTCGATGTCCTGAAGGTCGCCCACCACGGCTCGCGGACCGCCACGACCGAGGCCTTCGTCGAGGCGCTGCGGCCGTCGGTCGCGGTCGTCTCGGCCGGGCGCGGCAACCCGTACGGCCACCCGGCGCCGGCGACGGTGGCGCGGCTCGAGGCGGCCGGGGCGCGCGTCCTCCGGACCGATCGCCACGGGACGGTCGAGATCGAGCTCGGCCCGGGCCCGATCCGCGTCCGGAGCGAGGGCTCGAGCACGGCCGCCGCGGGCGGCCCGGGCGGAGCGGGCGTCGGCATCGCCGCCGCCAGCCCGGTGCCGCCCGGGGCGTCGAGCCTGGCGTTCGTGTGCGGGATCCCGGCGGCCGGGGAGTCGGGCCTCGCTGCGACCGCGGACCCACCGTCCGCGGTGCCGGTGGCGCCCGTTCGGCGGCCGGCCACCGACCGGACCGGGACCCTCCGATACCATGCCCCGCGTGACCTTCCGACCTTCGGCCCGTCCGCCGCGCCGGCGGCCCTCGAGCGCCCAGCCGAGCCGCGCCGATGGGCATGCCGCGACCGGCGACGGCACCGCGGCACGCGCGCCGCTTGACCGGCTGCGGTCCCGGCCCGCCCCTGGCCGCGGGCGGCGACGCGCGACCGGTCGCGCGACCGCAGGCGCCACCCCGTGACCGCGGCACCCGTCGCCTACTTCTGGGGCGACGACGCCTACGCCCTCGACGCGGCGGTCGAGGCGATGCGCAGGGATCCGTCGCGATTCCCCGGCGGGCCGCCGGAACGTTGGCGCGTCCGCGGCGAGGCCGGCGACGCCGCCCGGATCCTCTCCGAGCTCCGGGAGCGTCTCGGCACCGGGACGATGTTCGGCTCCGGGACCCTCGCCGTGCTGACGAACGCCGGCCCGCTCGTCCGGCGGAACGAGGACCGGGACACGCTGCTCGGCGCGATCGGCCTGCTCGCCGAGGGCAACGGGCTCGTCGTCGCGGAGGAGACCGACTCGGGTCGGAAGGACCCGCCGTCGAAGGCGCTCGCGGACGCCGTTCGTGCCGCCGGGGGCGAGGTCCGGCCGTTCGCCGCGCCCCGCGAGGGCGGTCTGGCAGCCTGGATCGAGGCCCGGGCTCGCGAGCGCCACATCGCCCTCGGGCCGGGCGCGGCCCGGGAGCTCGCGACGCGGGTCGGGGGCTTCGTCCGCGAGGGTGATGTCGACCGCCGGCACCAGGGTCGCCTCGCGGTGATGGAGCTCGAGAAGCTGGCCCTCCGCCACGCCGGCGGCACCGGCGCCGGCGGGCCCGGCGGGCCCGGCGGCTCCGGGGACGTGGCCGGCGCGACCGTGAGCGTGGACGATGTCCGGGCGCTCGTCGCGGAGGCCGTGCCGGGCACGATCTGGGGCTTCGTCGATGCCGTCGGGATGCGCCAGCGGACCCGGTCGCTCGAGCTCCTCGAGCGGCTCCTCGACGGCACCCCGGAGCCGGTGCTCCTCGCCGTCCTCCACCGCCGGATCCGGGAGCTGCTCGAGGTCGCCGACCGGCTGGCCGGCGGCGAGACGCCGGGGTCGCTCGTCCGGTCGATGAAGCTCCAGCCGTTCCGCGCCGAGACGCTCGCCCGCCAGGCCCACGGCTGGACCGTCGCCGAGCTCGGCGCCGCGCTCGAAGGCCTGCTGGGGCTGGATTCACTCGTGAAGGGCGTCGGCGGCGCTGCGGCCGGCGACGCGGCGGTCAGGCTGGCGTTCGACCTGTGGCTGACGGATCGGGTGGCAGCGTCGGGCGGCTGACGCGGTCCGGGTCCGGCTCGATCGGCCCGACCCACGGCGGGAGCTGGACCGGGAGCGTGCGTCGGGGCGGTCGGGCGCGCGCGGCCGGGATCCGGATCGGCTTCACGCCGACCAGGCCTGCTCCTGGATCACGAGGTCGCTTTCGATCGCAAACGTGCAACGGCCACGGCCGAGGTCAAGCAGCTCGATGAGGTCCGGGTCGATGTAGAGCTGGTGGCAGTCCTCGCACAGCCCGCCGGGGATGCCGAAGCACAGCCGCTCGGTCTGGTCGGGCATCCGGAACGTCGTGTCGAACCGGGTGCTGATGAGCCGGCGGGTGCACGTCGGGCAGCGCTCGCGACTGGAGGTCATGCCATGCATTCTTGGAGCGGGCACGGCCGGCCAACATGACCCGACGGTACGGGTGGGCCCGGTACACCTGCTTGCCGCCGGGGAGCCGTTCGGCCCCCCCGGCTACTGGACGCGGAGGACGGTCTTCGCCTCTGACCAGTGCTTCTCGAGCTGGTAGAAGTCCCGCTCCGGGGGCGTGAAGACGTGGACGATGACCGTCCCGAAGTCGACGAGGACCCAGTGCGAGGCCGCCGTCCCCTCCCGCCCGATCGGCCGCTCGCCCTCCGCCCGAAGCCCCGAGACGATCGCGTCCGCGATCGCGTCGAGCTGCCGCTCCGAGCCGCCCGAGCAGATGACGAAGTAGTCGGCGAGCGTGGTGAGCGCCGAGAGGTCGAGGAGGACGATGTCGGCGGCCTTCTTGTCCTCGGCCAGCTCGACGATCCGCCGCGCGATCTCGAGCGATGATCGCTCCGGCTCGGGCGCGGCGCGACCCTCGCGACGGGGCAGACCGTCGGGACGGGGGGCGATGGCGGGATCGGTCACTGCGGCGGAATCCTCCGGTCGGGATGGGGACTGGTAGAGGCCATGATCGGCGATCCGGCGCTCGACCGCCGCCGGGACGAGGCCCTCGATCGAGCGGCCGTCCGCGACCCGCGCACGGATCTCCGTCGACGAGACGTCGATCCGCGGCCCGTCGAGGATCGTGAACCGGTCGCTCCGGCCCGGGAAGGCGGTCTCGATCCAGGAGGGATCCGGCGCCGGATACCCCGCCCTGGGCACGACCGCGACCCAGCACCGGTCGAGGAGCCGCTCCGGCTCGTGCCAGTCCGGCAGGCCGGCGAGCGTCTCGGCCGACATGATCAGCACGAGGTCCGGGTCGAGGCCCGTCGCGGCGCGCTCCGCCTCCGCGATCCGGTCGACCGAGTCTGCCGTGTACGACGGGCCCGCCCGGTCGACGTCGACCCGGCTGAGCTCGAAGGCCGGGTGGCCCTCGATCGCAGCCGCGACCATCGCGACGCGATCGGCGGCCGGGGCCGTCTCGGACGCCGGCTTGTGCGGCGGGATGCCGGCCGGGAGGAACAGGATCCGGTCGAGGTCGAGCGCCTCGCGGGCGGCCTCGGCGATCGCGAGATGGCCGACGTGGATCGGATCGAACGTGCCGCCCATGATCCCGATGCGGGCCGGGCGTCGCGTGCTCACCCGGCGCTCACCGCTCGACCGCCCACGCATCGGGCTCCCATTCGAGCTCGACGTCGCCGAACCGGACCGTGTCCCCGGCCGCGACACCGGCCCGTCGGAGCTCGGCGTCGATCCCGAGGCGCGCGAGATCGCGCTGGAACCGCTCGGCGGACTCCTCGACCTCGAAGTTCGTCTGGGCGGCGATCCGCTCGATCCGGCGACCCCGGACCCGGAGGACCCCGTCCGTGTCGCGGTCGATCGCGAACGCGTCGCCCATCGCCTCGATCCGGTGGACGACGACGCCGGCCGGCTCGGGCGGCTCGGCCATCGCCTCGGCGCTCGGCAGGAGCGCCGCGAGCGCGGCCCGGACCTCGTCGATGCCGCGTCCGTCGGCGGCGGCGATCGCCACGACCGGCAGGCCGTCCCGCTTCCGCGCCGCCCGGAACGCCGGCCAGGCCTCGGCTGCGGAGGGCAGGTCGATCTTGTTGAACGCGACGAGCATCGGCTTCTCGAGGAGCTTCGGGTCGTGGGCCTCGAGCTCGCCGCGGATGACGTCGTGGTCCCACGCCGGGTCGCGACCGCTGCCGTCGACGACGTGGACGAGGACGCGGGTCCGCTCGATGTGCCGGAGGAACGCATGCCCGAGCCCCGCCCCCTCGCTGGCGCCCTCGATGAGCCCGGGGACGTCGGCGATCGTCGGGAAGCGCTCGTCATCCGCCCCGAGATCCATGACGCCGAGGTTGGGCTCGAGGGTCGTGAACGGGTACGGGGCGATCTTCGGGGTCGCGGCCGTCAGCGCGGCGAGGAGCGTCGACTTGCCGGCGTTCGGCAGGCCCACGAGCCCGACGTCGGCGATGAGGCGCAGCTCGAGCCGGAGCCACCGCTCCTCGCCCGGCTCGCCCTTCTGGGCGTGCTTCGGGGCCTGGTGGGTCGACGTCGCAAAGTGCTTGTTCCCGAGGCCGCCCCGCCCGCCGCGCGCGACCATCGCCTGCTGGCCGGCGGCGACGAGGTCCGCGAGCAGCTCGCCCGTCGCATCGTCGTAGATCGCGGTGCCGGGCGGGACATCCAGGACGAGGTCGTCGCCGGACTTGCCATGCCGCCGCGATCCCTCCCCGCGACCGCCCGGGCTCGCCTTGAAGTGGTGGCGGTACTGGAAGTCCCGGAGCGTCGTCTGGCCGGCGTCGACGCGGAGATGGACGGAGCCCCCGCGGCCGCCGTCACCGCCGTCGGGGCCGCCGCGTGGTACATGCGCCTCGCGCCGAAAGGTCGCCGCGCCGTCGCCGCCGGCGCCGGCATGGACCCAGATCTTGACGCGGTCGAGGAACATCGGCCTCTATCTTCCCACGGGTCGCGGGCCGCACCGCGTGACCTGCCGGGCAGGCCTCGCCGGGTTGGCGCCGGCGGGACCGTCGCTCAGTAGTACTTGAGCGGGTTGACCCGGTAGCCGCCGTTCCAGATCGAGCCGACCCAGACCTCGAAGTGGAGGTGGGGGCCGGTGGCCCGGCCGGACTGGCCGACCCTGCCGATGGCCTGGCCCTTGCCGACCGACGTGCCGGTGGAGACACCGACCGAGGCCATGTGGTTGTACGTCGTGTACAGGCCGGAGCCGTGCGAGATCCAGACCTGGTAGCCGCCGCCGTTGCTCTTCCAGCCGGCGAAGATCACGCGACCCGCGGCGGCCGCCCGGACCCGCGACCCGTAGTCGGCGGCGATGTCGATCGCGTAGTGGCCGTAGCGGAAGTACTGGCTGATGTAGTTGCCGCCGCCGACGACGGGCCACGAGAACGCGCCGCCGTTGTACGTGGAGGGCCCCGAGCAGTTGCACGAGCCGCCACCGCCGCCCGTGGTCGCCGGCCGCTTCGTCGGGGTCGGCGTCGGGATCGGGGCGCCGACGGCTCCCGGCAGGATGAGCGTCTGGCCGATGATCAGGGTCGGGTCGTCGAGCTCGTTGACTGTCACGACGTCGGCTGCGTCGACCTTGTGGGCCGCGGCCAGGGCGTCGAGCGTGTCCCCGTCCTTGACCGTGACGACGAGGCCATCGACCGGCGGGATCACGAGCTTCTGGCCGACGTGGAGGTCGTCCTTCGAGCTCAGCTTGTTCGCCCACCACACGGTCATCATCGAGACCCCGAAGTGGCTGGCGATCCCGGTGAGCGTGTCGCCCGACCGAACCGTGTACGTCTGGAGGAGGCCCTTGCCGTCGCGGACCGTGGTGTTCACCGCGACCGGCTTGTAGACCGTGCCGTCGTCGGCGTAGCTCTCCTCGGGCCCGACCACGCTCTGTTCGCCCGCCGGGCCGGTTCTGACGCCGGCGCCGAAGAGCCCGGCGACCTCCATCGGGTCGAGCTGGTCCACGTCCGTGGATTCGCCGCCGATCGCGATCCGGACGTCCGTGCCGGCACCGGTCGTGTCGCCGATGGGCCGGGCCGCGGCCGGCTGGAGGCTGACGACCGAGGCGCCGAGGACGACGAGCGCGGCGACGATCGCGATCATCCGCTCCGAAGCCAGCCGCACGATCAGGGTGCGGCGGAGCGCCACCGGCAGGGGCCGGCGGCTCGAGCGGGGTGCGAGGTGCGCGACGTGGGCGACGATCGACAGCCGAGCGCCAAGGCCCCGGGCCACGCCGATCGAGCGGCGGTGGAACCGGGTGGCGCGCGTGGATCGCTCGCTCGTGGACGGGCGGAGGCGCGCGATCGCGCGCAACGCGCCGGCCGGGGCGTTCAGCAATACGGTCTCCTGCAGGGACGGTCCGGCCGCGTTGGTGAGGACGCGGTAGAGCGGGGGGAGGACCGTCCGGGGTCTCGCGACTCTTGAGCTGGGGGTCTCGTGCTTCGCGGGCGGAGCCTGCTCCTCCGCAGGCTCCGATGTCGCGCGGACCTTACCACGGGGTCATTCGACCGTGCAAACGTCTCACAGGTCCCGGAAACCCGGGACCTGTGGCCTACGAATCGAGGCTCTTCGTCAGTCCCGCAAGGAATTGCGCGTTCGTGTCGGTCTTCGCCAAGCGGTTGAGGAGGAGCTCGATGCCCTCGTTCGTGCCGACCGCGGAGAGCATCCGGCGCATCGTCCAGACCATCCGGAGGGTCCCCTCCTCGAGGAGGAGCTCCTCGCGCCGGGTGCCCGATCGCATGACGTCGATCGCCGGGAAGATCCGCTTCTCGCCGAGCTTCCGGTCGAGGATGAGCTCGGAGTTACCGGTGCCCTTGAACTCCTCGTAGATGACGTCGTCCATCCGCGACCCGGTGTCCACGAGGCAGGTCGCGATGATCGTCAGCGAACCGCCCTCCTCGATCTTCCGGGCGGCGCCGAAGAACCGCTTCGGGGGATAGAGGGCGATCGGATCGATGCCGCCCGAGAGCGTCCGGCCCGAGGGCGGGAGCGCCAGGTTGTAGGCGCGGGCGAGCCGGGTGATCGAGTCCATGAGGATCACGACGTCCCGGCCGGTCTCGACCTGGCGCTTCGCGATCTCGAGGGCCATCTCCGCCACGTGGGTGTGGTTCTCGGTCGGCTCATCGAAGGTGGAGCTGATGACCTCGCCCTTGACGCTCCGGCGCATGTCCGTGACCTCCTCGGGCCGCTCGCCGATGAGGGCGACCATGAGGAGGATCTCGGGGTAGTTCGCGGTGATGCCGTTGGCGATGTTCTTCAGGAGCATCGTCTTGCCGGCCTTCGGCGGGCTGACGATGAGCGCGCGCTGGCCCTTGCCGAGCGGGTTCACCAGGTTGACGAGGCGCTGGCTCAGGTTCTTGGGGTCGCTCTCGAGGTTGATGAGCTCGTCGGGGTGGACCGGCGTCAGGTCGCCGAAGACGGGCCGGCGACGCGCGGTCTCGATGTCGACGCCGTTGACCGAGTCGACGCGAAGGAGGCCCCAGTACTTCTCCTGCTCGCGCGGCGCGCGGACCGCACCGGACACGCGATCCCCGATCCGGAGGGCGAATCGCCGGACCTGGCTCGAGGAGACGTACACGTCGTCAGGGCTCGGCAGGAGGCCGTGCCGGCGCATGAAGCCGTAGCCCTCGTCGACGACGTCGAGGATGCCGGTCGCGTAGGCATGGCCCGCGCGCTCGGTCTGGGCCTGGAGGATCCGGTCGACGAGGTCGTCCTTGCGGTCGTCCGTCCGGGTGTCCATCTCGAGGTCGCGGCCGACCTGACGGAGCTCGGCGACGCTCATCTCGCGAAGGTCGGAGACGTCGAGGTCGTTCCGCTCGCGGGCGGCCTCGAGCTCCGCCATCTCCTCGAATTCGCTCACCGGGGCACGGCCGACGGGATTGCGACGGCGGGGACGGCGGTTGCGGGAACGCTGATCGGGACCGGGCATCGGAAAGGGGCCACCTGCGCGTGCAAGGAGGGTTCCGACCGCGCGGGAAAGGGGTCCGCGGCGCGGACGGGTGGGGATTGGCGGAGTATGGACCGCGGTCGGCGGGCCGTCAATCGGGGGGCTAGGGTTGGATGACGCGTCCGGTCCAGAACACCGGCCGCCAGGCCGCGGCCTGCCCCCCATCACCGACCGCGATGAGCGACGCCCCAATCACGGCGAACGCCGAGGCGCCGGCGTTCGGGCCCTGGCCGCCGACGGCGGCGACAGGCCGCCAGGCCGATCCGTCCGGCGAGACCCAGAGCCCGCTGTCGCCCTCGGGCGGCTGCGAGTCCTCCCCCAGGTTCACGACGCCCGGGCCCGCCGCCACGAGCAGGCGGAACTCGATCGGCCGGATCCCGGGCGCCGGAGGTTGCCCGGGCAGCGGATCGAGCGGTGGCAGGCGATGCCAGGTCGCGGCATCCCCGGAGAGCCAGTGATGTTCGCGGCCCCAGCCGCAGGTGAGGCCCGTTGCCGGCGCGGCGTCATCGAGGCTGGCGAGCGCGCCGAGGAGGTTCTCGCAGCGGACGCGATCCTCGTGCGAGCCGTGATTGCCGACGACGAAGATCCCGTCGCGAAACGGCACGACGCGCCAGAGCTCGGTCTCGTCGGGACCGGTCAGCGACGGCTCGGCCGCGGCGACGCGCCGCCACTCGACGCCATCTCCGGACAGCCAGACGCCGCCATCGTGCGTGCCGGCGGCGTCGTCGATCGTCCCGACGGCGATGAGCGTGCCGTCGTCGGTGCGCGCAACGTCCGAGACCTGACCCCTGCCGAGACCGGCGGCCACCGGGTCCACCGCCTCCCATGCCGCGCCGTCGGCGGAGTGCCAGATGGCCGCCTGCGCGCCGGAACCCCCGACGGCGACCCATCCGGTGGGTGTCCCCACGACGCGCATGAACGAGCTGGCCCGCAGGTCGAGCTCACCCGCGAGCGGCAGGCGAGTCCACGCCGAGCCGTCCGCCGATGACCAGATCGCGCGTTCCTCCTCGGTGCAGCAGACACCGCCGAACGCCAGCAGGCCAAGCGGCCCGATGCCGACGCCACGGGGCTCCGACGTATCCGGGCCGGCGACCCCATCGTCGAGCGCGACCGACCGCCACCGCAGGCCGTCGGACGAGACGAACACCGCCCCCATGTCGTTGAACTGGTTCCGTCCCGGCGTCGCGACGCGGCCCCACCCGACGATCAGGCCGGCGCCCGTTGCGAGGCCGTCGACACGATTCGGGACCGGGTCGCCGGCCGGGAACGGGTCCGCGACGGGCTGCCACGCCACGCCGTTCCAGGGTCCGTCACCGGGGTGCGGGGGAAGCTCGCCGGGCAGCGCCACGGACGAGGGCGGCGTGGCGCCCGGGTCGACCCCGTACCGGACGAATGTCGCGAGCACCACGGCCGCCACGACGATCGGGAGGACGAGGAGCGCGGGGCGGGTCGGGCGGCGAGGGCGCATGGATCTCTCGGGCAGGATCCGGCGGCCAGGCCCGGATCTGCTCGGCATCGTAGTCGCACCGCGTGCCGGACGGTGGTTTCGCCGAGCCGCCGCCGGTACCGCTTGGATCGACGGACGAGGCGCCGACCCCGTACGATCGATGTCGTCCCATGCCGCCCTCATCGATCCCTCGTCCGTGACGCCGACCGACAGCCACGAGCCCGGAAACACGGCGTCGACGCGCGAGGTCGGGGCGATGTTCGACCGAATCGCGCCCGTCTACGACGGCATGAACGCGGTGATCTCCGGGTTCCAGGAGCCGCGCTGGCGGCGGCGCACGGTGGCGGCGACCGCCCTCGGTCCGGGGATGGCGGCCATCGACGTCGCGACCGGCACCGGCAAGCTCGCGGGCAGCCTCGCCGACCGGGTCGGGCCGTTCGGGCGGGTCGTCGGGGTGGACGTCTCGGCCGGGATGCTCGAGCGGGCCCGGGCAGCCGGCGACGATGCCCCGTGGCTCGAGTTCGTCATCGGTGACGCGATGGCCCTGCCGACCGAGGACGGCACGTTCGATGCCGCGACCATCGCCTTCGGCATGCGGAACCTGCCCGACTACGGGCGCGGCTTCGCCGAGCTGGCCCGGGTGGTCCGGCCGGGCGGCCGCGTCGTCTGCCTCGAGATCGCCCGACCGCGGTCGTTCCCCGGGCGCCTCGGGCGGCTGTGGTTCGAGCGGGCGGTGCCCGTCATCGGGCGGGTCGTCGGGCAGGCCGAGGCCTACCGGTACCTCGTGTCGAGCGTCCGCGCCTACCCGCCGCCCGACGAGGTGGCGGCGATCATGCGACGGGTCGGGCTCGTGGACGTCACGTGGCGACCGATGTCACTCGGGATGGTGACGCTCCACGTCGGCCGGCGCCCGACCGGCTGAGGCGGGGCACCCGGCGTCCCGGCCGCGGAACCGGGCCAGCCGTGGGGGCGGACGCGTGTCAGCGCTTGGCGCGCCCGCCGGCCTTCGGGGCGCCGGCGCCCGTCGCGCGGCGGCCGGCCTTCGCGCCCGTCGCCTTCGCGCCCTTCGCTGACGCGGCCATCGCCTCGCGGGCCGCGTCCCAGTCCTTCCGGAACTGGACGATGCCCTTGTC
>DASUMJ010000332.1:0-10590 GCA_036277775.1 Candidatus Limnocylindrales bacterium
TGGCTTAACACGGAGGTCTGCAAAACCTCTATTCAGCGGTTCGAATCCGCTCGTCGCCTCCACGAACCTCGTCGCGAGACGGCCCGCCGACCGGCGGGCCGTTCGATGCCCGGGCCCGTCCACCGGATCCGAACGACGTGACGGCGCCCCGGCTGGCCGTCGACGTCGGGTCGCCCGCCGCGATGATCGAACGTTCTGGGACGCAGGGCCATCCATGCAATGTGAGGGAGGCGCCGCGCACCCCGGCGTCGGCCACCCTCCGAGGGAGGATGGGCCATGCGGAAACGACTGGCGATGCTGCTCGCCGGCGCGCTGCTCAGCGCCTTGCTGGGAAGCGCGGCCCCGGTGAGCGCCGACGAGTCGAGCTCTACCGTCATCGACTGGAATCGGCATGCCACGGACGCGCTCTTCAACGCGCCGACCGCCTCGACGCCCGGCGCGGGCCAGGGGCCGGTCGGATCCGTCCATCTGGCGATGGTCCAGATCGCTGTCTACGACGCGATCAATGCGATCGTCGGCGGTCACGAACCGTACCTGACCGGCCTGCCGGCCGCGCCCTCGACGGCGTCCCAGGACGCCGCAGCTGCGGTAGCCGCGCACCACGTGCTCGTCGGGCTCGGCACGGTCGGCAATGCGCCATCGATCCCGGCTGCCGCGATCACGCGTCTCGACGACCTTCTCGCCGCGACGCTCGCCGACGTGCCTGCCGGCGCGGACAAGCTCGCCGGCATCGCCATCGGCGCGGCGGCCGCGGCCGCGATCCTCGCCGATCGCAGCAGCGACGGGCGCGGCGGCCCCTTCCGGTTCACGGTCGGGACGCTGCCGGGCGAGTGGCGCCCGACATCGGGCGTCAACGACCCGTTCGCCTGGGTCAAGGACGTCCGGCCATTCACGCTCCGGCATGGCGCACAGTTCATCTCGGAGGGCCCGCCGGCCCTCGACAGCGAGCAATACGCCATCGAGTTCAACGAGGTCAAGGCCACGGGATCGGCCACCGGCTCGACCCGGACCGACGGGCAGACCGCGACCGCGCTCTACTTCACGGAGAACCCGTTCACGCTCTTCAGCCGAACCTTCAGGGCCGTTGCGGGCGAGCACGATCTCTCCGGTGCCGAGGCGGCGCGCCTCTTCGCGATGACGAGCGTCGGCGGGGCCGATGCGCTCATCGCCTGCTGGAACAACAAGGCTCGCTGGAGCAACTGGCGGCCGGTCACGGCGATCGCCCTCGCGGCCGACGACGGCAACCCGGCGACGATGGCGCAGCCGGGGTGGACGTCGCTCGTCGTGACGCCGCCGTATCCCGACAACACGTCCGGCTACAACTGCGTGTCGGGCGGCCAGATGTACGCTGCCCGCGCCTTCTTCGGGACCGACAAGCTCCCGTTCGCGCTCATCAACGCGAGCAACGTGACGCGCGAGTACGCTCGCTTCAGCGACGTGCTCCACGACACGATCGACGCCCGCGTCTGGCTCGGCATCCACTTCCGCTTCGCCGACGTCCAGGGTGCCTGGGTCGGAAAGAAGGTCGGTCAGTGGCTCGGTGTCCGGTTCTTCGGACCGGCTCGCTGACCCATCCTCCCCGGCGGCCGGGCGCTCGCGCTCGGCCGCCGCTCGACGCCGGCGGGGCGTCCCGGCCACGCAAGCGCGTCTGAGGGGTTGGCCCTCGCGCCCCGGCGTCCGCACCGGAGGCCGATCGCGGCTAGCCTGTGGCCATGCAGCCGTCACGCCTGCCCGACGCCCTCGAGCCGCTCGACGTCCGGATCACCGACGTCCTCGCTCGCGCCGGCATCCCGGTGCTCCGGATCGGCCTCGGCGTCGTCTTCCTGTGGTTCGGCGTCCTGAAGTTCTTCCCGAACGCGAGCCCCGCCGAGGCCCTGGCGGCGCGGACGATCGAGACGCTCAGCGGGGGCGTGATCGGGCCGTCGGTCTCGCTCCCGGCGCTCGCAGCATGGGAGAGCCTCATCGGGCTGGGCCTCATCGCCGGCCGGTTCATGCGGGCGACGCTGCTCCTCCTCGCCGTCCAGATGCTCGGCACGCTGACGCCGCTCGTCCTCTTCCCCGGCGAGACGTTCAGCGTCTTCCCGTTCGCCCCGACGCTCGAGGGCCAGTACATCATCAAGAACGTCGTGCTCGTCGGTGCCGCGATGGTCGTCGGCGCGACGGTCCGGGGCGGCCGGATCGTCCCGGATCCGCGCGCCGCGGACGCGGCCGAAGGGCTGACCCGGAGCCGGGACGCGGGCGGCTGGTCGGGCACCGGTCGCGACGACTGAGGAACCGCTACTCTCGATCTGCCGGAGTGGCGGAACGGCAGACGCAGCCGACTTAAAATCGGCCGCCCGCGAGGGCGTGAGGGTTCGACTCCCTCCTCCGGTACGAGACCCTGCCACGGAATCTTATCGACGCCGATCGGCGTCGGCCGGCAGCCTCAGTCGCGTCCGAAGAAGGACCTGAAGCCGCGCGGCCCGCGATCGGCGGCGACCGCCGCGACCTCGATCCCGGCGAGCTTCAGGGCGAGGCGGTTCAGCTGCGCAGCGGCCGGGGTGCGCGGCGCGCCGGCGACGACCGGGACGCCCTCGTTGACGCTCTTCAGGAAGGCGAACGCGTCGTACGGGATCGTCAGCGCGATCTTCGTGCCGAGCGCCTCCTCGATGTCGCGGGGCCGGAGGATCTCGCGGGCGAAGATCTCGTTCAGCACGAACGACGTCTCAGCGAGCTCGTCGCCGCTCGCGGCCAGGAGCTCGCGGAGGGCATGGACGGACTTCAGGGCCGGGAACTCCGGCGTCACGACGATCACGATGTCGGTGGCCTTGGCGAGCACGGTCTCGCTCCGCTCGTCGAGGATCGACCCGGCATCGACGACGACGTACTGGAACGCACGCCCGGCGGTCCCGAGGAGCTGGGTCACAATGGCCTCGGTGATCGGCGCCGCGCCGTCCGGCGACGACGGCGCCGCGAGCACGGCGAGGCTCGACCCGTGCCGGTCCGTGTAGGTCTGGAAGACGCCCGGGTCGCGGAGCGCGACCTCGTCCCGGACGAGGTCGGCGACGGTGAGGCGCGGCTGGATGTTCAGGTGGGTCGCGATCTGGCCGAACTGGAGGTCGAGGTCGATCACGGCGACCTTGTCCGGCGTGCGGGCGGCCAGCGCCACGGCGACGTTCGCGGCCACGGTCGTCGTCCCGACGCCGCCCTTCGGCGAGAAGATCGCGATCACCCGATGCTGCCGGGGGTCCCGATCGACGATGACGGACTGGCTCGAGCCTCCGCTTCCCCCCCGGGAGATGTCGCGCGATCGCTGGTACCGGAGTGAGAGCGCCTCGACCCGGGCGTCGAGCTCGCGGGGATCGAACGGCCGGACCATGACGTCATCGACGCCGGCCTCGAGCAGGCCGATCCGGGCCTCGATGTCGTCGGAGTGGGTGAAGGCGAGGATCGGGACGGTCGCGAGCTTCGAGCTGCCTCGAATCTCGCGGCTGGCATCGATCACGAGTTCCGGGTCGACGTCGAGGTCGATGACCACGACTTCGTGCTCGCCCTCCGCCTCGATCGCGGCGGCCGTGTCGGCGACGCGGACGACGGCATGCGCCGGGGTCTGGAGGGACGTCGCGACGACCTCGTCGGTGGCGTCGGAGATCAGCAGGATGCGGCTGTTGGCCACGGAGCTCCCCGGCTGCGATGGATGCCAAGACGCCGGCGGACGCCGGCGGCACAAGAGGATACATCGCCGCTCGCGTGGTAGACTCCCGGCCGACCTTTCGGCTCCGCGTCGACCACGACCAGCGGGGCATTCCCACAGGAAGGAGCTGACGGCCCATGCGCCGCTACGAACTCATGCTCGTGCTCCGTCCGGACGCGCCGGACGAGCGAATCTCCGCGATCATCGATCGCACGACCCGCCAGATCGCCGCCGATGGCGGCCAGATCGTGAAGGTCGCCCCATGGGGCCGCCGGCGGCTCGCGTACCCCATCGAACGGTACCGCGAGGGCTCGTACCACATCGTCGTGTTCGAGGCCCCGTCGACGACGATCCTCGAGGTCGAGCGGACGCTCCTCATCACCGAGGAGGTGCTCCGCCATCTCGTCGTCCGCCAGGAGCGGCCCGCGAAGGCGGCCCGGTCCGACGCCGAGGGCCTCGACGACACCGAGCTCCCGTCCGCCGAGGACGAGGACATCGACGACGGCACCGAGCGGATCGACGAGTCGGAGAGCGAGGCGGCCCCGGCCGCCATCGACTGAGGAGGGCGAGCGATGGCGTTCTGCAAGATCCAGATCGTCGGCAACCTCGGGCGTGACCCGGAGCTCCGCTACACCCCGAACGGGCGACCGGTCACCGAGTTCAGCGTTGCCGTGAACCAGTCCACGAAGAACCAGCAGACCGGCGAGTGGGTCGAGGCGACCGACTGGTTCCGGGTCAGCGTCTGGGGCGACCGCGCCGAGCGGGCTGCCGAGAACCTCCGGAAGGGCAATCGCGTCCTCATCGACGGCCGCTTCCGGACCCGGGAGTACGAGACGAAGGACGGCCGGAAGGGCCTGTCCCTCGAGATCACCGCCGACAACGTCGTCCCGCTCGACCGGCGCGACCAGGAGGGCACCTTCGCGGGCGCCCCGGCCGCCGCCGGCGCCGCGGCGGGCGCCCCGCCGTCCGGTCGCCCGTTCGACGACACCGAGATCGACGAGCTGCCGTTCTGAGCACGTTCCACGACGACCGTCGACCGATGAACCGCGCCCACCCCGGGCGCCCCGAGGAGAGCTGACCGATGCCCCCCGCCCGATCCCGAAAGCGAGACGACTTCTACCGCGACCGCCGCCGCCGGAAGGTGTGCTCGTTCTGTGCCGACAAGACGGTCCAGATCGACTACAAGGAGGTCAACCGCCTCCGCCGCTACCTCTCCGAGCGGGCGAAGATCGAGCCGCGCCGGAAGACCGGCACGTGCGCCGGCCACCAGCGCGAGCTCGCCGTGGCCCTGAAGCGCGCTCGCCACGTGGCGCTCCTGCCCTACGCCCCCCAGCACCTCCGCCCGTAGCCGCGGCAGCGGCGTCAGGCGCGCGCGGCATCGAGCGACCGTCGCGGTGGAGATCGCCGTCCTGTTGATCGTCGGCGGGATCGCCACGGGGGTGTTCGGCGCGCTCCTCGGGCTGGGCGGCGGCGTCCTCCTCGTCCCGCTCCTGACGCTCGGCTTCAACCTGCCCGTCCGGGAGGCGGTCGGGGTCTCGCTCGTCTGCGTGATCGTGACGAGCGCGGCGTCGGCTGCGATCTTCCTGGATCGCGGGGCCGCGAACCTCCGGCTCGGGATGGTCCTCGAGCTGTTCACCGCCGTCGGGGCGCTCATCGGCGGCCTGATCGCGTTCCTCCTCGACGAGCGGCTCCTGGCCGGACTCTTCGCGATCCTCCTCGTCTACACGGCCGCCACGATGCTCCGTCCGCGCCGGGGGGCGGCCGCGACGGACTCGACGCTCCCGCCGCCCGAGCCGAGACCGCCCACGTCGCCCGCTCGGGGCCGGATCCTCGACGGCATGTCCGGCCCCGACTATCGGGTTCGGGCGCCCGTCAGCGGGGCGGTGGGCGGCGTTGGGGGCGGCATCGTGTCGGCCCTCCTCGGGATCGGCGGCGGGCTCGTCATGGTCCCGGTCATGCATCTCCTGATGGGCGTTCCGCTCCGGGTCGCGACGGCCACGAGCAACTTCATGATCGCGATCACCGCATCGACGAGCGCGATCGTCTACCTGCTCCGCGGCGGGATCGATCCGTACGCCACCGCGCCGGCCGCTCTCGGCGTGTTCCTCGGCGCGACCATCGGCTCGCGGATCGCGCACCGGGTCGACGTCCGGGTCCTGCGCTTCCTCTTCGCCGCCGTGCTCGCGTACACGGCCTACCTCATGGTCCGCCGCGCCGTGGGCATGCCATGATCGAGAACGGCCCGCCGCCCCGCGGTGCCCTGGAGGCCCGGGTCGGCCGCCTCCTGAGGATCGGAACCTACGCCGCAGTGGCCCTGATCGGGATCGGTGTCGTGCTGATGCTCGCGAGCGGGCGATCGCCGCTCGACGTCGCCCCGCCGCTCGACCCCGCGCGGCTGCTGGCCGACGTCGCGTCACTGCAGCCCGCGGGCTTCGTCTGGCTCGGGGTCCTCGTGGTCCTCGCGACCCCCGCGGCCCGCGTCCTCGTGGCGCTGCTCGGGTTCGTGCGGGCCGGTGAGCGGGAGATGGCGGCCGTGGCTGTCATCATTCTCGCCGTCATCGCCCTCGGCGTGGCCCTCAGCACGATCTCCCCCGACACCAGAGGCTGACCCGTGGAACAGGTGCTCGTCCTCGCCTTCTCGTTCGTGATCATCCTGCTCGGCGCCGAGCTGTTCACGAACGGGATCGAATGGTTCGGGCGGAAGCTCGAGCTGGCGGAGGGGGCGGTTGGGTCGGTCCTCGCGGCGGTGGGGACGGCCCTGCCCGAGACGATGATCCCGATCATCGCGATCGGCTTCGCCACGAGCGAGGCGACCCACGCGATCGGGGTGGGGGCGATCCTCGGCGCGCCGTTCATGCTGTCGACGCTTGCGATGTTCGTGACCGGGGTCGCCGTGCTGACCCAGGCTCGCAAGCGACCGACCGGCGACGTGATGCCGGTCGACACGAAGGTCCTCGGCACGGACATGCGGACGTTCGCGATCGCTTACGGCATCGCCATCGCGGCCGCGATCCTCCCGCCGGATCTCGTCTGGCCGCGGTACGTCGCGGCCGTCGCCCTGCTCCTGATCTACGTCTGGTACGTCAAGGGCCACTTCGAGGCCGACCCGAGCATCGACGTCGAGGACCTCGCCCCGCTCCGGTTCCGCCGGCTCGACCCGGCCAACCGGCGCGAGCCCGACGACGCACCCCGGCTGCGGGTCGTGAACCTCCAGGTCCTCGCGGCGCTCGGGCTGATCATCGTCGGGGCGTTCGCGTTCGTCGGTGCCGTCGAACAGGTTGCCCACGCGATCGGCGTCAGCGAGGTCCTCCTCGCCCTCGTCATCGCCCCGATCGCGACCGAGCTGCCGGAGAAGTTCAACTCGATCATCTGGGTCCGCCAGGGCAAGGACACGCTCGCGATGGGGAACATCACCGGCGCGATGGTCTTCCAGTCGGCGATCCCGACGGTCGTGGCCCTCGTCCTGGCCCCCCAGGCCTGGGTCGCCGGGCCCGGCACGTACACGGCGTTCGCCTCGGCCGGCATCGCCTTCCTCGCGAGCGCGGCGATCTTCATCCCGATGGCCCGGTCGGGGAGGCTGCGCGGCCGCGGCCTGCTCGTCGGCGGCCTCTTCTACGTCGCGTACCTGGCGATCGTGATCACGGTGATCCTCGGCGGGGGCTCCTGACCGACGTCGTCAGCCTGGCGATCGGACGACGGCCGGTCGAACACGGGCCGAACGGCCGTTCAGGCGGCCGGAAGACGAGCGGTATACTCGCGGCCTCGCCTCGATCCCGACTCGCGGCCGTCCGCCGCGCCTACCAGGAGCCGCGTCGCATGCTCACCGAGAAGGCACCCGGTTCGGAGACCGCCACCGCGGCCGCCGCCCCCGCCGCCCCCGCGCTGGACGACCTCATCTGCTACTTCGAGGGCGCGTTCGTCCCGATGCGGGACGCCAAGGTCAGCATCATGACCCACGCCTTCATGTACGGCACGGCCGTGTTCGAAGGCATCCGCGCCTACTGGAACGCGGAGCAGGGGACGCTCTACGGCCTCTTCCTCCGGGAGCACATGGAGCGGATCCGCCGGAACGCCGGGATGCTCTTCATGGAGGACCTGCCGCCGGTCGACGAGCTCGTCCGGCTCGCCGTCGAGACGGGGTCCCGCAACGGCCTCCGCCAGGATCTCTACATCCGACCGTGCTTCTACAAGTCGAGCCGTGCGGTGGGCGTCCGGCTCCATCACCTCGATCACGAGCTCGTCATCTTCGCCGTCCCGTTCGGGAACTACATCGACGTCGACAAGGGCGTCCGGCTCATGACCTCGTCCTGGCGGCGGAACGCCGACGAGGCCCTCCCGGCCCGGGGCAAGATCGTCGGCGGCTACGTGAACATGGCCTTCCAGAAGTCCGAGGCCGAGCTGAACGGGTTCGACGAAGCCCTCGTGCTGACCCCGGACGGCCACGCGTCGGAGGCCTCGGCCGCGAACATGTTCGTCGTCCGCGACGGTGTCCTCCTGACCCCGCCGGTCAGCGACGACATCCTCGAGGGCGTCACCCGACGCGCGATGTTCGAGCTCGCGGCGGCGAACGGCTACCAGGTCGAGGTCCGCTCGATCGACCGCTCGGAGATCTACGTCGCCGACGAGATGTTCCTGTGCGGCACCGGGGTCCAGCTCTCGCCGGTCGTCGAGCTCGACCATCGCAAGGTCGGCAACGGCGAAGTCGGGCCGATCACCCGCCGGATGCGCGACGCGTACTTCGACGCGGTCCGTGGTCGGACGCCCGAATTCGCCCACTGGGTGACGCCGATCCCCATCGGTGGCTGAGGCCGCTCCGGCGGCGTCGACAACGCGAGCCGAGGGCGTCGCCGGGCTGACCGACTCATCGACCGCCCATCCGGCCGCCCCGGAGGTCGTCGCCGATCGGGCGCGGGCCCTGCAGCGGCTCCTCGAGGTCGTGCCGGGGGCGATCACCTGGGGCCTGATCGTCCTGTCGGTGGGCCTGTCGTTCCGCTGGCCCGAGATCGTCGCCTGGTTCGTCCTCACGTTCGACGTCTACTGGCTCTACAAGGCCGTGATGCTCACCGGCAGCGTGGCCGCGGCGTTCACGATGATCCGCCGGACCGTCGTGGTCGACTGGCGGGCCCGGACGTTTGCTCTCCGGGACATCGCCGGCCGGATCGGCGCGATCGAGGCGCGGCTCCGGGCCATCGACGTCCGGGTCCGGGACCTCGAGCGGGCAGGGGAGCGGCGGGCCGCTGCCGGCGGGCGGCGCGCCGCGGCGCGGCTCCGCGACGAGCGGAAGGACCTGCTCCGGCTGCTCGCCCGACGCGGTGACGCCATCCCGGATCCCGACCGGCTCTGGCACGTGGCGCTCGTCCCGACCTATACGGAACCGTACGAGAAGCTCCACGAGACGGTCCGCGCCCTGGCCGACGCCGACTGGCCGACGGAACGGAAGATGGTCGCGATCATCACCCGCGAGACCGACCTGGCGGGTCGAGAGAACGTCGCGCGGCTCCGCGAGGTGTTCGGCGAGTCGTTCCTCCACTTCTTCCACATCCTCGATCCGCTCGAGCCCGGGATCGTCGTCGGGAAGAGCAGCGCGATGGCGTACGGCGGCCGGTGGCTCCATCGAGAGCTGACCCGGCTGGGCTTCGATCCCCGCGAGGTGCTCGTCACGGACCTCGATTCGGACTACCGGGTCCATCGGGGCTACTTCGGGTACCTCAGCTGGACGTTCCTCACGGACCCGGATCGCTTCCGCCGCCTCTACCAGCCGGTCCCGATGTTCCACAACAACATCTGGGACACGCCGCTGCCCGTCCGGCTCGTGGCGATCGGCGCGACCCACGTCCAGATGTGGCGGTCGCTCACCCCGGAGAAGCTCATCAGCTTCTCGTCGTACTCGGTGAGCCTGCAGACCGTCCACGAGGTCGATTACTGGGCGACCGACGCGATTCCGGAGGACAGCCGCTTCTACTGGAAGTCGTTCTTCCGGTATTCGGGCGAGTTCCGGGCGATCCCGCTGTTCATGCCGATCTACGGGGACGCCGTCCGGGCCCGATCCTACCCGCGGTCGCTCGTCCAGCAGTACACCCAGATCCGGCGCTGGGCGTGGGGCGTCACCGACATCCCGTACTACATCCGGAATGCCTTCGCGCACTCGGAGATCCCGCGGATGCTCCGCGTCCGGCGGCTGCTCGACCTGTGGCTCGACCACCTGAACTGGGCGATCGCCCCGTTCGTGATCATCTTCGGATCGAACCTGCCGCTGATCCTGAACCCCGCGTTCGCGCAGACGACGCTCGGGCAGAACCTGCCGCTCTACGCGTCGTGGCTGCTGACGGGGGCGTTCGGGTGTCTCGCCGTCCTGATGTACGTCGAGGAGCGGATCTCGCCGCCGCGGCCGGCATCCTGGGGGCTGCTGCGGAACGTCGCGTCGCGGGTCCAGTGGCTCCTGCTGCCGGTGGTCGGCCTGGTGTTCTCGAACCTGCCGGCGCTCGACGCCCAGACGCGGCTCATGGCCGGGAAGTACCTGGAGTACCGGGTGACCGAGAAGTCGTAGGCGCCCGGCTGGCACGGCGGCGGCTTTGGCGTCCCGGACGGAACGGGCCATTCGTATGCCCGGATCCTCGTTGGCCCACGGCTCTCGTCTGACATTCCCGTCGGCTCCATACGAGCGCGGCCGCACCTCATCGCCGGGGACTGGCGCGCCGCCCTGCGGCCGGGCCCGGCTGCGCTCCGTCCTGACTGCCCGGGAGCCGTCGAGTCGCCGGCGGCGGACCGTCCGGGAAGCGGTACTCCTCGCCGATCTGCAGGATGCCGACGAGACGGCAGAGCGTCCTGAACCGCATCCCCTGGGTCTGACCCGTTTCGAGCTTCGAGATGGTCGGCTGCGTGACCGCCACGCGTGAGGCGAGCTGTTGCTGCGTCAG